>NZ_JACJTH010000026.1:0-27105 GCF_014698595.1 Synechocystis sp. FACHB-908 | reverse complement strand
TCAAGAGCATGTTAGTAGACCAGGGTTATCGAGGTGATACCTTTGGGTTAGCCATCTGGCTCTTAATTCAAGCCAAAGTCCAGGTGATTAGTCGTTCAGGGAAGTCTTTTGAGATCTTACCAAAAATATGGATTGTCGAGAGGACGTTCGGTTGGCTGAACTGGTATCGTCGTTTGAGTAAGGATTATGAGCATCTACCAGAAATGAGCGAAGCGGCTATTTATGCCGTGATGACTCCCATTATGTTGCGTCGTCTTTCTGCTACTTCTACCACTTTATAAATGGGCTCTTAGGGCACTTTTCATCAAGCCCATTTCCCTTGCCACTTGGCTTATGGGCTTTCCAGATTGTTCTACTATTTTTACTGCTTCTGATTTTTGCTCCTTTGTAAATTGTCGTCTTGTTTTTTCGTCATTTGAACATTCTCCTTGATTTTCGACTCTTTGAATGTGTCCATTTTTTCAGTCATGGTCAATATTTTGGATAGTGACTTTGGGATCGGGATTGTGACTAAAACACTCTGCTTTTGTTTCAATTTTTTTGAGTTGGGCGATCGCCATCGAGCAGGGTCTGCCATAGACTTGCCGTACCCGTTCACTGGCAAGGGTTAAAGATTTCTGTGATCGCTGCACAAAATCTGCCAATTCGTAGGTTTGACCAGACTGAAAATATTGATTGACCACTGTGGAGGGTGAATAAAACTGATCCTCTGAACCATCGGGCCAAACGATGTCAAATGTAACTTCGGGCATTGTTTATGAATCTCCGGTAAAGCCAGTGAGGGGGTTTTGCTGCAAATCCCAAAATAGTTGGGACTCTGAACCTAGTTTAAGGGTGAGATTATGACCCGGTTGTATCGTGGCGATCGCCTCTGCTATTAAACCTTCAGCCTGAAAACAAGCCTTGACCGTTTTGACGAACTGAGGACGCACGCTCAGCAAAAAACCATAACTCGGAAAACTAAGTAGCCATTGCCTAAAATCTAGACCCGCCGGACAGGAAATGGCATCAAGGTCGAGGATTGCGCCACATTTTGATGTTTCTAAAAGCATTAATGCTGTACCAATAATGCCGCCCATACTGACATCTTTCCCCGCATCACATAGCTTGTTTTCGGCCAGGTAGGGTAAAAGATCCCAGTGTTTTTGCAAAGTTTCTGTTTCTGCCATCGTTGCTGCATCCCAGCAATAGGGCGCATTGGGTCGCGGTTTGCCTTGAAAATTGCTTACAAGAATCAGGCGATCGCCTACCTGGGCATCAAAGCTGGTGATTAAAGACTTTGCCCGACCTAAAATCGCCACTCCCAAGGCATCATAACCACTGTGGGTATTGGTATGGCCGCCCACAATGGGCACATTAAATCGAGCCGAAGCGGCTTGCATCCCTGCCCAAATTTGCTGAGCTTGGTCAGAAGACTTACTCCATAGGGCATCCACCACGGCGATCGGCCTGCCCCCCATGGCATAAATATCACTGACATTGACCAAAACACTGCACCACCCTGCAAACCAAGGATCTTGGGTAATTAAACTGGGAGCCATCCCCTCAGCCGCAAGGAGTAGATAGCCATTCTCGTCTGGAATTGCAGCGCAATCATCACCTAATCGAATCGCCTCACCATCCCCGATCAATCGCTGTTGACCTTGACGGGATGCCAATTGAATATCCTGCTTGTGCAAAATGCCAAGGGTTTGCTGTAGTTCAATAATTAAGTCAGTTAACATAACCGAGATTTAAGAAACCTGCAATAAAGCAAGATCGAGCTTCGGTCGACTATAGACCACGGGGGGATAAAAATCTAAGTCCGCTTCCATTAAATGATGGGGGCGATCGCAGATCTCAATTTCCTGAAGGGAATGCCAATGTTGTCGCTGAAAAAAACGCACATTTTGCAATTGCACCGTCGCGAAAAACTTAGTACAACCCCAACCATGGGCAGCGGTAACAGCTTTATAAATCAAACCCTTGCCAATGCGACCCACTCGCCGGTAATTTTGATGTACTCCTAGCCGACCGCCATACCAGACATTCGGTTCATTTTCATAAATCCGCACCGCACCTACTACTGTAGGTTTACCAGGAGTCTCCGTATCTAGGGCAACAATTGGATAGGCAAACTGATCCGTCTCATCAAAATCATGTCCGGCAAAAATGCCCTGTTCCTCACAAAAAATTGCTCTGCGTAGGGCAAAATACCCTTGAATTTCTGCCGCAGATTCTGCCAGTTCAAACTGAAAACGATTGTTTGACATCGTAAAAAGCTCTCTATTTTGCAAATGTTGATAATGCTGAACAAGCGCCACATTTCGCACAGCCGGCCTTCATATCTACTGAAGAAATCTGCGATTGCTTAATGATTGTGCCGACCCTCTGATACAGGGCAAACATAAAATCACTGTCCGGCGCAGGGTGATTTGCTAAAGGTGTTTCGGAAATGGGGACGAAGGGAACAACAAAAGGGTAAACGCCCATATTGACCAGCTTTTCCGAGGCTTCTACCAAAGTTTCAAAGCTATCTCCCAGCCCTGCTAAGAGATAGGTGCTGACCTGTCCCCAACCGAAGACTTTAACGGCGGCTTCGTAAGCTTCGTAATAGTAGGAAACTGGAACCTCGGCTTTTCCGGGCATAATTTTGGCACGAACATCCGGATCAACCGCTTCGAGATGCATTCCCAAACTATCGACGCCAGCGGCTTTCATGCGCTCGAACCAAATAAAATCATCGGGGGGTTCACACTGGGCCTGAATGGGAATATTGACCCGCGCTTTAATGGCTGCTGCACATTTTGTAAGGTAGGCTGCACCACGATCGCCTGAATTGGGTGTCCCCGTTGTCATGATCACCTGTTCGATACCGTCTAACCGGACTGCGGCTTCTGTGACCTCGGCTAACTGCTCCGGTAATTTACGGGTGATCGTGCGACCTGCATCAAGGGATTTTTCTATGGCGCAAAATTGACAAACAGTGGACTCATCGCGATAACGTATACAGGTTTGCTGAACCGTCGTCGCTAAAACATTGTTGCTGTGCAGTAGCGCAATGTGCGAATAGGGAATACCATCTGCTGTCTTCAAATCATAGAATTTAGGTTGACGGGGCAGGGCGATCGCCGCAATCTCTTCGTCCCCTTTGCTCAAAACCGTCTTTGGGGGCATGGATGCAAGGTTGATACTGTAGGGCGATGCCGCAGCGGTGGAAGTATAGATTGGCACCATCACCGTCGTCCCATCCACCGTCACTGCCCGATGATCTGAAGGCCCTGCACCGCCTTTGCGCCCAAGATCTTTGGCATTTGGATCCACCAGTCGCAACCCTTTGGATTGCAGTTCTGTGATGAGACGTTGCTTATTCATGTCGCTGGGATAATCCTTAAATTTTTGTACTTAATGGCTAAAAATCGGATTGTTGGGCAATGCCTCAATGGTTTCCGTCAGCTCTGGATCACTTACTGCCGGAATAGCATTGGGCGTAACTGGGTTGGCTTCTAGGGCTGACCAAGGCTGATTGTTGAGGGTTAGTTGTAATAGATCCGGTCGGGCATAATGTCCCACCGAATCCATCATGCGTTTGCGTTTAGCGATGAGGGAAAAATCTAAATCGGCGATCGCCAACCCTTCTCCCTCAGCAATTGGCTCACAGAGATGCTTTCCTTCGGGGCTAATAATTGCCGTATAACAACCACCACTCAAGGCTTGATGCATTTTTTCGTCGGTGGTAATTTGTAACTTTTGCTCCGCTGTCAACCAACCCGTTGCATTAATCACAAAACAGCCGGATTCCAAAGCATGATGCCGCATGGTCACTTCCATTTGATCCGCGAAAATCTGACCCACCATCGATCCGGGGAATTGCCCACAGTGGATTTGTTCATGTTGCGCCATCAGCGCATAACGGGCTAAGGGATTGTAATGTTCCCAACAGGCCAAGGCTCCCAAGCGTCCAACCGTGGTATCTACCGTCCTCAGACCTGCACCATCCCCTTGTCCCCAAACCATCCGTTCATGGTAGGTGGGCGTGATTTTGCGACGTTTTAGCACCAGCGCACCATCTGCATCAAAAATCAGTTGTGTGTTGTACAGCGAGCCTTCTTCGCGCTCATTAACCCCTAACACCACGACCATTCCATGGGTTTTCGCGGCTTGGGCGATCGCCTGGGTGACTTTCCCCGGCACAGTAACGGCTTCTTGATAAAGCTTTAGGTGACTTTTCCCCATCAAAACCGGCGGTTCAACAAAGGAAAAATAAGGGTAATAAGGCACAAAAGTTTCAGGAAAAACAATCAGTTCTACCCCTTTCTTTGCCGCATTGGCGATCGCATCGAGAACTTTCTCCATAGTCCCTTGTTGACTAAAAAGAACAGGACTAATCTGTGCCGCTGCTGCCCGAATATTTTTTGTATAATTCAGCATGATTTTTCCCAGCACAACGACTGGAATAGTTTCAGAAATAAAAAATGATTTGAAAACAAGTGATTGATATATTAGACTTCAAAAATCAAAAACAAAATTTTCAAATCATCCCTCCTATCAATAATTCACCAAATATTTAATCAAGCACATTTTTACATTGTCCAAGTATCAAGAATAAACGCACCATCCCTACGGTGCATCAAGATTAAATCCATCACATCTAGGGGATTAATCGGACGAATACCGGGGATTAGAGAAGGCTCGCCATGACCATAAAGTGCTTGCAGTGCAAAGCGACAAGCATAAACCTTACCCCCTGCTTCCATGATTTTTACAATACGCTCATTCATGGTCAGGTGACCCGGAAAACCTTCATCCCCAAGCTTAGGAAAACCCCTTTGTACACCGAGAGTAACACCGGGACCATAGAGCAAAACAGATGTTTCAAAGCCTTTTTTAATTAAGCGGCTAGCTTGCATTAAATTTACTAAGCCAATGGAGCCTTCAAACGCCACTGTATGAAAAGTAATCAGCGCTTTTTCACCGGGTTCAGCTTGGACATCAGGAAAAACTTTTTCCTCGTAATCTACTAAGAAATCACCTGTTTGGTGAGCTGGCTTAGTTACCTCTGGCATGGTTGTAGTTCCTTAAATTCAAATTCTGATTTGACTTGAGATTAGTCATGTATCAATGTAGAAGCGAAGTTTCCTTATTCTTGTATCATTTGTCACAAAAAAATAGTTTTAATTGAAAGTCATAGGTTTAACCATTCTTAATTTCTTGTATGAAGATTATCTTTTCTTAATAATCTTAGCCAGAAAAATGCTTCTTATCTAGATACAGTAAGAGTTTCAAGGCTTGGAATTTTCCTGGAAATGGATTTCTGTTCAGTATGTCCGCTTAAGATTTAAATGATTAGACACCTATCTAAATCAACAGGTCTGTCTATGTAAAGCTTATAAATACAAGACTATTGCGATGTTTCCTATTAATAGAATCAGAGATCATCAATTTGTAGCGAAACATACAAGTGTTAGAAATTTCGAGGCTTACAGTTGATGATTATCAGGAAAGATAGAGTTCAATACAGGTAGATAATATGAAAAAAAGCCACTATTCCGTCATTATTGTCGGTGGAGGACAGGCGGGCTTAGCGATTAGTTATCTCCTAAAACAAGAAAGCATTGACCATGTTATTTTCGAGAAAAATCAAATTGGTCATGCTTGGCGTAATCAACGTTGGGATTCTTTTTGTTTGGTTACGCCTAATTGGCAATGTCGGTTACCCGGCTTTCCCTATGCGGGGGGTGATGATCAGGGTTTTATGCTGAAGGACGAAATTGTCCAATATCTTGAGGATTATGCGGCATCTTTCCAAGCTCCTATCCTTGAGGGGGTAGAGGTTTCTAAGCTGAGTCAACGGACTGATGCTTTTGAGGTGATTACCAGCCAAGGAATCTACACCGCTGATCAAGTGGTGGTTGCTACTGGGGGCTACCATACGCCAAAAATTGCGGCGATCGCCAAAAAACTACCTCCCCATATTGTCCAGTTACATTCGGTGGACTACAAAAATCCGGAAACCTTACCAGATAGAATTTTATTAGTTGGCACAGGTCAATCGGGCTGTCAAATTGCTGAAGACCTACATCTAGCAGGTAAAACCGTCCACCTTGCCACAGGCAGCGCACCCCGTTCACCCCGCCGCTACCGAGGGAGAGATGTGGTCGAGTGGTTAGAGTTGATGGGTCATTATGATCTGCCCATTGATGAGCATCCCCAAAAGGAAATGGTACGCCACAAAACAAACCACTATTTAACCGGTCGTGATGGTGGCAGAGAAATTGATCTGCGTCAATTCGCCCTTGAGGGCATGCATCTCTACGGACGGCTCAAGGATATTGATGGAAATCAAATTCTATTTGCCGATAATCTCAAGGAAAATCTCGATCAAGCAGACGCAACGGCCGCCAGAATTAAACAAAGCATTGATGAATATATTGCCAAAAACCAGCTTGATGCGCCCATCGAAGCACCCTATCAGCCCGTTTGGGAACCAACTTCCATACCCCTTACCCTAAATATTGATGAAATTGATGCGGTTATTTGGTCCACTGGTTTTAATTTTAATTATGCTTGGGTCGATGTTCCTGTATTTAATTCGATGGGGGAACCTCTACATAATCGGGGTGTAACTAATGTGGCGGGGCTATATTTCTTGGGTTTACCCTGGTTATATACTTGGGGTTCTGGGCGATTTTCAGGGGTTGCCCGTGATGCGGAATATTTAGCGGAAAAAATTAGAGAAACACTGCCCGCTAATCAAATAAATCCTTGTACGGTGGCTTGATAAATGGCTTGGTAGCGATTTTTGGCGTTGAGTTTATGGAGGGTGCCATTAACATGAAACTTAACGGTACTTTCGCTGATGTGAAGCTCCTCGGCGATATCGCGATCGCGTAAACCTTGGGCTAATAGGCTGACGATTTCCTTTTCCCGCTCCGAGAGGAGATGTTTGTTGAGCTTGATGTTTTGAAACCCGTCATAGGGGAGTTGCAGCGAAATTTGCAGGATTGATTGATTTACACTGCTTTGACTCCTAAATTCACCGCCAACATGGTGGGCTAAAAATTCTATTTCTTTAAAAGGCGATCGCCCATCTGTGTTGAAGGCTTCTGACACGGATGCTTCGACAATGGCTTCGATGGTGACCGAAATCTCCCCATAGATGAGACGGCAATAATTACAGGAGAGTCGATTAAAAATTTCTGTGGTTCTGATCAATAGATATGCAAGGGTGGGAGAGAGCTTTTTTTCTGTGCCGATTAGGGTCAGCTTTGTCTGAGATAACAGCCTTGCCAAAACGTCCGGTAAAGGGATTTGATCGTCTAAAAATTGGGTTGTATTAATCGTATTTGTTTCGCTCTGGAGTTGTCGGACGGCATCAATGGCGATCGCCACTGCCATACAGAGAACTTGTAAAACTTCCAGAAATTCTGCGACAAAGGGAGCCTCGCTAAAGACAGCCAAGACACCAATCACACGGTCATGGCCTACCAATGGATAACCGGCGAAACCGCGAATATTATTGGCGATCGCCCAGTCACGATCCTTTACCCAGGTTTCATTGGCGAGATGATTGCTTAAAAAAGGAATACAGCTTTGGGCAATTTTACCGACCTTATAAGCCCCCATCGGCACACGGGCAAAACTACCATTCGTACTGGTATGTAAGCCTGACGAAGCAACCAGTTTTAAACTCGCACCATCAGGCTCTGTTAACCAAATACGTGCAAACACGCAATGAAAATCATGGATTAATGCTTCGGTGATTTCTTTGGTAATCGCCGTTGTGTCAAGGCAACCAGAAATGCGCTTGCTAGTCGTATTTACTTTTTGGAGATCAAAAATTAGCTGGGCAGAATCTAACACGAGCGGCTCAGAACACTATCAAATCCACGCTATCAAAGGAAGCTATCTTGAAAAGTGCTGCAAGCAACATTATGGACACCGAACCATAGGATAAATTTTCGCCATGATCCCCGGGTTTATTGATAGTTCAAAACTGCTGCGACTCAAAATCTGAAGTCATTATATGGACAAGGCGCAGAAATTTTATCCCTATCTCAACGATCATGGCCTTAAAACGTGTTTGGAAAGTTTTATTCCGCCCCCTAAATCGACCCACTAAAGCTCCGGCAATACTGGGGGACTTTCACTCAGTTTCCCCCCAAATTTGGGGGGCCAGGGGGGCTTTTCAAACAGGCTCTTAGATTACATAAACTACATTTTGGGCTGTGGCATTATTCTGGAGTATTGATCAAACCAGGGTGATCTAATGGGCGATCGCCGGGGGCATCCCAGAAGAAACGACGCTCGGATTCAGCAATGGGTTTGTCGTTAATACTCGCTTCCCGACGACGCATTAAACCCGCTTCATCAAATTCCCAATTTTCATTGCCATAGGCTCGATACCATTGACCCGCATCATCCTGCCATTCGTACTGAAATCGTACTGCAATTCGATTTTCGCCAAACGCCCACAGCTCTTTCACCAGACGATAATTTAGCTCTTTATCCCACTTGCGACGCAAAAACTCACGGATTTTTTCCCGACCTTGGAATACTTCCGCCCGATTACGCCAAAAACTATCCTCGGTATAAGCCATACAGACTTTATCTGGGTTGCGACCATTCCATGCATTTTCTGCCATCCGTACTTTGGCGATCGCAATTTCCTTAGTGAAGGGAGGAACTAAAGGTGTTGTCATGATTAAAATTTCCCAATAATTTTAGAAGAGACGGCGGCTTACGAATTTGTTTACTCTCATTGTTGATGCAGGCAAAACCTACGAATTCATCTATGGTTGTTGACCCAATAGTGACAGAAGAAGTGTCCGAAAGACCACTAATGGCTAGAACTCCGCATTTGGTGGCCGCCTCATATAAACCAAGGGCTAATTCTTTGAGTAGTTCCCTTTCAATGCGTTGTTCAGAAAGTCGAATAGATTGAAGAATCGAGTCGGGAATTGAAATTTGCATTATGGTCGTATGTAAATTTCGTTAAAATGTATTGAGGTACGGCCAGATTATAATTCGTCAACTTTAGTTGGGGAAGTTGACGTATCTTCGAGGACAAAATAGCCATTCCGACCCCGTTTCTTGGCCTGATAGAGCGCATCATCGGCACATTTTACCCAAGAGGCCAAGGACAATCCAGGCCGGGGTACAGCACAATGAATCCCAATACTGACAGTGACATAATTAGCAATCTCAGAGGTGGGATGGGAGATCGCTTTAGCATCCATCAAAGTTTTAATCCTTTGGGCAACGATAACCGCGCCGGATAAATCGGTTCTGGGTAAAATTAAGGCAAATTCTTCTCCCCCATAGCGGGCTACTAGGTCTGAAGTGCGATGGACAGATTCTTGCAAAATGGCGGCGACAATGCGTAAACAGTGGTCTCCGGCTTGATGGCCGAGGGTATCGTTGTAGAGTTTGAAATAGTCAATGTCCAACATCACCAAGGTTAAGGACTCAGTTTCGCGAAAAGCAATTTGCCATTCCCGTTCCAAGGCCTGGTCAAAGAACCGACGATTATAAACTCCGGTGAGGCCATCAATTTGAGTCAATCGTTCCAGTTCAATGTTGACTTCTTGGAGTTTTTCTTGGGCTTGTTTGAGCGGGTCAATGTTTTGAATTTGGCAGACATAATAGAGCGGTTGTTGTTGAGCATCTCGGACCAAACTGACATTCAACAGACCCCAAATCCAACGCCCATCCCGGTGTTGATAGCGGCGTTCTTGGGTATAGGCCATAATTTCGCGGTTGAGCAGTTGTTGAGTTAGGTCTCCTTGGAATGGCACCCAATTGGGATCTGTTACTTCTGCCACATCATGGTCTTGCAGTTCATCGGAAGTATAGCCCAACAGCTCACAAAAGGCGGGATTGACCTCAAGAAATTTACCATCTAAGGAAATCAGTGCACTACTCACGGCCGTAGTTTGGAAGGTTTGCCGGAAGCGTTCTTCACTTTCTGCTAAGGCCTCTTGTATGCGGAATTTGTCGGTAATGTCCCGTCCTTCACAGAGGAGAAAAATTATCCGCTGGTCGGTGTCGTAGATGGGCCGAATCGAAAAATCCAAAATAACTTTTTGCCCATTATTGCCCAAATTTTCTACGTCATAGCGAATCAGAATCCCTTGAGCGGCCTGGTGTATCGCGGATTTGAGGTCAGCTTTGAGCTGTTCGGATGCCTGCCACCAGGGAGTTTCCCAAAAATCTTGGTCGACAATCTCATCCACCGTAATGCCAGCAAAATCCAGGGCCCGTTGATTCACTTTGACGACTTTCCCGGTGGGGGTTAACAGAGCGGTAAATTGGGAGGCTTGATCAAATAGGGCTTGCATCATCGCTTCCCGTTCAGCCAAAGCCAGTTGCACTTCTTTGAGCGGGGTAATGTTGATATTTAAGCCACTCATTCTGACCGGTTGGCCGGCTTCGTTATACTCTACGTGGCCGGTACCTAAAATCCAAATACAATTCCCGTCGGCCTGGACTAGGCGAAATTCCCCTTGATAGGGTTCTCCGGTGGCAATAGCTAAGTTAACCCCCGCCTGGACGTGCTCCCGATCGTCGGGATGGACTAATTTGTAGAAAGTGTCTTGGTTTTTCTCGTAGCTGTCGGGGGTATAGCCCAAAAGATGATCGGACTGCTCGGACCAATCGGCTTGATCGGTGATTAAATCCCTTTCCCACCAGTTGGTGGAGGTGGATTCCAGGGTCATTCGCAACCGTTGTCCACTTTTTTGGAGAGCCTCTTCAATTTGTTTACGCTCAGTAATGTCAATCATAATCCCGCTGAGTTGAATGGGCCGACCGGTTTCATCCCGCTCCAGGGCCGCCAAATCCGCAATCCAGACCATTTGGCCATTGGGGGGAATCATCCGAAATTCAACCCTATAGGGCGCGTCGTGATTTAGGGTAGCTTCCACTGCGGTTTGCACCTTGGCCCGGTCTTCCGGGTAAATCAGCGCAATGGCATCGGCCCAGGTTGTGGGTAGTTCATCCCCGTGGCGGCCGAGCAAATCATGGAATGAGGGAGCTGAGTACATCTGGTCGTTGACGATATCCCATTTCCACCAATTGGCGGTTTCGGCAGAGAGGGCCAGGCGGAGAGTGGCTTCATTTTCTTTCAGGGCGGCTTCGGCAAGTTTTTGCTCGGTAATGTCGAGGTTAATGCCGCTCATCCGCAGGGCTTGGCCATTGGCATCCCGTTGCACCATACCTCTGGCCATAATCCAACGAATCGTCCCATCGGGGTGGACAAAGCGAAATTCGGTTTTATAGGGAATCCCATTTTCTAAGGAATCGTATAACTTTGCCCGGGTGGGTTCTACGTCGTCGGGATGGAGAAAACTTAAGAAGGAAGCAATATTTTTGGGGTAGGAGTTGGGGGCGCGGCCCACCATGGCATCAAAGGTGTCTGACCAATCCACCTCATTGGTTTTGATATCCCAATCCCACCAACTTGTATCGGTTGATTCGAGGGCGAAGCGGAATCGTTCTTCACTTTTTTGCAGGGCCTGGGTTTGCTGTTGAAGGCGACGGAGAGGGCGGTTAATGGACTGGATTACGGCCAAACTTAGGATCACTAACAGGCTTAATCCCAAGGCGGCGATCGCCAGCGTGGAGACTAAACTTTCATTGGCAACATTAATGAAACTTTGTGCGGAAATTGCCATAACTAGCAGTCAGTCCAGCGATTGATTCAGGCTTTGAAAATTGAGGTTAGTGACAAGGGTGGTTTCAAGATTTCGAGTTTTGGGAGTAATAATTGGGGCATAGGTACGGACCACCAAGCAAATAGTGCAATAGTTTGCGTGTAAAATACTATCTGTAAAGCTGAATTTGTAATACCTCCCTGATTCTAGCAAGCTGGACTGGTTCTTGCGCTTTGTAAAAAGATGGGGCAGTGGTTAGTGGTTCGTGACATTTTTTAACCAGCCTTTGTTAATTGTTTTCAGTATTCTCAAATAATATCCTCTCTTTTTTTGAACAGGAAAATAACTACGAGGCAAACAAAACCTTGGAGTAATAAAATTTCCCAGTTGACCAAAAGATTATTCCAACTAGGGTCGTAAACTAGGGTGGCTTTAAAAGGAGATTCCAATACGGTACCATCGGGAAAAATGACTGGCTCTGGCACTAGACTGTTGATGTCTAATAATGTGCCATAGGCACCGATAGACCAACGGCTGACCATAAACCAAGAAAGATATTGACTCACACCTTTAATTTGGAACAGTACGCCGGAGAAGATGATTTGGGGCAGTAGCAAAATAGGTAGAGCGGTGTTAGCCTGGGTTTCACTTTTGACCAAGGTAGATACCATTAAGCCTAAGCAAATAGAACTGAAAAGGGTGAGATAACTGGTGATAATTAGCCCCAAACCCCAGGGCAATAGGGGAGGCTGGGGATGGTCGAAGGCAATGAGGATAATCACCACCATAGCAAGGGTTTGCAAAAGCGCTAATCCTGACAATACTGTCACCTTAGAAGCAATATAGGCGAACAGGTTAAGATTAACTAATCTTTCTCGGCTGTAAATATCATTTTCTTTGACAATTTCTTGGAGAGAACTGGCGAGACCAACCCAGATGGCGGCACAGCTAAATACTAATAGTACGGTCTGAGCTAGGGGCGCAAGTTTGGGATCCGCTTCACTACCCAGAATAAATGGTTCCCTAGTGGCGATCGCCAGATCGATTAATAAAATGCCAATGGGGGCGGTGGCAATGGAAATACCGATATTGACCGGATCCCTAGCCATAATTTGCCAGTATCTTTGGCACAGAATCCAGGTTTGGCGCAGGGGAGATACCCTGGGAGGACTAGGTCTAGGGGCGGCAACAGCGGAATTACTCACCCCCAACCGTTGATCAATGTACTGATGTTGATAGCTAGACCGGCTATAGCGTTGGGCGGCTTTGATCACTGCTGATTGATTATCCAATTGAATATAAACATCAGCAAAATCACCATTATGGAGGTTAAAAAATTGGCAAGCATCGCTAAAAGTGCCGAAATAACACAAATTGCCCCCCTGGCCTAAAAACACCAGGCGATCGCATAGGTTAATGTTGCCGGTGGCATGGGTTACCAACACAATAGTTCGTCCCTGATCCGCTAGCTTTCGTAATAATTGCATCATCTTTTTATCTAGACCAGGATCTAAACCCGATGTCGGTTCATCGAGGAAAAATAATTTCGGATCCACCAGTAACTCCACGCCGATGGATACCCGTTTGAGTTGGCCGCCGCTTAATTTTTTGACCAGAACATGGCGACGTTCCTGCATTTCAATTTGGCCCAAGGTTTTCTCAACAATTTCGTCAATATCCGCATCTTGGGGTAATCTTAATTTAGCCGCATACCGCAAAGCTTCCTCTACGGTTAGGGAACTGTGGATAATATCTTTTTGGGGCACGTAACCAATTTGATTACGGTAAAGGTTAAAATTATTTCTCAGATCTTCACCGTTCAAATAAACTGTGCCAGACGTAGTAGGTTCAATACCTAATAAAGTCCGCATAAAAGTCGATTTGCCTGCGCCACTTCCCCCCACTAAAGCTACCAATTGACCTGGTTCAATGGGCAAAGAAATTTGGTTAAGGAGTGTAATTTCTTCGCTCTGATTACCTTGAACAGTGCGGACGATATTGCGGGCATCAAGGCGAATATTATCCCCGGTGTCGGCAATGAATAATTGATCGTTTTGTAATACCAGGGTGTAGGGAACTATTTTGATGATGGCGGCGGTGTTAATCAGAATTTTACCGTTGACTTTAGTGCCATTAACGTAAACACCATTGGTGCTGTAATCGTGTAAAAGATAGGTATTTGGCTCTAAATAATCCAGGACAGCATGTTGGCGGGAAACTGCGGAGGAAAGTAATTGTAAGTTGGCAGTTTCGTCCCGCCCAATAACCACAGATTTTTGCTTTAAATTGATGGATAATAGCGATGTTAAATTGGTAGGGCTAGAGCCATTGGGAGTAAAATATTTAATAGTAATAAGAATATTAATATTTTGTCCAATCTTAATAACATCTCCATTCTGTAATGGGTAGCCAATATCATGGGTGATTAAATGATGATTAATAAATAGCTTGTTACTGCTGGGATTGAGGCGATCGCCGTCATAAATAAAGTAATTACCTTGATCTTCTACTAAAGTAGCTTGACAACGACTAATAATGCTCCAATCAGTGGGGACTATCAGGTCGGCAAATTGGGAATCTCGACCTAAAATATGTTTACTTTTAGTTAATTCAAAAGGGGGTAAGCTTTGACCTTGATTAGTGACAATAATGTATGGTCTATTATTTTGATTCATGACCATTTCAAATTATTGAAAAATAAAATATTCATAGTTAAAACTGTAAATTATAGACATCAAATACCACTTCGAGCCACCATGAAAATTTGACTTGCTCTTGGTGAAGCAACATAACGCCAATGCCATGGTTCATAACTTACTCCTTGACTATTGTTAGGAGGAAATGAAAGTTCAAAACCATACTGATTAGCATTTCTAGCTAACCATTGATAAGCAGATGTATTTTCAAAATTTATTTTTAAATCATTTGCTGGATTAGCACCATCTCCTATATCTAAAGCATAGCCAGTGTGGTGTTCACTGTGTCCGGGAGGGGCACTAAACCTTGCCGCTGCTTCTTTACCACCTTTTCTTTTAATTTGATTTTGAAATAAAGCATCCTGAGAGGCAATAGAACGAAATCCAGAAATAATAGTTAATCTTACTCCTTGAACTTGAGCATCAGCTTGCATCTTTTTAAAAGCAGTGGCTGCTTCTTGATCTAAAGATTCACTGCGGCCGTAATATTCACCTACTTTTACTAATCTTTGCTGGCTATTTTCAGGGAAAGAATAATGACCTAAATTAGTTTTAACCGCAATATTGTTGGGAACTTCTCTTGATCCTTGCTGTTCTGCTAGCGGGGATAATTGTTCATAATCTGGTGGAAGTCCTGGCAATAGGGGGCTAGTCTGGATTTCGGGGACTTCAGTTATTAATGGTTCGAGATTAGTTGGAGTCGGAGTGGGAACCGGAAGAGAGGAAAGCTCTCTATCTTCAAGGGGGGGGGGAGATGGAATTTTTTCTTGATTATGAATGCCACTAGTTTCGTTAATAGATAATTGTTTAGCATTAGGTAAGTACCACCAACCATACAACATTCCCACTAACAGAGCGGCAACAAAAAAGTTTACCAATTGAAAGTTATTTTTTAAAAATTTTAGCATTTTCCTTAGAATCAAGTCTAAAAGTTTACTAATTGACTGGCAATCCACCCCGTTGATCCTGAACCATAGTGATAAACTTTATACCAAACATGGCCACTGGAATCAGTACTACTATCTAAGATGTCTAAACCCTCACCTGTATAGCCTTGAGTAATAACGCCATAATCTGTTCCCGGACCAGAGCGAATATTTTTAGATCCAGGAATTCCTCCAATAGTTGCGCTAGCACCGCTGGCCATAGCCTTTGCCTGATTTGCTAAAACTTGAACTCTCTGTCTTTCTGCGGCTAAACGCTGCCTTTCTTGCTTAGCTCGTTCGGCCTCAGCAGCTAGTCTTTGACGTTCTTCTTCTACTCGTTTTTGTTCTAATTCCCTTTGACGTTTTTCATTCTCGGCAATTTTTTGCTCTGCTTCTATTCGTTTTTGCTCTGCTTCCTGTTTTTCTTTTTCAGCTTGAGCCGCCCTAGCTTCAGCTTCTTTAATTTGTTGAGTAATTATAAACCCACCTCCTAAACCAGCAGTGACCACAATAATCCCAATAAGAACAGTTAACAGCGTTGCAATTTTTGATTTTCCATTGTTGTTCGAGTAGTTATTATGAGAGTTACCGACGGGCTTAACAACAGTTTCAGCCGTTTTGGTGGAACTTCTCGTGACTAAAAATTCATTACTAGGTGCAACTCGAACAGTTTCCATTGGAAGTGCTGGCTCAGCCCCAGAACTAATTAAGGAGTGTAGAGCCTGATACATTGCTTCGGCACTGGAATAACGACGACTAGGCTCCATTTCTATGGCTTTATTGATTACTTTAGCCAAGACAGAATCGATTTTAGATACATGACTTTGCCAGTCTAATTGGCCTGTTTGCTGGTCGCTAGAAAATTCAACTGGCAACTTCTTGGTAAGAGTGTAAATAATAGTCAGTCCTAAAGCATAAAGATCGGTGCTGAAAACAGAACGTCCCGAACTTTGTTCAGGAGCCATAAATCCCCTAGTGCCAATAACTACAGAGCTAACAGTAGAACCTGAGCCTAAAGTAACAGCCCCCATAGTTTCCTTAACAGCACCAAAATCAATCAGAACGGGTAAGTGATCACTGTCCCGCAAAATAATATTTTCTGGCTTAATATCTCGGTGAATAATTCCTTTGCTATGAATGTATTTAAGGGTAGTTAAAAGAGAAGAAAGAATAGTCTTTGCTTGTTCTGAACTAATAGGAGCAATTTCATTTAGGCTAACTCCTTGAATATACTCTTGGACTAAGTAAAATTCATTATCGTTTGAGAAATAACTATATAATTTGGGAATTTGACTGTTGTGCTCTCCTAAATCTTCTAACACTGAAGCTTCTTTTTCAAACAATTTTTGAATTAACTCAGTGGAGGTATTACTGTTTGCATTGGCTGGTTTAAGACGTTTTATTACCACCAGCTTTTGAGATGGTATCTGAGTATCTTTGGCTAAAAAAGTATCGCCAAATCCTCCTGAACCAAGGGATTTAACAATTTCATAACGGTCGAGTACTTGGACATTCATGTTGTTTGTTTATCTAAAATCAAAAAATTGAAATACTTAAATTCAACTTTAATTCAATCAATTGAACTGTAAAAAACTTATCTTTCAACTTCAATATGACAATTGTAATTCCCATCTTTTTTGGCTTTCCTTCTTAAAATATCAGCCGCCACATTCCAGTTATGCTTAGAAGCAGCGGTATAGGGCATACCACCACAATAACCACCGACAAAGTACCAGTCATCTTTTTCTGCTGTAGAAACAGAACAACTTCCGCCACCATTACCTCGACAGTTACGGATTGCGGCCTGTCTTGCCTTTTCCATAGTTGAGTAACCAGTGGCCCAACCCCAACCCCTTACTCCCTGGGCGATGGCCGAGTAGCCAGCCAAAGCAGGGGAAGCCGCCAAGCAGGTGCTCAATAGGGACAGACCAGAAATAGAAAGGACGTTTTTGGGACTGAAGATAATTTTCATAGCCGTATCGTTGCCTCATACAGACAAACTTATAGGAATATTACCCTAGTTTTACGAAAAGGATCTCATTCCGTCAGGACTCTTTTATTAACTTTCGTTAAAGCCGTTTTCCTTAGGCGATCGCCATGGAGCAAAGGGAAAAACGGAAGAAAATTTATCTGGATTTTGGTAGTACTGTTAAAGTTAATTTCACCAAAATTAGTCAATGGGATAGCATAGTCAGTGCGACAATTCTGTGCTCATTTTCCCTTGGTCTGTCAAAAGAACCTAATTATCCCGACATATTGGAGTGAACTAATGGATATTGTTAAGATCATTTGTGCGATTCTATTGCCGCCCCTGGGGGTTTTCCTGCAAGTGGGTATTGGCAAAGACTTTTGGATTAACCTACTGCTGACCATTTTTGGTTTGTATATCCTCGGTCTTGTCCATGCCATTTGGGTCATTGCCAGGGAACGTTAATTAGTATCAATAAAAACATGGCTAGAGGATCAAGTTTGGTCTACTCCAGCCATGTTTAAGCAGAAATTAATTGCCTAAGATAAAAATAATCATGACCAAATTTTTTGTGGACCGGGGCGGCACCTTTACCGATATTGTTGCCATTACCAAAGATACAAAATTAGCCCAACATTCCGCTAAAGATAGGCGATTTAGCGTATTTATCCTACCCACAAAAGAAACGGTAATTTTATTTAAATTATTATCAGAAAATCCGGAACTTTATGACGATGCAGTTATCCATGGCATCCGAATTATTTTAGGTTTATCTTCCAACGAACCCATCGCCCCAGAAAAAGTTAGCATGGTTAAAATGGGCACCACCGTAGCCACCAATGCGTTGCTGGAACAGAAAGGAGATCCCCTAGTTTTAGTGATGACCCAAGGATTTCGAGACGGGTTGGCGATCGCCTATCAAAATCGGCCGGACATTTTTGCCTTGGAGATTAAAAAGCCTAGCTTGCTCTATGGCCCGGTCATTGAAGCGATGGAAAGAATTAATGCCCAGGGAGAAATTTTACAACCCCTAGATAAGCATAGGATTCACCAGGATTTACAACAGGCCTATGACCAAGGAATTCGCAGTGTGGCGATCGCCTTAATGCACAGTTATCTTTATCCTGACCATGAATTAATTATTACTGAAATTGCCCAAAACATTGGCTTTACTCAAATTTCCCGTTCCTCTGAAGTTAGCCCCCTAATTAAATACATTTATCGTGGCGACACCACCGTTGTGGATGCCTATCTTTCCCCTTTACTGCGGCGTTACGTTGACCAAGTGCAAGGACAATTACCAGGCATAACAGTACAGTTTATGCAGTCCCATGGAGGTCTGGTGGATGGTAGTCATTTCCAGGGACGGGATAGCATTCTTTCTGGCCCAGCGGGGGGCATTGTCGGCGCTGTCAAAACCTCCCAGCGGGCAGGCTTTCGCAACATTATTACCTTTGACATGGGGGGCACTTCCACCGATGTGGCCCATTTTAACGGTACCTATGAACGATTATGGGAGACGGAAATCGCCGGGGTACGTCTGCGGGTACCAAGCTTAGCCATTCATACAGTGGCGGCAGGGGGCGGTTCCATTTTGCACTTTGACGGGCAAAGATACCAAGTAGGTCCCGATTCTGCGGGGGCTAACCCTGGGCCAGCTTGTTACCGTCGGGGCGGGCCGTTAACAGTAACCGATGCCAATGTCATGGTGGGACGGGTGCAAAAAAGCTATTTTCCCCCTGTATTTGGCCCAGAAGGAAATCAGCCCTTAGATATTGATATTGTTCAGGAAAAATTCATCGATTTGGCAAATCAAATAGCTCAATTCACTGCAATTAAACCTATACCAGAGGAAGTGGCGGATGGCTTTCTGGCGATCGCCGTAGAAAATATGGCCAATGCCATCAAAAAAATCAGTTTACAACGGGGCTACGACTTGGAAAGCTATACCCTATGCTGCTTTGGCGGGGCAGGGGGTCAGCTAGTTTGTCGATTGGCCGATCGCCTAGGTATTAGTAAGATTTTTCTTCATCCCTACAGCGGTGTCCTTTCAGCCTATGGCATGGGTTTAGCGGAGCAGCGGGCTTTGCGGGCCATGACCATTGAGCAACCTTTAACAGCGGATAATTTAGAGAGCTTACTAAGCAATTATCAAACCCTAGAAACCCAGTTAGCTGAAACTTTTGTTAATAGTTCCAACAGCAATGGTAAAGCAGAAAATTTTAGTAAATCACCGGAAATACGTCGTCAAATTGATTTGAAATATCGAGGAACTGACACTAGCTTAAGTCTTGATTTTTGCCCAGATTTAACCAGTTTAATCACTCAATTTACAGAACAACATCAACAACGCTATGGGTTTAATCAAACAGGCACTCCCCTCACCATTGCTGCTATTAGTTTAGAGTATATTCAACCTCTAGATTTGCCGCCGGAACCCTGTTTAGCTTCAGTGGTAAAACCGGCCCAAGCTTTAGAAATGGTGGATTTTTATGGCGATCGCCAATGGCATGCCATGCCTGTGTACCAACGTCAGCAGTTAGCTCCACACCAGGTAATTACCGGGCCAGCAATGATTGCGGAAGAGACTGGTACTATTGTAGTTGATCTCGGTTGGCAAGCCCAGTTGGGCCAAGCATCCCCATGGGAACCCCAACCTTGCCATTTGGTGTTGGAAAAAATAGTTAATCAAACAAAAGCTGCTCCTGATTCAATTAATAACAAAGAGGAATTGGAAGTTAAGGTAAATACTGATAGTTATGAAACTATTAGTGGGAATCAAGTCGATCCAGTGCGCCTAGAAATATTCAAAAACCTTTATCAATTTATTGCCGAAGAAATGGGCATTGTGCTGCAAAACACCGCTAGCTCAGTCAACATTAAAGAACGGCTCGATTTTTCCTGTGCCATTTTCGATGCCAATGGAGACTTGGTAGCCAACGCGCCCCACATTCCTGTGCATTTGGGTTCCATGGGGGAAAGTGTCAAAGCTCTTTTGCACGATCGCCATCAGCAATTGCAACCGGGGGATGTGTATCTCTCCAATAATCCCTACAACGGTGGCACCCATTTACCGGATGTGACAGTGATAACGCCCCTGTTTGACTCTGCGGGTAAGGAAATTTTGTTTTATGTTGCTTCCCGGGGCCACCAAGCAGATTTGGGCGGCATTACCCCCGGCTCCATGCCTCCCCACAGTCAAAATATTAACCAAGAAGGTATTTTATTTGACAATGAGTTGTTAGTTAAAGCAGGGGAATTACAAACGCAAGCAATTCGTAATCATTTGCTTAATAACATTTATCCAGCTCGCAATCCCGAACAAAATTTAGCTGACTTTTCTGCTCAAATTGCCGCCAATCAACGGGGCATAATGGGTTTAGAAAGTATGGTAGCCCAGTATGGTTTAAACACCGTTCAGCAATATATGGCCCATGTGCAAAATAATGCCGAACAAGCAGTAACCAAGGCGATCGCCAAGCTGAAATCCGGTCAATTTGTCACAGAAATGGATAACGGCATTCGCATTGCGGTAACTATCACCGTTAACGCCTCCCAAGGCACCGCCATAATCGATTTTTCCGGCACTTCTCCCCAGGGCGATCATAATTTCAATACCCCCAAAGCGGTGGTACAAGCAGTGGTTTTGTACGTTTTCCGCACCCTGGTACAGGACCCCATTCCCCTCAATGCCGGTTGCCTCAAACCGTTAAAAATTATTATTCCCCCCGGTTGCCTCCTCGATCCCCAATATCCCGCCGCCGTGGTGGCCGGTAATGTGGAAACTTCCCAGGCGATCGCCGACACGTTATACGGAGCGTTGGGTTGTTTGGCCGCCAGCCAGGGCACCATGAATAACCTCACCTTTGGAGATGGTCAATATCAATACTATGAAACCATTGCAGGAGGCAGTGGCGCTGGCCCTAGTTTTGCTGGTTGTGACGCAGTGCAAACCCACATGACTAATTCCCGCCTGACAGATCCAGAAATCTTAGAAAGTCGTTTCCCGGTGTTGTTGGAACAATTCGCCATTCGGCCCCACAGCGGTGGCGCAGGTAAATTTCCCGGTGGCAACGGCATTGTGCGCCAGTTTAAGTTCCTTCAACCTCTATCAGTAGCTATTTTGGCTAATCGGCGGCGGGTGGCACCCTTTGGGTTGGCCGGGGGAGAAGCAGGAGCCGTGGGGGAAAATTGGTTACTGCGTCGTTCTGGGGATAAGGTACGGTTAGATAGTTGCGCCCAGGTGGATGTGGCCCCTGGCGATCGCCTAATAATTAAAACACCGGGGGGCGGAGGTTATGGCCATCGAGATTGAACGTAAATTCCTGGTTAAAGATGACCGCTGGCGGGATTTAGCCCAGGGTTATTTGTACCGTCAAGGTTACATTGCGACCAAGGATTTAACCACGGTTCGAGTCCGTACCATTGGCAATCGGGCCTATCTCACTATTAAGGGTAAAAATACCGGCATGGCCCGTTTGGAATTTGAGTATGAAATTCCCGCAGTGGATGCTAATCAAATTTTGACTGAACTTTGTTCACCGCCCCTGATTGAAAAATATCGTTATTGCCTCGATTACCAAGGAAAAACCTGGGAAGTGGACGAATTTTTGGGGGATAACCAGGGTCTAATTTTGGCGGAAGTAGAATTATCCCAAGCTGACGAAAAAATAAGTTTACCCCCCTGGATTGGGAAAGAAGTCACGGATGATGCTCGCTATTACAACGTCAATTTGACTCAACATCCCTACAAAAATTGGTGACAGCTTAAACGATGAACAAACATAAGATTTTTAAGTCTCTTTTTCTTGTTTGAATCCAAAACATAGCCAACCAAATAATTTAAATGATTTATCAATTTTACCTTTTTTCTTTATTTTATCCTCCCTGCATTGACCAAAAAACGATAGCTTACTGAATATGGCTAGTTATGGAAACTTGTAAACTTTGTAGATAGAAGGAATGTTGACTCATGTTCAAAAATGGTTATTTACTAATGGGAATTTTTTCTGCCACTTTTTTTTGGTTATCTGCGACCATTTCTGCCGAAACTGACTTTAATTCCTTTTGGCAACAATTCAAAACTGCAGTGGTTAACAGTGACAAATCCACCGTTGCCAGATTGACAAAATTTCCCCTTTCGATGCCATTTGGAATAGAAAGCATAAAAACAGAAACTGAATTTTTGCAAGGTTACGACGATATTTTGAATATGGAAGCCGATGTGAAGAGATGTTTTCAAACGACTAAACCGAAGCAAGAGGGAAAGGGTTATGCTATTTATTGCACCTTTAAACAGCTACCTGAATCAAGCGAAAATCGTCCGATTAAATATTATTTTGAAAGGACAAAAACGGGTTGGAAATTTGAGGGTATAGATAATATCAACGAGTAAAATATATTTGCAATCGCACCGCCCCCCAGAAATCTGAGATTCGCTCAGAAATTTTTCAATCGCAGATTAAAGTTGCCGGAGAAGAGATTGATTCACGGTAAAGTGTACGAAATTAGCTTGGATTTTCATGATAGGGATTTATGACGGTACTGACTAATTCTTCTTCTGTCCCCCAACTTAATCGCTGTTTAGGATTAATTCAGGTCACCACCCAGGCGATCGCCGTTGTAGGGCCAACCATAACCGCTGTGATCAACATTCCCCAGGTCTATCTCAGTTCCGGGAACAGTAGTTGGCTCACTTACCTGATTGCTTGTCTTTGTATTTTGTTAGTGTCCCAAGTGCTGATTACCTTTGCCAGGCAGGAAGCGGGGACAGCGGGCTTAGCCACCTATGTTTTGCAAGGTTTGGGGGTAACTTTTGCACGGTTAACGGGCTGGTTACTCTTACTGGCCTATGGCGGCTTTGGCATACTACTGCTGGCCATGGCCAGTCAAAGTTTTGCAATTCTAATGGGGATGGCCGGACCCAAACTGCCTCTGTGGTTTTTTGTTGTGGTTTTGGGAGGATTAATTTGGTGGCTAGTGTCACGGGATGTGCGAGTATCCAATGGAATGATGTTGGTGTTAGAAAGTGTTTCAATTATTATAATTTTCTGGTTATGTAGTGTTATTTTATTCCACCATAGTATTAAATTTGATTTGTCAGAATTTCAACTCACCAGCGCCACAGGCAACCAAGTACGTTCGGGCTTAATGATTGCTTTTTTGAGTTTTGTGGGATTTGAAAGTGCAGCTACCCTAGGACGTGAATCTCTCCATCCCCTCAAAGATATTCCCAAAGCTCTACGCATTGCTACTTTGCTGCCAGGGGCACTATTTTTGGTTTGGGCTTATGTTTTAGGACTGGGTTTTAAAGCGGCTCCCAGCAATATTCTCAACTCAGCCAGTCCGCTTGTTAGTCTCGGCGATTTTTTACAAATTCCGACGGCGGCGATGGTAATTAGTTTTAGCGCCTCTGTTTGTTTTTTGAGTGCAAGTTTAGGGGTATTTAGTGCTCTGGCTAGGGTTGGTTTAAGTTTAGGAAAAGAAAAAATTCTTCCTCCATTCAGCACTAAAATTCATCCTGCTTTCCACACTCCGGTGGGCTCCTTAACTTTAGGGTTAGGGATTTGTATTTTGGGTACTTTGGTTCTGCTAGCAATGGGGTTAAAACCCGATGATATTAACGATGTTTGTGGTACTTTTGGGACTTTAGCATTGCTATTGGTCTATGGTCTTGTTTCCATTTCCCTACTGCGGGATCACTATCGCCGTGGTATCCTTTCCCGTTCTATTTTAATCCTTGGTAGTGTGACAATTCTACTATTAGCAACTGCTACTATTGCTTTTTTAAGTGGGTTAAATCAAGGGGATTTGCTCAATACAGTGTTGATTTTCTTCGTTCTAATAGTTCTAGGCATTGGAATAATTGCTCGCCAAGGGGCTGACCGCTCCTGACAGTCGAGAACTAAGACAAAAATTACTGGGGGTTAGGTAGGCGATCGCCAAATTACGAATATTGCTCCGAAACTGACCACATTACCCACTGCGAAGAGTTCTAGCTATCCTTTACTGATAAGAAACTGGGAGAAAATCGTCCTTTTTTTGTAACAAACTATATCAACCTACAACCTTATACCTAAGTATAGGGAATATATTGTAGTAGAGACAGAGAAGAAATGGGAGGGTGAGCATTATGTTAACCGTCAGCGAGGTCGCTCGCAAACTGGGATTAAATCCGCAGACTCTCTATTTCTACGAACGCATAGGGGTAGTCGATCATCCCCAGCGCAACCAATCTGGTTATCGGGTTTATCAAGAGAAAGATTTGGCGATCCTGAGTTTCATTCGTCATGCCAAGGATTTGGGGTTTAGTCTGGAGGAGATTGCCGACATTCTCCACTTACAAAGTCAACAATCCCTGACTTGCGACGAAATTTATCATAAGCTCACGAGCAAAATCCTTCAGCTCGAAAGTGGAATCAAAGAAATGGAAAAAATGAAGGATGATCTATCCAAAATTCTCAGTCTTTGCTGTCAAAGAATTAGTAATGGGGGTAAACACGGTAATTGCTGTTTGTTAAATGAGCAGTTGACTTAGGTATTCTGAGTGATTGAACTTTTATCTACTTTGCTGGCTACTTTGTCAAAAATGCCACAAAAAACACTATTTTCTGGGGATTAAAACCAGAAAGGGAGGGTTTGTCATGTCTTCTAATTCGTCAAGTAAGTTAGGGGATCAACAAAATGTAGGCATCCTCTACAATCTCTACAGTCAAGGGCAAGGAAAATCGGATAAACAAGGAAGTAAACCTACCCTAAGTAAATCAACTCTTCTATCTAGCCTTGAACTAACAACTCCAACCTTAACTCTGGGCCAACGAGGTGGGAGTGTATCTGCTAACGCTGCCTCTAATTTGGCGGCGATCACTCAAATTTCGTCCCAAGGTAAACGGGGCGGTGGTTTGCCAACCGATAAGGGTGGTGGTGGGCCGCCAGATGGCAAAGGCCACGGCGAAGAATCAGTCGAAAATAACCTGTCCTTCCCTGTCATTTTTCCCTCCGGAGTTACGCCTTTAGCTCTACGGGGAGCCATGAATAGCCTAACCCTAACGGATCCTTATTTTGTACCCGGCACCCGTGATGATTATTACTGGTTTGCCCAAAAAAATGAAGGCAACACTTGGCAAGCTTATAACGAACAAGCAACAGGGGCGATCGCCATCGACAAAGTTGACGTGGGGGATGCCCTAGAGTCTGCCAGGATTGAGCTAGGTCAGTTTGTCCGAATCGAGTTGGCTTTATTTAAAGATATTGGGGATCCTCTTATCTCCGATGATGGGCAACTCGCCTACCATATGGAACAAATTGATGGTCAAGGCAAGACCGAAGTTCAGGGCACTCGCTATACAGCAGCATCGTTGCAACAGACTTTTGCTAGTGCCGATGATGCCTTTACCCAACTGGGGGATAGTGGTCTTCCCATCTATCGCAGTGACTTAGCCACCGTCTATGCACCGTCCCAGGTGATGAACCTAACCATTCAAAAATTCGAACATGATCCGGTTACAGGACTGGACTGGAACGGGGACCAATGGGTTGGCCTTGGCATTGGGACCAAAGACTACGCTGCTAGCACAGCATTTGGTTCAGAATTAGCCGTATCAGGTAAGGTTATTTCCGGCGTCTCGGGTAAACCGTTCAAATTCACTGATGCAGGAAACTATCGCATTACCTTTGAAATTGAAGAGGGGGCTTCGATTTTCTTGGATGCGGGGACTGAACGTTACAATGTCGCAGGCGCCAGGGGGATGGTGATTGTTCCTGATAGCTCCAACCATAATGGTTTGATCTATCTCGATATTGCTGTGCCCTCTTCTGTATCGGGTACTGAGGAAGTTGTCTTGGGAACCCAGGACGTCTTTAAAACCCAATTTGTTGAATTGGCACCCGTCAGTTAGCTTTAAATCCCTCCCAGGGAGCAAGTAAGTTTTCTTTCCCTTCCTCAGCTAAGGGTAGAGCTATCCGTTGGAAGATTAACAAAAATCTGCTTGCGGATAGCTTTTGATCGGCGCAAATTTACGAAAGGGTTCCAGCAGGGGTTTTGTCCAGCGCCCCCCGAAGGACAGTTAGATTTAGGGGATGAATTGCCGGTGCTTTTCCTACTCTCTGAACGTACAATTTAACTTGATTTGGGCTAGTAGTCCTTGGAATTGACAGAGAGAAAATAAGTAGGAGTTGGGTTGGCGATTAAAGCTCTAACTTAAAAGCTGTAGTAGAACTAGTAAGTATATTTAAAGAAAAAGCTACAGCTCTAAGTAAAAATCGTTGCTTATATTTTTCAGGTAAGATCAGTTTTTAGAGCCAGACATAGAATGAACTAGAGTTGATTTAACAGTCTTTAACCAACGCCAAGAAACGGCATTAATTAGTAATCCCAGCAGAAATAGAAATATCATTAAAAATATTTGGTACCAAACAATCGTTTCTAAGCTAAGATCAGCAATCAAATGCCCTAAGTTAAGCACTGAATATACTACAGTTAAGCCAAAATGAACCTGACGTACTTTGCGGGACTGACTAAAAGAAATAACGATAATAGCAAATAGTGGCAGTATAAAAAAGATTAACATCAGCCAAAAAATTGGAGAAACATCGGCCATAGTTTGCCCATGGAACTCCGCCACACTCAAATCATGAAAAAGGGGCATTAATCCCAAATCAGTATGAAACAGCATTGCCAACAAAAACACTGTCCAGAGGTTAACAATACGATGACTGTAATCCATAGTATTTCCTCTAAAAAAATGAGAGTGGTCTAAATTTTGTCTAAGAAAGTGTTTGAAAAGTTTTAAGCAAGCCTTTGAAGCATGAGATGAACCATGGCAACATAGAGCATGGTCTCACTGGTGGTAGGTAAATATTCATAATCCTTGCTTAAACGA
>NZ_JACJTH010000025.1:0-49279 GCF_014698595.1 Synechocystis sp. FACHB-908 | reverse complement strand
CTTTTTTTGCCGAAATATTCTCCTGATTTAAATGATATTGAGCATGACTTTAGTGCCTTGAAACGAGCTAGAATGTACGCTCCTATTGACACGTCTCTTGATGAAATTATCCGTTCTTACTGTGGCGTTTAGCGTCTCAGCTTTATTTGAAACTACTATATTTTCATAAAACTAAATTCAATTTCGGCATTTTCTCCCATCAGTTCCGTTAATAACCATTGGCGATCACCAACTTTTTGGTAATGTTCTACACGATAACAGAATTGATCAATTAATAAGTATTCTTGTAATTTAGGGATAGTCCGGTAAAAGCCAAATTTCTGATTTTTATCAAAGCCCGCTGCTGAAGTGGAGAGGACTTCGGCAATCAAAGAGGGATTGGTCACCGCCATCTGACTATTATCAGTAAACTTTGGCTCTTCCGCAATTACCATCACATCGGGGTAAAAATAACTTTCAGACTCAGCAATCCATAACCTCATATCGCTGACAAAAATTTCATATTGGCGATCGCCAATTTCTAGAGGTAATAAGCGGCTTAAATTAAAGGTTAAGCGATTATGGTTGGCGGAGGCTCCGGCAATGGGAATAATTTCTCCTTGGATAAACTCACTTTTTTCAGTGGCCTGTTCTTCCCGTTGCAGATACTCAGCCGCTGTTAGGATTTTAGTTGTAGCAACGACCATCATTGATCCCCTGTTTTATTTGGCTGATTCAAGTTTAGCTTTAACTTTTTGTTACTGTTTAATTTCAAAAAATTGTCCATTTAAGCACAGGCATATTTTAGGGTAACTTCGTTTTTGCCTTGCTCCGCCAACTGTGTTCTAGAAGTTTAAACTGCTGACCCAGATAATCTAGGTGGGGTTGTTGCTCTCCATAACGCCAAGCCACATAGGCTGTGGAAATTTCCACAATTATTTCTACCTGCTCTGGAGTTAGATGTTCCCGCAGGGATTGGGCAAATTCCCCTGGGGTTTGGGCTCGACTTTTGCGAAAACCCCTTTGCTCCAAGTCATACAGCAAAGTTTGATAAAGCCTAGCCATAGGATGGAGTTGGGCTAAGCGACGATATTGTAACCAACGTTTAGCCTGGGTCCAACCAAGCCAACCCAGAAAACCAGCGGCGATCGCCAAAATGAGTCCGAGTAAAGCGCCGCCCAAACTAGTGGAAATTAAATTCCAGAACCACCGTAAAACAGTGACCAGGAATCCGGTAACAGCAGCCCAGACATTAGCCAGAAAGCCGCTCACCGGAGAAGGCAACCAACCGGCCACCCAACGCCAGATTTGCTGAAGCACGCTAAAGGTTTCGTTATCTTCGATGGAGGGAGGATAGAGTTCGTGGCCAGGAATGGGGTCGAACATAAACCAACCCAGCCGGGGGAAAAGTACCTCCGTCAAGGCGTAGGCATCGGTATTATGGACCAAATAATAACCAGTGAAAGGGTTAAACTGTCCGGGAGCAAAGCCCACGGTTAATCGAGCGGGAATGTCTAAACTCCGCAACATAATGGTCAACACTGTAGCAAAGTGGTCCGGCAACCCCCCTTCGTATTCAAACAAAAAGGCGCTGACCAAATCTTCATCGTCTTCAAAAAATGGTAAATCAGTGCGAATGCGGTAATTTTGCTTGAGAGCTTGGGTTAGGTAGAGGGAAATTTCATAGGGGGTTTCTAGGGGCCGTTCTGATTTAGCTAACAGTTCTTGCGCTTTAACCCGCACCGCCGATTTGATATCGGGGGGAACTTGGAGCAATTGGGGGTCAATTTTCACTTCCGGGGGAATGCGGTACTCCTGCAACCTAGTGCGATCTCGCACCGGCACTTCTGAAATCACTGTGTAGGTAATGTCTTTTAGCAAACCCACCGGCGATCGTAAACTGCCATTGCTGTCTATGCCAACTTCCCTGGTGGGAAAGTATAAAAACCGGGGATGGTAAAGACTGGGAATTACGTTGGGTAAATCCTCCACAGCGGTATAGGTTTGCACCACATTTTCCGTTTCCAGGAAGGAGTCAATGTTATCCAGCACAAAACGATAGGACCACGGCGATCGTTCCACTGTGGTGATCTTCTCGTTATCACTAATTTCCCAACCCTGGCCCGTATAGCGGTCAAAAGATAACGCTTTCCAAAAACCTGGCGCTTGGGAACGTACCCGCAGAACTAACTGTTTGGTCATTTCCCCCCGTAAATTTTGATTCATACGGCTGTTGAAACCGTAGTAGAAGGTGTCGTCCACCTGGCCGGGTTCTGAACCATCTCCCTCTCCGCCGGTACCAGTGCCATTTCCTCGACGGTAACCAGGGTTGTTGATATCTTGGTTTTGCCCCTCAAAAGTTTGTTGTTGCATTTCCCCAGGACTAGAGACGGGAAAACTTTGCAGTCTATAACCGGGAAAGCGAGGCATCAGAGCAAAGAGTAACAAACCGAAGGCCAGGGTGACCGCTAACAGAGCGAATAACTTTTTCGGTACTAAGGGGGAATATTCCGTCCGCTCCGATCGCCTAGCTTTCTCTGCACTTTTCCAGAACGGTAGGGAAAATGGAATTTCTTCTAGCCCCAAACGAGAACGGTAATCCAACACCAAAGTGGGAATAGCTACGGCGAGAAAAAGCAATAACCAGGGGGCAAAAGCGAGAGTTTGGGATAAAGTCCCCGCCACTCCTAAAAGGATGAGCCCAATCACCATGGAATAGCCTAAATCTTTCCGCTGAGGCAAATCAAAACTGTGCAATACCTGTAGTTGCACCAATAATCCCGCTAGGGCCACCTGGCTAGCATTGAGATTTTCCACCAAGTTGCCCAAAAAGACAAACAACATGGCCACCATGGCGATCGCCAGCAGAAATTTGAGGGCAATATTCTTCTTTTTTCTTTGACGCCAACTCCACCAAGAGCCAATGACACTGAGGGGAATGGCCCATAAACTCCAGGTGGTTTGGGCCGCTACGTCTGTGGCCACAATGCCCACAATCACCATTAACTGCACCAAAATGCGGAAAACAATCGATTCCTCCGTTTTAGACTCGGGCAAGTTTTGCAGACGGGCTTGCCATTGCTCTAGCCAACGGGCCATGGGGAAGGAGAAAGTCATGGATGGATAGAAAGGAGTTTGATGTTAACGAAATTGCGTTTTGTGAGACACAAACGAGAGTGATCAAGATTTTGTGTAAAGAGGAGAATTAAAGTGAAAAGCGTTCAGGAAAAAGAACAGCAAAATGGGAAGCAGCGGCTCGCCAATCTCGTATAGGGCGCTGCCATTTTTTAGTGATGTTTATCATTGCTGAATATGATAGCTTAAAAACAGAATCTTCACCGGGAAAAACGGATTTTATTTTGATAATCTTGCAAAAAGGGCTATTTAAGGATTCAATCGCATTGGTAGTGTAAATAACGCGGCTTATCTCCTTAGGATAGTCAAAAATGGAAATGACATGGTCCCAATGACGTAACCAGATTTGACTGATGGCTGGGTAGAAGTTATCCCATTTCTGAGAAAAAGCATCCAGAGCCGTTTCTGATCCTGACTAAAAAAAATGGACATTAGAGAAGAGCCAAAAATCAAGGAGAATGTCCCAATGAGTCAAAAACGAAGACGAACATTTACAGACGAGAAGATGTGGCAACTCCGGCGACAGTGCCAGCGGCAATTGATGCGCCCCCCATAGCAGTGTCGGTCAAATCACTCAATTCATCCTTTTTCGACTGATGATTATGAGCTTTTTGTCTTTTCAACTTCTCTATTTCAAGCTCCAGTATTCTTTTTTGCCAAATGAGACGTTCTTTTTCCCTATTACTACCCATGACATTTTCCCCGGTAAATCTATGAGCATTATAATCGCTTAAAGGTCTTTAGTATGCCAAGTAAAAAAAGATGTTTTTCGGTCTTTGGGCCGATGACTTTTACCTGCCAAAGATTTTGTTACCGTTAGAAGTGAATTTGATCAACAATCGACAAATAAGGACGATCGCCAAAGGCTATGTTAGAAAGCAAACTTGAAAATCTGCGGCAATTCTTTGGGGAACTAGACCGGGCTTTAATTGCCTATTCCGGTGGAGTGGATAGTACCCTAGTGGCCAAGGTAGCCTACGACGTGTTGGGGCAAAATGCCGTGGCTATCACCGCCGTTTCACCCTCCCTGTTACCGGAAGAATTGGAAGATGCCCAGGCCCAAGCTCAATGGATTGGCATTGCCCATGAACTGGTGCAAACCAACGAAATGGCTAACCCTAATTACACTGCCAACCCGGAAAATCGTTGTTATTTTTGCAAAAGTGAACTCCACGACACCCTTCAGCCCTTAGCTTTGGCCCTGGGTTACAACTACGTTATCGATGGAGTCAATGGAGATGATCTACGGGATTATCGCCCCGGTATCCAAGCAGCTAAGGAACGGGGTGGGCGATCGCCATTGGCCGAATTGCAAATTAGCAAGTTGGAAGTGCGGCAAATTTCCCAGTTATTGGGGTTGCCCTGGTGGGATAAACCAGCCCAACCTTGTTTAAGCTCCCGCTTTCCCTACGGCGAAGAAATCACAGTGGAGAAATTACAGCGGGTCGGCCGGGCAGAAATTTATCTGCGTCGTCTCGGCTATAACCAAGTCCGGGTGCGATCGGAACAAAATTTGGCCCGCATTGAATTGCCCCCGGAACAGATCCAACAGTTTGTACAGGATGTGTCCCTGGGGGAATTAGTGCAAACTTTTCAAAACTTTGGTTTCCTTTACGTCACCCTAGACCTAGAAGGTTACCAAAGCGGCAAGCTAAATCGGGTTTTGACCAAATAACCAAAACCAACGGCATCCCAGCCTAGTTCTTTGGAACAGGGGAAAGCCCAAGGCTAAACCCAGCCCTGCAGTTTATAAATAACCAGCCCTAAATATTCCTTCAGGGCCATGGTGGTCATTTGCAGACTTTTGGCATCGGGCATCAGACCAAGGATGACGTTGGCAAGGTTGAAATTATTTCTGCCCAAAGGTTGACTCAAAAAGTCGGTGGCGGCGGGAATGACAATGATACCCAGTTTTTCAAATACTCTTTTGGCCCTGGGCATATGGTAACCAGACGTGACCAAAATAATCGTGTTTATACCCCGTTGCTGGAGAATTTTCTGGGTAAAAACCGCATTTTGCCTGGTATTAAGGGATTTCTCTTCTTTGATGATAGCTTCCCTAGGCACGTCCAACCGTTGCAACAATAGGGCCATATCCTCCGCTTCCGAGGTGGCCACTGTGCCCAACCAAGGAATCCTTCCCCCCGTGGTAATAATGTAGGGAGCTTTGCCCTCTTGGTAGATTTGTGCGCCGTAGATAACCCGATCGCCAGCTTCGGCCACTTCGGGAAATTGCCGGGGATAGGTGGCCTGGTAAAGACCGCCCCCCAAAACAACAATAACTGGGGCTTGGGGGAAATCTTCCATAGGCAGATATTGATACTCCAAAGTCCGTAGCAGGGCATCGCTAACCCAGCTATTAGCACTGACTAGTAAAATAGCCAGCGCCACCAGGGCCAGCCACTGCAAACCCAACTGCTGTCGCCAACTCCAAAAAATAATTCCCAACAGCAGTAAGGAAATTAGCCCCAGGGGATAGAGGAATAGGGGTAAAAGTTTGGAGAGAAAAACGAACATAACTGGGCAAAATGCCAACTAAATGACAATTTCTATCGATTTTGCCTAATCAATTAGGGAAAAGAGCATTTCCCCCCCACAAACCAGTTGTCCATCGACCCTAGCTTCCCCTTGCATTTTGGCAATGCGTTGCAGTTTAAAGGATTGTAATTCCACTGTCATAATTAGCTGATCCCCAGGCACCACTGGCCGCCGGAACCGCACCCCATCAATGCCAGCAAAGGCGAAGAATTTACCCCGCATCCCCGGCAGTTGGGTCAAAATCACTCCCCCCACCTGGGCCATGGATTCCACAATTAACACCCCCGGCATAATCGGGCGATCGGGAATATGGCCGGGAAAAAACGGTTCGTTGATGGTGACATTCTTTAGGCCAACGGCGCATTTACCCGGTTGAAAATCAATGATGCGGTCCACCAAGGCGAAGGGGTAACGGTGGGGCAGTAAATCACTAATTTCCTGGATAGTAAATTGGGTTTGGACACCGGCTTCATTGCCATTACTATCGCTTAAAGTGGGAGTCACCTCCGGAGTTGACATTGCCATGGGAAAACTTTTGCTAAAAATCTAGGACAAACGAAAATTTTTGAAAAACTTTGGCAAACCAGGTTATTCCCAGCAACGCTTAGTTAAGGTCCAGCACTTTGGCCAGGTTCTAGGCCCGATCGCCACCGAAAACCAGTTTAAAGCCCATTGGGATCCCCCCTGGGCCATGAGCCCAGAAAAATTGGCCAATTCTTCTTCCGGGTTGGCCCACTACCGATAAGATGGGAGGGTTGTTCATTCCCCAAACAATCCGCCAAATCCTGTGGAAATCTTTGTTTATCACACGCCGGAATTAACACCAGATCAATCCTTGCCTGACTGTGCCGTGGTTATTGATGTCCTACGGGCTACGACCACGATCGCCACTGCCTTAAAAGTTGGCGCAGAAGCGGTTCAGGTTTTTAGCTCCCTTGATGATTTGATGGCCACCAGTGAATCCTGGCCGGGGGAAAAACGTCTCCGGGCGGGGGAAAGGGGCGGGGCCGCCGTGGCGGGCTACGATTTGGGTAATTCTCCCTTAGATTGTACGTCGGAGTTGATGGCGGGGAAAAGATTGTTTCTTTCCACCACCAATGGCACTAGGGCTTTGCAGAGGGTGAAGGATTGTCCTCAGTTGGTCACAGCTTCTTTGGTTAACCGGGGAGCGGCGGTGGATTACCTAGCCCAAACCCAGCCCAAAACAGTGTGGCTATTGGGTTCCGGTTGGGAAGGGGGTTATTCCCTAGAAGATACGGTCTGTGCTGGGGCGATCGCCAGCTTGCTCCGGGAAAAAGGCATTGATTTCACCGTGGGCAATGATGAAGTGGTGGCGGCCCAAAGTTTGTACCGCCAATGGCGGAGTGATTTACTGAATTTGTTTAAACAAGCCAGCCATGGCCAACGGCTACTCAAGCTTGACCGCCTAGAGGATTTGCGCTACTGCGCCACAGAGGATTTAATTGATATTCTGCCCAAACAAGTGTCGCCAGGGGTGTTGACCGCTGCTTAAATTCGAGAATTGTCTTTATATTTAAGTTTTGAGTTCTCTTCTCCTAATCATTTTCCTAGCTATCATTGCTAAAACACTATGGACACCTTTGACGCTATTTACCAACGGCGATCGGTTAAGCATTTTGACCCTGACCATCGTTTAACGGCCGAAGAAGAAAGAAAGTTGCTCGAAGCGGCCATCCAAGCTCCCACTAGTTTTAACATCCAACATTGGCGATTCTTGATCATTCGGGATCCCCAACTGCGGCAAACCATCCGGGAAAAATATGGCAATCAGGCCCAAATGACCGACGCTTCCCTGTTAATTTTGGTAGCGGCGGATGTTAACGCTTGGGATAAAGACCCCGCCCGTTACTGGCGCAATGCCCCCCGGGAAGTGGCCAATTATCTTGTTGGGGCGATCGCCTCTTTCTATGGTGGCAAACCACAGTTGCAACGGGATGAAGCCCAACGGTCCATTGGCATGGCCATGCAAAATTTGATGTTGGCGGCCAAGGCCATGGGCTATGATAGCTGTCCCATGATCGGCTTTGACCTCCAAAAGGTAGCCGAGTTGGTCAAATTACCCGCTGACTATGCCATTGGCCCCATGGTGGCGATCGGTAAACGCACCGAAGATGCCCGGGCAAAAGGCGGTCAAACTCCCCTGGAAGAATTGGTCTGGGAAAACTCCTTTGCCTAACTAAGGTTTGGTGTTTAGCAATTTAGTGTTGAGTGGCTAATTGCTGAACCCGCTCCGACTCCCATTTAACGCTTACTTCTCACCCCTAACTCCTGCTGTTCAACGAAATTTTGCTTGATTAACACCTCTATGCGTACTCATTATTGCGGCGACCTACGGACAACCCATCTGGGGGAGACAGTGACCCTCTACGGTTGGGTCGATCGCCGTCGGGATCATGGTGGCGTAATTTTCCTTGACCTGCGCGATCGCCAGGGCATAGTGCAAATCGCCAGTAGTCCTGACCAAACCCCCGCTTCCTATCCAGTGGCGGAAGGATTACGTAATGAATACGTGGTGCAAGTTACCGGTGTGGTCAGTAAACGTCCCCCGGAATCATTGAACGAAAAAATTCCCACCGGGGAAATTGAGATCTATGCCGACAGCATTATCTTGCTCAACGGCGTCAATCAACAATTACCTTTTGTGGTGTCTAGTCACGAAGCAGAACAGGTGCGGGAAGATGTGCGCCTTAAATACCGTTATCTAGATCTGCGGCGGGCTAGGTTGAGTCAAAATCTACAACTGCGGCATCAAGTGGTCAAAGCTATGCGCCGTTTCCTGGAAGATCAAGAGAATTTTCTGGAAATTGAAACCCCCATTCTCACCCGTTCCACCCCCGAAGGGGCCAGGGATTATCTTGTTCCCTCCCGAGTTAACCCAGGGGAATGGTACGCTCTGCCCCAATCGCCCCAACTGTTTAAGCAATTATTGATGGTGGCGGGGATGGATCGTTATTATCAAATTGCCCGTTGTTTTCGGGATGAAGATTTAAGAGCCGATCGCCAACCGGAATTTACCCAGTTGGATATGGAAATGAGCTTTATGGGCCAGGAGGAAATTCTTGACCTCAACGAAGCGTTAATTTGCCACATTTTCAAAGTTGTTAAAAATATCGATTTGCCCCGGCCATTTCCCCGATTGACCTATCAAGAATCAATGGCTAAGTATGGCAATGATCGCCCGGATACCCGTTTTGGTTTGGAATTGGTGGACGTTTCCGACCTGCTGGGTAACACAGGTTTTAAGGTTTTTTCCGCTGCCGTCAGTAGTGGGGGGTCCATCAAAGCTATCCGGGTGCCGGGGGGCAATGAGACTATTTCCAATGTGCGGATTAAACCCGGCGGAGATTTGTTCAAAGAAGCCACGGAAGCGGGCGCTAAGGGCATTGCCTACATTCGGGTGCGGGATAACGGAGAAATCGACACCATTGGGGCTATTAAAGAGAACCTAGATGAGGCCCAGGTAAAAACGTTACTGCAATTAACCCAAGCTGAAGCCGGAGACTTACTCCTGTTTGGTGCCGGAGACACTGCCACGGTGGATAAATCCCTTTCCCGCCTCCGGTTGGTGCTGGGAGAACAGTTGGGTTTGATCGATCCCGATGCCATTAACCTGCTTTGGATCACCGACTTCCCCATGTTCGAGTGGAATAGTGATGAAAAACGCTTTGAAGCTCTGCACCATCCTTTCACTGCGCCCCACCCCGATGATTTAGGCGATCTGAAAACTGCCCGGGCCCAGGCCTACGATTTGGTCATGAACGGCGTGGAAATTGGCGGCGGTAGTTTGCGGATTTACCAACGGGAAGTACAGGAAAAAGTTTTTGCCACCATCGGTTTATCCCCCGAAGAAGCCCACGAAAAATTTGGTTTCCTATTGGATGCGTTCGAGTATGGCACCCCTCCCCACGGCGGCATTGCCTACGGTTTAGACCGGTTAGTGATGTTGTTGGCTAAAGAAGATTCCATTCGGGATGTGATTGCTTTCCCCAAAACCCAACAGGCCAGTTGTCTGCTCACGGAAGCACCAGCGGCGGTGGATAAAAAACAACTCAAGGAATTGTCCGTGGCTTCTACTTACGTCCCTAAAGTTAAAGTGGACGACTAGGTAGCCCTGTTTTTTATTGGCCCCCATGATGGAACGTTTTTCCCCTACTACGGCTTTATGGAAAAAATTGAGCCTCTTTGACCGCACCGTGGGGGCGATCGCCATCGTTTTGGTTCTTCTAATTGCGGTGGTGCTATTACGGGGCAATCAAAGTCCCCTGATGGTAACGCAATACAGTTGGCGCAACACCAACATCGGGGCCCAAACCCAGGCCCTGACCATGACTTTTAACCATCCCGTTGACCCGGACGTAATGGAGTCAGGCTTGGTAATTGACCCACCCCTGGCGGGCAAAACCATTTGGCAGGGGCGGCGTTGGTTCTACACCCTAACGGACATCCCCCGTTATGGCACTAACTATCAATTGACCTTACCTTTACCTGCCATGGTGCGGGGTCCAAGGGGACAGGATTTCACCAGTCTGATCACCAGTCGGGCCCGGGCTTTGGCCTATATTGGTGTGGCCGGCGAAGAAAGGGGAAGGTTAATTCTCTACAACATCACCAACCCCCAACAACCCCAAAAAATTATCCTCACCCCTAAGGACCTCACCGTTCGACAGTTTCAAATTTATCCCCAAGGCGATCGCCTGATTTTCACCGCCACCGATCCGACCCGTCGGGGGGGACAACAGAATATTTTCACTGTCGCCACCGGTATTAATAACCTCAACACCCAAACTAAAGTTCTACCAGGCAAATTGGAAAGGCTTTGGGAAGACCAGGATTATGATAACCAGCGCATTGCCCTGGCTGCTAACGGCAGTATGTTAGTTATTGCTAGAGAAAATGCTCAAAATTCTGCTGACTCTGGTTTGTGGGTAGCCCCCAGTGGAGAAAATCCCAGACCTCTAGGTATTAGGGCCGAAAAATTTATTGTTGGACCCAATGGTAATTTCCTTGCAGTGGGCCAGGAGGGGGGAGTGGGTTTAATTCCCCTAATTCCGGAGGCCGGGGCGCCCCATTTTTTGGAAGCAATGGAGCAAGCCTTGGATTTTTCTGCTGATGGCAAACAATTGCTATTAAGCCAACAAAACCCAGACTTTAGCCATTCCCTAATTGTTTACGACCTGCAGGAACGCACTCAAAGGGAAGTTTTACGGGGTCCCTACCCCCTAATAAGCTGTCGTTTTGACCCCCGCTCCCAACCCAGGGCCTATTGCTTGCAGGCGGATTTTATCCAACGGGAAGGCGAGCCTGTGCAACCAGAACCCTACCTGGCGGTGATTAATTTAACCGACGGTCAAGCCCGCCCCCTCTTAGCTTTACCCAATTACCCCGAAGTTGATCTCACCGTTGCTCCCGATGGTCTGGGGTTAATGTTTGACCAGGTAGCCACAGGACCTACTCTTGGTTCCCATGATCTTCTCACCAATTCTCAAAGATCCATTGTGGATGGACGAGTTTGGTTGTTGCCCCTACCCGGAGATTTGGCCACGGAAACCGATGCGGATCCCGATCCCCAAGAATTGACCGCTGGTTTTGCTCCCCGTTGGATGCCATAGGCTCTGATCCCCACTGGATTAGGGTTATTAGGCTGTGCTGACGTCCAAAGGGTCAGATTATTTGGTACGCTAATTTAAACAGTTTGGGAATAGTAAGTAAGCGTGAACATTACGATTGGACGGGGAAAAACAGCCCGTCGAGCCTATGGTATCGACGAAATTGCACTGGTTCCCGGAGTGCGGACCTTAGACCCAGCCCTGGCCGATACCCGCTGGAAAGTGGGCGCCATTGAGCGGGAAATCCCCATTATTGCCAGCGCCATGGATGGGGTTGTGGACAGCCGCATGGCAGTACTACTATCCGAACTAGGCGCTTTGGGGGTAGTCAATTTAGAGGGCATTCAAACCCGCTACGAAGATCCCAATCCGATTTTGGACCGCATCGCTTCGGTGGGCAAAACGGAATTTGTGGGGTTAATGCAGGAACTCTACGCCGAACCCATCAAGCCGGAGTTAATTACCAAGCGCATTCAAGAAATCCAAGCCGCTGGGGGCATTGCCGCAGTTAGTCTGACTCCGGTGGGGGCATCTAAATATGCCAGTACGGTGGCCGAAGCTGGGGCGGATTTGTTATTTATCCAGGCCACAGTGGTCTCCACGGCCCACCTATCCCCCGAATCGGTGGAGAGTTTGGACCTGGTCAAGCTTTGTCAGGAAATGCCCATGCCGGTGGTGTTGGGCAATTGCGTTACCTACGAAGTCAGCCTGGAGTTGATGCGGGCCGGTGCAGCGGCGGTGCTGGTGGGTATTGGCCCCGGTGCGGCCTGTACTTCCCGGGGAGTTTTGGGAGTAGGGGTACCTCAACCGACGGCGATCGCCGATTGTGCAGCAGCCAGAGATGACTATTTGCAAGAAACGGGTCGTTACGTGCCTGTCATTGCCGATGGGGGCATCATTACTGGTGGGGACATCTGTAAATGTATTGCCTGCGGTGCTGATGCAGTGATGATTGGTTCCCCCATTGCCAGGGCGGCGGAAGCTCCCGGCCGTGGTTTCCATTGGGGTATGGCCACCCCCAGTCCCGTATTACCCCGGGGTACTCGCATCAACGTCGGTACCACTGGCACCATTCGGGAAATTTTAGTAGGGCCCGCCAAATTGGATGACGGCACCCATAATCTACTGGGGGCAATAAAAACTAGCATGGGCACCCTAGGAGCCAAAGATATGAAAGAGATGCAACAGGTGGATGTGGTCATTGCCCCTTCCCTGCTCACGGAGGGTAAGGTTTACCAAAAAGCCCAACAGTTGGGTATGGGTAAGTAATTCTTGCCATTGCAACTATCAACCCCCTGGGATTATTCTGGGGGGATTTTTATTGGGTTTATTTGTTACCCTGGTCTGGGCCTTGTTGACCAATGCCCCACCACTACCCGCTATTACCCCGCCGCTGTGAAACACTGGAAAACTTACCTAGTTTTAGTCCTATTGGCGATCGCCATGTTGTTACCGTTGCTGTGGTTGGTAGCTACGGCGTTGAAGGCCCCGACGGAGGATGTCTTTGGGGGTTTGGGACAATTGTTACCCCGGCAACCCAACCTGGGGAATTTTATCAAGGTTTGGCAAGACTATCCCTTTGGCCGTTACCTATTCAACAGCGTGGTGGTGTCCAGCATCACTGTGGCCCTTAACTTGTTTTTTTGCGCCCTGGCCGCCTATCCCCTGGCCCGTTTAAACTTTGTCGGTCGGGACATGACCCTAGCGGCGATCGTGGCCACGTTGATGATTCCTTTCCAGTTAATCATGATTCCCCTCTACATTCTGGCAGTGAATTTAGGGCTCAGGAATAGCTACGTGGGCATTATCTTCCCCAGCCTTGCTTCTGCCTTTGGTATTTTTCTGCTCCGGCAAGCTTTCCAAGGGGTGCCCAAGGAATTGGAAGAAGCGGGCCGCATCGATGGTTGTCGAGAACTGGGTATTTGGTGGCACATTATGATTCCGGCCATTCGCCCTGCCCTGGTAACCCTAGCTATTTTTGTTTTTATCGGTGCCTGGAGCGATTTTCTCTGGCCACTGATTGTGCTCGATCAACCAGAATATTACACATTGCCTTTGGGCGTTGCTCAATTATCTAGTGCTTTGGATTTTGACTGGCGGCTCATTGCAGCGGCTTCCGTGATTGCTATTGCTCCCATTATCGTACTATTTCTGTTTGTGCAACGTTATATCATCCCCTCCGAGGCCAGCAGTGGAGTCAAAGGGTAGAGCCATTTTCTTCGGTAAAAGTTAGTCCAGCATAGTCAATTAACCGGTGAATTAAATCCTGACCAAAGCTAGCCGCAGGGGTCCAGAAACCGCCTTGGAGAGATGATTTGGGTCTGTCTTTGGCTAAACATAATGCGGCTTGGGCTAATATTTTTGCCGTGGAACCATAGCCGGGGTCTTGATCCCCTGTAACTTTGACCATGGTGGATTGGCCAGAGGCAGTTTCTCCCCAAAAGCGTAAATCATAAAAGCCCTGCTGTTGAGCTTCTTCAGTGGGGCCTTCCCCTGGTTTAGGTAGGATTTGGAGTAACAACCATCGACTGGGGCCGATCGCCAAAGCCAAGGCCATAAGATCCAAACTCCATTTAATGCCCTGGGCTGCTAACCAACCGATTATCCCTGGCCCCGTTAAGATGCCTTCCTCATATTGGAACCCTTCACCATAGACTTCGTTTTGGAGGGTATTGGAACGTAAAACAATGGGAGTGTTGATCCCTGCCATGACAAAGGGGGCAGTCCATCCGGAAAAGATGGGGTCATTTTGCACGGGGATGAGGCTGGGGGGATGGTCAGACCGGTGATCAGGTTTAAAGCAAAGGATGTAAGGATTGCGGAGGGCCTGGCGGGTGGAAGGATCGGCGATCGCCTCTTGAATCAGGTTGATGCCACTGGCGATCGTGCCTCCGGAAATGCCACCTTGGCAAGCTTTAACCCCCATTTTGACCCGGATGCAAGGTTCCCCCCAACGCCGTTGACTTTGTTGTTGTAAGTAATACACCCCGAGGTCAGAAGGAATGGAATCGAAGCCGCAACAATGGACAATGCGAGCCCCTGATTGCTTGGCGATCGCCTCATATTTTTGGATCATTTGTTGTACCCATTGGACTTCCCCAGTCAGATCGCAGTAATCTGTGCCGGTAATGGCACAAACCCGGACTAGGGTTTCTCCATAAAGGGCATAGGGGCCGACTGTGGAAACCACAACTTTGGTTTGGGAGCACAGTGTAGTGACAGCGGCTTCGTCTTTGATATCAACCACAAAGGTGGGCAAATGGGCAGCTTGAGGGCCAAGGGATTGAACCAAACGGTCAAGTTTAGCTTGGGAACGGCCGGCGATCGCCCAGTTTTTTGCTGCTGCAGTTTCCCAGTGGGACAACAAATAGCGGCAAACAATCCCACCGACAAATCCCGTCGCACCCACAATTATCAGGTCATATGGCAATGGCTTCGTCATAGAGTTTAACGGTAGTTGAAAGGTTGAATGGGATACAAAGCTGACTATGGGATAGTCTGGATTGATATACTGACGGTCGAGTCTTAAATTTGCCTAATGTTATTTGCCCATGAGGCTTCCAGGATGATGTGCCCCCAGAAATGGTTTAAACGATTATTACCCATGGTTTTGGGTGTTTGCTGTTTGCTAACCGGCTGTGTGGATTATGACGTGGGCATTCGTTTTCCAGAGCAACATTATGGGGAAATTGTCCAACACATTACCCTGGGGGAACAACTAACTACCCTGAGCCAAGCAGAAGCCGATCGTTGGCTCAAAAGTTTAGACCAGCGGGCTAAGGACTTAAACGGTCACACGGATCGCCCGTCGGAGGAAACCCTTGTGATAACCATTCCTTTTGGTAGCGGCCAGGAGTTGGTGGAAAAGTTCAATCGCTTTTTTAATCCCCAACCCCCCAAAGGAAGGCGATCGCCAGAGCCAGACCAGTTGGATTTGCTTAATTTGAAAGCGGAACTCGCACTAGAGCAAAGTAATTGGTTATTAGCAGACCGCAATCATCTCAAGTTAACCGTTGACCTGCGGGCCCTAGGGGTTTTATCCAACCAAGGCAACATTATCCTTAGTCCCGGCTCCCTAATTAACCTCAATTTTGATTTGCAAACTCCCTTAACTCTCCAAACTCCCAATGCTCCGGGGGAAGAATTAGGCACAGAAGTGCCTGGGCAATGGCAGTTAAAACCTGGACAAATTAACGTTATTGAAACGACCTTTTTTGTGCCTAGTTATTTGGCGATCGGGACAATTTTAATTATCATCCTTTGTTTAGGGGGTTTTTATCTCAAATATGGCCGTTGGCCCGGAGTGCTTGATAGCAAAGTTGAGGGAGTTTAAGAACGTGTTTGAAAAGTCCCCCTAATCCCCCCAAAATTTGGAGAGAAACTGAGTAAAAGTTACCCTCGTACCGCCGGAGCGTTAGTAAGGAGATTTAGGGGGCGGAATAAAATTTTCCAAATACGTTCTAAATCCTTAAACTTTAATCAAAAATTGTCAGGTTGCCATTAGCGCCCTAGGGTTAACTCCTCTTTTTTAACCAAAATGCCCCGGGGTCGCCATACCATTAACACCATTAAAATTAGCCCGATGACCATAACCCGTAAAGCTCCAGCTTGACTCTGGTCTAAAAAAGCAATTTGGGGCAATAAAAACCTGGTGAGGGAATCATAGGCCCAAAAAATAATGGTGCCTAACACCGTGCCTACATTACTGTCAGCTCCCCCCAGCACCACAATAATTCAAGCGTTAAAAATCAACAACGTGTCAAAATTACCCGGGTAAATACTGGTCAAATGCCAAGCAAATAATGCCCCCACCAAACTGGCGATCGCCATAATAGTTGTCTCCCAAGGAGAACTGTTTTTGACAGAAGATCCAACCCGATGGAGATGATAGTTTCGTAAATATGTTTTAGGTCTGATGTCGCAAATCACTCTTTCCAGATAAGGTTAGTTGCTCCTCTGATCCCAATGAGTTGATAGCAAGGAAGTTTTCATTATTGTGGCGATACAAACCAACTAGACTTGATCTACCACCACAGTCTGATTTTCATCGTCTTCCGGATTTGGCCCCGAGCGTTTGCGCCATTCCTGGGCCAAAATGCCATACTTGGGTGCACCAATCATGGCTATTACGAATAGCGTTGTCAGGATAACCACAATCATGCCCCCGGTCGAAACATCAAAGTGATAGCTCAAATAGGTGCCAAGCACACAGGACAGTACACTGCTGACGACCGAGTACCAAAGCATATGATCAAAGCGATCGCTGAGCAGATAGCCAATGGATCCTGGAGTGACCAGCATGGAAATTACTAAAATAATGCCCGCTGTTTGTAAAGCCGCCACAATGGTGAGGGCCAGAACCGACAACAGCGTGTAATACATCACTTGGGTGCGTAGACCGATCGCCTTGGCATGGTTTGGATCAAAACAAAACAAGAGCAGGTCCTTGCGGCGCAACAAAATCACGATTAGGGTAATGGAGCCAGCAATCAAGGTTTGGATGATGTCTTGTTGAGAAATGCCCAGCACATTGCCAAACAGAATATGGAATAGGTCAACATTACTAGGAATTTTGGTCACCAACACTAATCCAAGGGCAAAAAATCCCGTAAAGACAATGCCAATGACTGCATCCTCCTTTAACCGGGTTTTAGACTTGACGTAACCGATCGCCACCGTTGCCCCAAAGCCAAAGGTAAAAGCTCCAATGGCAAAGGGAATATTCAAGGCATAGGCCAGCACTACACCGGGGACCACTGCATGGGAAATGGCATCCCCCATTAAGGACCAACCTTTGAGAGTGATGTAGCAAGAGAGCACCGCACACACTAGTCCCACAAAGGCGCTCACCCAAATTGCCCGGATTAAAAATTCATATTGCAAAGGCTCCACTAACCAATGCCAAAAGGGAAAGGCCACCACTAACTGATTCACGCATCTACCTCTGTCGATTCAAACATCTGATTCAGACTCAGCATTGGTAGCCCACCAAAAGTCAGTTCCAAATTTTCTTTGGTGAAGGTTTCTTCAGTTTTACCCTGGGCCAAAATAGTGCGGTTGAGCAGAATGGTGTGGTCACAAAAGGTGGAAATGGAGGCCAAATCATGGGTAGAAATCAGAATGGTGTGCCCCTCATCCCGCAGTTCCATGAGTAAATCAATCATGCCTTTTTCTGTTTTCACATCAACCCCGGTAAAAGGCTCATCTAACAGAATTACCTTGCCTTCCTGGGCCAAGGCCCGGGCCAAAAATGCCCGCTTCTTTTGACCGCCGGAAAGTTCCCCAATTTGGCGATCGCGGTATTTCACCATGCCCACCCGCTCTAGACTTTCCATCACCAAACGACGGTCTTTGGCGCTAGGAATACGCAACACATTCATATAGCCATAGCGCCCCATCATCACCACATCAAACACACTGACCGGAAAGTTCCAGTCCACCTCATCAGCTTGGGGAACGTAGGCCATCAACTGTTGCTTTTGGGCCTTTTGTACGGAAAAGCCACCAATGCGTACCCGTCCCTGACTCGGTTGCAAAAACCCCATGATGGATTTGAACAGAGTCGATTTACCACTGCCATTGGGCCCCACCAGGGCGGTAATGGTGCCGGGTTCAACGGTGCAGGTAGCGTTATAAAGGGCCAAACGGGCGTTGTTATAGGTAACGCTGACACCATCGACGGATATATCAAGACGAGATAGGGTGGCTGCCATGGCAAAAGAGGGGTTCAGATTTTAGGTAGTGGTAAATCGTCAAGATTAAGTCCAGTTGATTACAGAAAAACTCAACGTGTCAAAACACAAAGTTGTTTTCATTGCTGGGCATTGGTACCGGCCAAAAGACCGTTGGTAATCACCCGGGCATCATATTCCAGCAAATCTAAAAAGGTGGGCACAGGGCCTTCCTCTGTGGAAAGGGAGTCAACATAGAGATTGCCGCCAAAGCGAGCGCCGGTGGCCTGGGCTACCTGTTTTTGCCCCTTATCGCTGACGGTACTTTCACAAAAGATTGTTGGTACATTATTGGTTTTCACCTCCTCAATCACGGTTTGCACTTGCTTGGGGGTAAACTGCTGTTCGGCATTAATTGGCCACATGTAAATCTCCTCCATACCGTAATCTCTGGCCAAATAGGAAAACGCTCCTTCGCAACTCACCAAAAACCGCTGGTTGGCGGGCACTTGTTCCAAATCCGCTCCCAGTTGGCGATCGATCGCCTTTAACTGCTCGCTGTAGACTGCTGCATTGGCGTTGTAATATTTGGCATTGTCCGGGTCAAGTTCGACGAAGGCTTGGCGGATATTTTCCACATAGACCAGGGCATTACGGGGCGACATCCAGGCGTGGGGATTGGGCTTATCGGTATAGGGGCCGTCGGCGATCGGAATCGGTTCGATGCCTTCCGTTAGCACCACAGAGGGCACATCCTTCACGTTGCCCAAAAATTGCTCGAACCAACGCTCTAGGTTCATGCCGTTGTAAAGGATTAAGTCTGCGTCCTGAGCCTTGACAATGTCACTGGGAGTCGGCTCATAACCGTGGATCTCTGCACCAATGCGAGTGATGGATTCCACCACTAACTTGTCTCCGGCAACATTCTGGACCATGTCGGCCAATACGGTGAAGGTGGTTAAAACCTTCTTTTTCTCCTCTGTTTCCCCCTGGACTTCTGTGGTTACGGCTGTCACTTCTTCGCTGGGAGCATTGGATGTCGTGACTTCCGCCGTGCCACAACCGGTCAGCCAAAAGGCGATCGCCAAACCAGACGCCAGCAGTCCTCCCCGGGAAGCAAATGATGTTGCCATAGTGATAATGGTCTTTCATGATCATCTCATTTTTCATTATCTTCTCATAATTGCAGTGAAAACGGGGAGTTAAAATTTCTTAACTTTTACCAACTGGTAAGCTCGTGGGCTTTTTCTGACCACTAAAACTTTCTGCTTTTTACATGCTCAGAACGGGGTGTGCCTGGCGACTTGTACCCCACGATTTTCCTAAATGGCGAACGGTCTATGGTTATTTCCAGCCATGGCACGAAGATGGTACCTGGAAAAAATTAAACCGTATCTTCCGTGAGAAAGTTCGGCTCAAAGCTGGAAGAAATACTCACCCTAGTGCCGGTTGTTTAGATTCACAGTCACTCAAAAGGGCTTGAACTGGCCAAGAACCTGGCTATGACGGTGGAAAAAAGGTCAATGGTCGTAAACGTACAATCCTTGTGGATACCATGGGATTAATTCTCGATGTTGTCGTCCATGGTGCCCATCGCTCCGACCATCAGGGTCTGATTCTACTTGGCACCTGGTTTGCTCCCCTTTGGCAGTGCCTGCAAGTTATATGGACTGACAGTACCTTTGGCGGAAAGGATTTTATCCATTGGGCGGAGCATACTTTTGGTTGGACCTTGAATGTGGTCAGCAAAAAGTAGGGACAAAAAGGCTTTGAAGTCCTACCCCGCCGTTGGGCAGTCGAGCGCACCTTTGCTTGGTTTGGACGTTATCGTCGTTTAAGTAAGGATTATGAATATTTACCTACCACCAGTGAGACAATGCTCTATGTTGCCATGGTTCATCTTATGCCTCAAAGGCTTGCTTAAAACTTTTCAAACACTTTCCTAGGCTTGCAAAGACTAGAATTTGCTCCCTGCAATGCAAAGCCGCAGTACGTAATACTGTTCTTTGGATTTTGTAAGAAGGTGCTCAAATATTTCTGTAATTGCGGGTTTTAAATCCTCCGGAACATTCATTGCGACAACCTAAAATGCTAGATTTTCCAATCCATAGAGGGTAAAATTTGTAAGCCCACTAATACCTTTTCTGTATTGGACAAATCACCAATAATTTTTTTGATTGGTTCGGGTAATTTTCTTACTAAAGTAGGCAATGCCAAAATACTATCTTCAATCGCCAATTCAGGTTGTTGGGTCAAATCGATGATTTCAATTTGGTATTGACCGTTTAGATATTCTTCACAAATCTTTTTTAAATTTATAAAAGCTGTGACGGATTTAGGAGTTTGTCCCGCTACATACAGACGCAGTTGCCAAACTTCCAAGTTTTGATTGCCAGATAGAGCGTTTAAATTTTCCATAATAGAAGACTCTTCAGTACTTAGGGGTTTTGATAAATGTGGCGAGACTTTTTAATCAGATTACGGTTGGCCAACATTGTTTGTTTGAATTCTTTCTCCTCTAACATTAGTACTTCTAATTCCTCATCTTGACTGGCTAGTTTCATTTGGAGGGCATCAATCTTCGCCTGCAGTAAGTACTTTTTTCGCTCAAAATTCCGTTTGCTGAGTTCTAGGGCCTGTTGCCGCCTTTTGGCGATCGCCTCTTCTTCTAAAATTTGATTAATCCTTTGGGTACCTGTTAGTACTTGCCCTTCACCAATATAAGCTTCAATCAAATCTACCCCATCATTACTAAGGATGAATTCCCGCACTTGGTTGGAGTGGGCCATGCCCCTAGATTTCAAAATATAGAGAATACGATTTCTTTCTCCATTTATTCTCAGGGTCTGTAACTCCAGCCATGTATCCATTAAGGAAGAAACACCAACTTCTGTTTGTTCATTATCATATCCCACATTGCCGCCGGTCAAATCCGTCAAAAATACGGTAATCTTTTGGCTTTTTAGATAATCAATTAGACGCATGAAAAAGTTTTTTGTTTGATTTAAATTGCCACTAGTAATTAGGTTACTCATTGGATCAACTACCACCAAGCTTGGCTTAAAATTCCTGACCCAACTATGAATCTTAAACAGACGCATCTCTAAATTATAATTAGTAGGACGAGTGGCATCAAATTGTAGTAATTGGCTGTCTAAATAGGGCGATAAATCTAGACCAATGGAATTTAAATTGCGGCAAATTTGTTGGGGCGATTCTTCGGTAGCAAGATATAAACATCGTTCTCCCCGTAAGCAAGTTGCCTGGGCAAAAAAGGCCGCCAGGGTAGTTTTGCCAGTGCCAGCTCTCCCGGTTACTAAAATGCTACTGCCACGGTAATAACCCTGCCCGCCAAACATATCATCCAATTGGGGAATGCCAGTGGAAATTCGCTCCTGGGAGACGCTGTGATTGAGAATCAGGGAAGTGATAGGCAACACGGAAATGCCATTTTCTTCGATCAAAAAAGGATATTCATTATTGCTATGGCGTGAGCCTCGATATTTAACGACCTGAATAGTTCTGGTGGCAACCTCTTCCACAGTTTTTTGATCGAGTTTAATAACACAATCAGACACGTATTCTTCCAGGCCTTGCCTAGTTAAATTTTTGTCGCCCCGTTCCCCTGTGATCACTGCGGTAACGCCTTTTTGCTTTAACCAATGGAATAAACGACGTAATTCTGCTCGGACAATATTGGTATTCTCTAAGCCAGAAAAAAGAACTTCAATTGTATCTAAAAGGATTCGCTTTGCACCAATTTTATTAATGGCATAGCCTAAGCGAATAAATAGGGCTTCGAGGTCATATTCTCCTGTTTCTTGAATTTCGCTAGCTTCAACATAAATATGATCAATTAAAATTTTTTCTTCGGCAACTAAATCTTGTAAATTCCACCCTAAGGACGCCACATTTTGAATGATCTCTTTGGCGCTTTCTTCAAAGGAAACTAAAACCCCTGGCTCTCCATATTCCACTGCCCCCCGCACTAAAAATTCCACCCCAAATAGAGTTTTACCACAACCGGCTGAACCACAAATGAGGGTTGGTCGGCCCTGGGGTAAACCACCGTTGGTAATTTCATCAAAACCTTGAATCCCGGTGGGGCATTTAATTAGAGAGAGACTTTGGCTGTTATCTGTCATGATTTTTACGGATTCAATTTACTTGCCAGCATTGCCAATGGTGTTTAAATTTATGTTTGAGTTTTTGTCGTAATTATGTTCGCACAATATTCCCACTATTAATTTGCCGAGATTGAGCAATGATCACACCGTAGGCATGGGCTACTCCGATCGCCATTGTTGTCAACTGCCCGACCAAGGCCAACCCCATGACTTCAGTAATAACTTTTTGTCACATTAGCGGACCCAGACCCCAGCAACAGAAAGTGCCTTAGTCGGGTATGGTGAAATTTACCTAATTTTCCGCCTGAGTTCCATTTAGAAGCTAGTTGACCATGGAATTGGCCCCATGGACCCATACAGTCACGGCAATAGTATCCATTAAAACTGCGATCCCCGGCTACTACAATCAAGTTATTCCCCCCTCAACCATTGCTTAAACCATGGCAGAAAAACTATCTTCCTCACCACCAGCCCGGAACATTTTTCAGCGACTACCGCTTCTGGGGACTGGGGGCGTAGTTCTAACCATGGCGATCGCCGTTATGGGCATTGTCCAGGGTCTACGTACCATCAGCCCTTGGCTCCGCATCGGCAATAATCAGGCCAAGGCGGAAATTTCTACCCTCGTGGTGCAGCAAATCCGGGCAGTGAGTGAACTAACCACCACCATTTTTGCCATGGAAACCGTAGTGCCCACTAGTCAGGAACGGCAATGGGGTAATTTCACCCTGGGGCGCACCGACTTACTCTACATTGGCTACGGGGAAGTGCGGGCCGGCATTGATCTAGCCGAGATAAATGAACAAAGTATTCAACAACAGGGAGAAACGCTAATTGTCACCCTGCCGCCGCCGCAAATTCTTGACCAAAAAATTGATGTGGAACGCTCCCGCATTTACCACTATGACCGGGGATTTTTAAACCTAGGACCCGACACTGTTCCGGAGCTACAAACTTTGGCCCAACGGCAGACCCTAGCCAAAATCACCGCCGCCGCCTGTGACCAAGGCATTTTGAACCAGGCTAACCAGAAGGCCGAAGTGGCCCTAGCGAGTTTATTGAAAAACACAGGGCACCGGCAGGTGGAAATTAAAACCACTAACCCCACCGTTTGCGCCATCCCCTCCGCCCAGGGTTTATCCAGGGACAAAATCAATGGTTAAAGCAGATAAAATTGTTAAAAATCAATCAAGGTGATTAAAGAACTAACTTCACAGGGGTTTGTTGGGTCGTTAATTGCTCTGCAAACGGAGCCGGCATATTTTTGGTAACGGCCATGAGATAGTCCAAAAAGGTTTGGGTAATCACCGACAGTTGTTTACCCGCTAGGTTAGCCACGTACCAACGCCGCTTGATAGGAAATTCGTCAATGTCCAAAATTGTCAGCTCACTGCGGGCTCCCTCCGATACCAGGGTATGTTGGGACAACACAGAAATGCCCATGCCACCGGCGATCGCCTGTTTAATCGCTTCATTACTACCCAATTCCAACCGCACCCGCACATCCACATAATGGCGGTGGAACAAATTTTGTACTGCTAAACGAGTACCGGAGCCTTTTTCCCGCATAATAAACGCTTCATCATTTAACGCCGTGATGGGGATATTGCTTTTCCCAGCTAGGGGGTGGTCCCGACGGGCAATGACCACTAAAGGATTGTCGAGGAAAGGCTGGTAATTGAGATCAATTTCCTCCGGCGGCTCACTAACAATGTACAAATCATCTTCATTGTTTTGCATCCGGTGACGAATCTGCTCATGGTTAGTCACCTTGAGGGATACTTCAATGCCGGGATACTTTTGGATAAATTCCCCCAGTAAACGAGGAATGAAATATTTGGCTGTGGTAATCACTGCCAAGCGTAAACGCCCCTGTTTTGTGCCCTTAATATCCGCCACTTTCATGGCAAAATTGTCCAGTCGCTGAAAAATATCTTGGCAAGTTACCAACAATTCTTGCCCCGCCTCGGTGAGGTAAAGCCGTTTGCCAATCTGCTCAAACAGAGGAAGTCCGACAGTTTCAGATAACTGTTTAATTTGACTAGAAACGGTCGGCTGGGTAATGTAAAGTTCTTCTGCTGCCCTGGTGAAACTGCCATGTCTAGCGGTGGCTTCAAAAACTTTTAATTGGTGTAAGGTTGCTTGCATGTCCTTGACGAAGATGGTGATTTAGATGGGGGGACAATTTGAAGGGGCAGATTAATTTTTTTCAAGCCCGCACTGAACAGGAACCTAAACTAAGTTTCGGTAATTTTCAGTTGTCGGTCCTGGCTGGGCTTGGGTCTAGGATGTGCTGAAGTCAATAACTAAAATAGACCTATGGCTATTACACTCACTTTCATAGACCTGGGATTGTTGTTAGATAACCAATGATAGAATAAAGCCAATGATTTTGACAAGCTTAGTCCGGGGAGTTGGCATTGATAAACCGCCACCTGGGGCCGAGGCCCGATTCTCAGTCCCATGACAGAACTGTTGACTAACGCAAATCAGCTTAGGCGGCCATGAACTGACCCGGACCCAAAGGTTTATTTTGCCCTCAGAGCGGAGTGGCCCCATAATGGGGGAGATTTCAGTCAGAAAGGAGCCTACACCGTGGATACAGCGGTCAACGAATCCCTCTCGATTTCCTATAACTTAGAACAGTTCTTGATTGTGCTCTCGGTCTCCCTGAGCATTGCGACCCTGTCCAAGACGGTGCCAATTCTGCGGAAAATTCCCTACACCCTGCTGTTGGTAATTGTGGGCATGGCCCTGGCCTTTGTCGATGTGAAATTGATCAATCTGTCGCCGGAATTGATCATGGAAATTTTTCTGCCTCCCCTACTGTTTGAGGCTGCGTGGAATTTACAGTGGCGCAATCTCAAAGAAAATTGGTTTCCGATTACTCTCTTTGCCACTTTGGGAGTGGTCATCTGTGTGGTGGGCATTGCCTTTCCCCTTTCCTATTGGGGGGGGATGGAGTTGGCGATCGCCTTTTTGGCCGCGGCGGCCTTGTCTGCTACAGATCCAGTGTCGGTGATTGCCCTATTTAAAGAGTTGGGGGCGAGCAAAAAACTAAATACGTTAATGGAAGGGGAGAGCCTATTTAACGATGGGGTGGCGGTGGTGGTCTTCCTCATTTTGGTGGGCATTCCCCTAGGCACCAGCACTTTTGACTTGTCCGTTACCCTCGCTCGATTTGTCACCGTGATCGGCATTGGGGTGGGCTGTGGCCTGGTGATTGGCTTTAGTTTGTCCCTGTTGACCCAACGATTTGACCTACCTTTTGTGGAACAGTCCCTCACCCTGGTGTCGGCCTACGGTGCCTATATTCTGGCGGAAAACCTGGGGGGATCGGGAGTAATTGGGGTGGTGGTAGTGGGCATGGTGTTGGGCAACTATGGTTCCCGCATTGGCATGAATCCCCGCACCAGACTGATTGTCAGCATTTTTTGGGAATTTGTGGCCTTCTTTGTCAATTCCATTATCTTCTTACTGATTGGGGATCAAATTGGCTTGAGCAGTCTTTCGGACCACCTCAACCTGATTTTGATTGCCATTGCTGCGGTGGTGGTGACTCGCTTAGTGAGTGTTTTTGGTCTGAGCTTGATCAGCAACAAGGTGAGTGACCAGATTAGTAGTACCCACATTACTCTCCAGGAACAAACCGTACTCTGGTGGGGCGGATTGCGGGGTTCCGTCGCCATTGCCGTGGCCCTGAGTGTGCCCCAGGCGATCGCCGAGAGACAGGCCATCATCGACATTGTCTTTGGTGTGGTGCTATTCACCCTACTGGTGCAAGGACTGACTACCCAATTTGTGCTCAAAGGCCTAGATTTAATTGGCGATCAACCCCAACGGTTGGAATATGCAGAGCTAGTATCCCGACAAATTGCCCTACGGCGGGTGTTGGCGGAACTGGAAAAAACCGATGAGTTTCCCGACATTAACCCAGAGCGGTTGCGTTATAAGCAGGAATTAGTCCAAGGACAACTGCAAAGCGTCACCGACAAACTCAAACTGCTCCTGCAGGAATATCCCCTATTGCAGGAAGTGGCCAACAAAAAATTCGACCAGACGGTACTAGATATAGAGGCGGAAACCTATGCCGATTTAATTCGTATGGGTCGCTTGGAGGAGAATATTATGCCTTTACTGGTCACCCTGGAAGGGGAAAATGTGGCCGAACCATCCTAGAGCGTGTTTTAAAAGTCCCCTCCTAGCCCCAAACTTTGGGGGGATTTAAGTAAAAGTTCCCCAGTATTGCCGGAGCTTTAGTAGGTCGATTTAGGGAGAAAAAGAAAACTTTTCAAACATATTCTTGGATATGATTCGATTCTGTTTGGCCTAAACCAGTTTTTGGATCACTAAAATTTCTCCCATGGTCAGGAAAATTTCAGCGTTTCCCAGTTCCTGGAGAGCCTGGATAAAACTGGGCATATGCTAGCGGTAGTCACAAGGAAACCAATCTTCTTTCAATGGCTAAAAGGGCGGCTTGGGTACGATCTCGCACCTCCAACTTACGCAAAATAGTGTGTACATGGACCCGCACTGTGCCCGGCGCAATGTAAAGTTCGTCGGCAATTTCTTGGTTACTTTTACCCTTGGCCACCAAAGATAAAATTTCTAGTTCACGCTTAGTGAGTGGGTTCTCTCCATCTGCATCCGCCAATGGCAGCACCGCCCCCGTGGACGAACTGTGTTGAAACGCGGTCTGAATTTCCTGAGAAGCAATGGCATCCCACCAGAATGCACCAGCCGCCACTGAGCGAATCGCCAGCACTAATGTTTCTGCGGCCACCCCTTTAACGCAATAGCCCTGGGCTTGGGCTTCAATCAGGCGGTTAATTAAGGCAGGCTGGGAATGGGAAGTAAGAATTAGGACTGGTAATTGTGGATGAATTTTTTTGATTTGATGGCAGGCTTCAATGCCGCCGATACCGGGTAATCCCACATCTAAAATCACCACATCAAAAAGCTGTTGATTGACGTAGGCGATCGCCGTTTCTCCATCTTCCGCCTCCCCGGCCACGTCCAACCCTGGTTCCTGGCTGAGACGGGTCACCAATCCCAAACGGAAGAGTTCATCGTCCTCCACCAAAAGAATCCGGATTGAAGTTGGGGAAATTGCCATAAATGGTTTTGATTAACAAAGGTAGTCTGGATAATTGGCCTAAATTGGGGGTCAAAACTAGCCGATCCAATGCCTGCTATCTATCCCAAAATTATGCTTTCTGAACCCTATCATTTTCCTTTAAAACGTGTTTGGAAAGTTTTATTCCGCCCCCTAAATCCCCCAACACTGGGGGACTTTCACTCAGTTTTCCCTAAATTGAGGGGGCCAGGGGGGCTTTTAAAACAGTTTTAAAGATGAATAGCAATAAACTAAAGAGAACGTTAAACCCTAGGATTCTATGGGTACGGAAAAAGCAAAAATAGCCCCTTGGGGAGAGCGGGGTTCCGCCCAGATTTTACCACCGTGGGCTTCAATAATTTGGCGGCTAAGATATAACCCCAGTCCGGCTCCCTTTGCTTGGCGATCGCCATGGCCTTGATAAAATTGCTCGAAGAGATTGGGCAATTCATAGTCGGGAATTCCCCGCCCTTCATCGACAATTTGCACCTGGAAATGATTATTTTTGGAAGTAAGGGAAATTTCCACTTTACGGCCCCGGGGGGAGTGATTAATGGCATTGGTAATGAGGTTATTAAAAACCCGTTGCAGTTGCAAAGCATCGGCCTGTAACCAATAGGCTTGGCGAAAGTCGGAGTTACCTTGACGCAGACATAAATGGATTTGGCGGGACGTGGCCAGGGGGGTGAGTTGCAGAATTACTTCCTCCGCCAGACTAGTGAGATTGACCGGTTCCTGGTGCAGATATAAACCCTCTGTGTCATTGCGGTAAACATCCATCAGGGTTTCCACCAGTTGCAGGGTCATGCGGTGGCTACGCATCATAATGGCGATCGCCCGTTGTTGGTTATGGGTAACAGCCCCAAACTGTCCTGCTTGGAAGGCATTAAGGGTTTCAATTGCCCCCAAAAGGGGAGTTTTCAGGTCATGGGTCAGGGTTGAGACAAAATCCTCCCGCACCTTAGCCAGTTGAATTTGGGTTTCCAGTTGCACCTGTTGTTTCACCATGGCCGCTTCGTATTGTTGCAGGCGATCGCTCAGCCAAGCGGTGACTAGCAGTGCCAGTACGGTGATTATCCGATTGGCCACGGTGATGGGGGTGATGGGTTCAATGCCCGGAATCCACAAATTGAGCAGGGTTAAAACCACCGCAGTACCTGTTACCCAGAGGGTTGCCCGATGCCCCAGCCGCACACTAGCCAATAGTACTGCCCCAATGTACAGATAGCCGAGCACGTAGGGAGGGGGAGTGCTGTAATCCAAACTGATCACGATTAAAAAAAGAATTGCCAACAACCAGTGGGTACGGGTCCAAATACGCACTGTTTGGTCGGCCAATGATTGAACAGAAATGGCTTTCAAGGGGAAAAGTTGCAGGGGTCTTCCCGCCCATACTAAAACAAAAAAGATAGATCTATTCGTTTAATTACTTCTATATCATTTGGTATAGGCAAAAGCTAAACAACTTTAATATAGGTAAGGAAATTGCTTAGGCATAATCTATAAATACCTTTTAAATGCCCTTCTATACCTTGTGAAAGTTCATTTATCACAGCAAACTGATGATATGGATAAATTAGGGGCGGAATTTGATTTTTTTCCCATAGCCAGTAACCCCCACTTATCCTGTTTTGATGATGGTTTGGAGATGACAAAATTTTATGTTGCAAGGTTTTGTACAAATTGCATTAATTTTAGCTATCCTTGTGGCCACGGCCCCCTTGCTTGGGCGTTATATGGCACGGGTTTTTCTTGGTCAGTCCACTTGGCTCGATAAAATTGCCCGTCCTCTAGAGTCGTTGATTTTTGCCGGTTCCGGGATTACAAAACATCCCTCCATGGGAGCAACCCAATATGTTAGTGCTGCGCTGATCAGCAATCTGGTTATGGGGGTTTTTGTCTTCCTAATCTTGATGTTCCAGGGCAGTTTACCCCTCAATCCCACGGGTTTAGCTGCTCCGTCTTGGGATTTGGCCCTACACACTGCCATTTCCTTTGTGACCAATACCAATCAACAACACTATTCCGGAGAAACGACCTACACCTACTTTAGTCAGGCTGGAGCCCTAGGGTTTTTGATGTTCACTTCTGCGGCCACCGGCATTGCAGTGGCGATCGCCTTTATTCGGGGCCTAACCGGCCAGGCGATCGGTAATTTTTACCAGGATTTAGTGCTATCAATTACTAGAATTTTATTGCCAATTTCCCTCGTGGGAGCAATACTCCTCCTGGTGGCGGGGGTACCGGAAACCCTTGCGGGGCCAGCCCAGGTAACCACCCTGGAAGGGGCCACCCAATGGATTGCCCGGGGTCCGGTGGCCCATTTTGAAATCATCAAAGAACTAGGGGAAAATGGTGGCGGTTTTTTTGGTATAAACTCTGCCCATCCCTTCGAAAATCCCAATAATTTTGCCAACCTCTTGGAAACGGTAATTATGATGGTGATTCCCGCCGGCCTCATCATTACTTACGGCATCATGGCAGGCAACCCCGAGCAAGGGTGGTTAATTTTTTGGATGGTGTTTATTCTTTATGGAATTCTGATTGCCATTGCCGCTGTGGGGGAATTTCAAGGTAATCCTCTGATCAATCAAATTCTGGGGGAAACCCAACCCAATTTAGAAGGTAAAGAAGTGCGCTTTGGTTGGGTATTAACGGCCCTGTGGGCTGTGTCCACAACGGGAACCATGTGTGGAGCAGTCAACGGCATGCATGACTCCCTCATGCCCCCTGGGGGTTTTGTTACCCTATCGGACCTATTCCTGCAAATTATTTGGGGAGGCCAGGGCACGGGCACAGCCTATCTGTTTGTGTTTCTCATCCTGACGGTTTTTCTCACTGGATTGATGGTGGGAAGGACACCGGAATTTTTGGGTCGCAAAATTGAGAAACGGGAAATTGTCCTCGCTAGCTTAATTCTTCTAATCCACCCCATTGCCATTTTAATTCCCACCGCTATCACCCTCGCCTTTCCTGACACCCTAGCGGGCATTAGTAATCCGGGCTTCCATGGCATTTCCCAGGTGGCCTACGAATATGCTTCCGCCGCCGCCAACAATGGTTCTGGCTTTGAAGGTTTGGCGGATAACACTCTTTGGTGGAATTTAAGCGCCAGTTTCTCGTTAATTGCCGGACGCTATGTACCAATTGTTGCCCTAATTTTCTTGGCAGATGGCATGGCCCGCAAACAACCCGTTCCGGAAACCAGCGGTACTCTCCACACCGATACAACCCTATTCACCGGGATTACCGCCGGAGCCATCATCATCCTCGGTGCCCTGACCTTTTTGCCCATTTTGGTACTCGGTCCAGTGGCGGAAGCTTTCAATTTGGTTTAGCAGATCCTTGGTTGCTACCTTTTCTCTACCCTTAAATCCGATTTTTACCTAAGATTATGAACTCCACTTCCACTGTGCGACAACCGGGGGGGCCACGGCAGCAGCGGCGACACACCCCAAAAGCCAATCTTTCCGATCTCTATCAAAGGGCTTTCAAGGAAGCCTGGGTGAAGCTCAATCCCAAAATCATGGTCAAAAATCCGGTCATGTTTATGGTTTGGGTCGGCACCTTGATCACTGGGATGTTGACTCTCAATCCCAACCTATTTGGGGTTACTGGCACCTCAGCCATGTTTAACGGGTTAGTGACGGTTATTTTGTTATTTACGGTTTTATTTGCCAACTTTGCCGAAGCCGTGGCCGAGGGTAGGGGAAAGGCCCAGGCCGATGCCCTGCGTTCAACCCAGACTCAGACCTATGCCCAGCGAATTTTAGCCGATGGTTCCCTAGAAATGGTCAGCTCCACCCATCTACGGAAAGGCGATCGTATTGTCGTTTCGGTCGGCGATATTATCCCTGCCGACGGGGAAGTGTTGGAGGGGGTGGCCTCGGTGGATGAATCCGCCATTACGGGGGAATCGGCTCCGGTACTGAAGGAACCAGGTTCCGATGTGGCCAGTTCCGTGACGGGGGGCACCCGCATCATTTCCGATGAACTGATCATCCGGGTGACAGCAGATCCCGGTAAGGGCTTTATTGACCGCATGATTGACCTGGTGGAAGGGGCAGAACGCAGTAAAACCCCCAATGAAATTGCCCTAACGGTATTGTTGGCGGTGTTGACCTTGGTGTTCCTAATTGTGGTGGCAACTCTGCCTCCCCCGGCTAATTACATCGATAGCCCGGTGAGCATTACCCTACTTATTGCCCTCTTGGTGGCGTTGATTCCCACCACCATTGGCGGTTTGCTGAGTGCCATTGGCATTGCTGGCATGGACCGGGTAGCCCAGTTTAATGTGGTGGCCACTTCCGGGCGGGCCGTGGAGGCCTGCGGCGACATCAACACCTTGGTGTTAGATAAGACGGGCACTATCACTTTGGGGAACCGTTTAGCGGAGACCTTTCTGCCAGTGAATGGTCATTCTTTGAAAGAAGTGGCGGCGATCGCCTTGGCGGCAAGTATTTTTGACACTACCCCAGAGGGAAAATCCATTGTGCGCCTAGCGGAAAAGATGGGAGCTACTTTGGACTTCGATCGCCAGCAGGCGGAGGGGGTGGAATTTTCTGCTCGGACTCGCATGAGCGGCACCGATTTACCCGATGGCAGTGAAGTGCGGAAAGGGGCGGTGGATGCCATCCGGGGCTTTGTGCGGTCAAGGGGGGGCAAGTCTCCCACCGGCCTTGACGAAGCCTACGGAAAGGTTTCCCATCTAGGGGGCACCCCCTTAGCGGTCTGTCGTAACGATGAGATTTACGGTGTAATTTATCTTAAGGACATCATCAAACCAGGTATTCAAGAACGATTTAATCAACTGCGACGCATGGGGGTCCGCACCGTTATGCTCACGGGGGACAATCGCATTACTGCTTCGGTAATTGCCAAGGAAGCGGGGGTTGATGACTTCATTGCCGAAGCTACTCCGGAAGACAAAATCCAGGTTATTCAACAGGAACAAGCCGCTGGTAAGTTGGTGGCCATGACCGGAGACGGTACCAACGATGCCCCGGCCCTCGCCCAGGCCAATGTGGGTTTAGCGATGAATTCCGGCACCCAAGCGGCTAAGGAAGCGGCCAATATGGTGGACCTCGATTCTGACCCCACTAAACTGATTGACCTGGTCACCATTGGCAAACAACTTCTAATCACTAGGGGGGCATTGACCACTTTTTCCCTGGCCAACGACATTGCCAAATATTTCGCCATTATTCCTGCCATGTTCGCCGGTATTGGCATTGGTGCCCTCAACATCATGGATTTGAAGAGTCCCCAATCCGCCGTACTTTCGGCCCTGATTTACAACGCTCTGATCATCCCTGCCCTCATTCCTCTGGCCCTACGGGGGGTGAAGTTTCGTCCTTTAAGTGCCGATCAATTACTCCAGCGCAACATTTTGGTTTATGGGCTGGGGGGCATCATTGTGCCCTTTGTGGCCATCAAGCTCATAGACCTCGGTATTTCGTTGCTTTGATGTCCGATGACTGCAAGGTTTTGCCATTGTGCCCTTTCCCCAGAGATTTTTCCCTACTTTCTCCTTTACTCCAACTCCGATGTTTTCTACTTCTAAAACCTCCGTCATTGGCCGCATCATCTTGCTGGCGACTTTATGCAATTTGGCGATCGCCTCCCCCATTTATGCTGCTGGTAACGGCGCCATTGACCGGGGAACGGCCTATGCCCTTGGCCTCCTAGTAATCATTGTTCTGGGATTGGCTGTTTACCTGGCCATGGTAATTATTGAGCCGGAACGTTTTTAAGGTTACTTTTTCAAACTAGTTTGGTTAATTTTTATGCTCCATTACTAACCTGATATTTTGCCTAAAAGCATCTTTCAAACGCCCCCTGCCCCCCCAAAAAAATTAGGGGGAAGTTAAGTAAAAATCCTCCATTATTGGGAAATTTAGGGGGCAAAATAAAACCTTTCAAAAAAACTCTAAAACTTTGCCATGATTCGCAATTTTGTGATTAGTTTACGCAGTACTGCCCTGCTTTGGATTTTAACAGCCCTCATTTACCCGGCGATCGTATTAGTGATTGGTCAACTGGTCTTTCCCTACCAGGCCAATGGTAGCCTGATCACTGATTCCCAGGGGCAAGTTGTGGGTTCGGCTTTGATCGGACAAACCTTCACCGAGGAGGGCTATTTTTGGAGTCGCCCCAGTGCCATTAACTACAGTGAAGGGGCAGATGCTTCCCCCACGGGCATTTCCGGTGCAAGCAACCTAGCTCCCAGTAATCCTGACCTTTTATCCCGCATTGAAGCAGAGGCCCAACGCTTAGAGGACAATGCCGTGCAACCCACTGCCGATTTGCTTTACAGCTCTGGGTCAGGGCTTGATCCCCACATTAGCCCAGCGGCGGCCCAAGCCCAGTTCGACCGGGTGGCCAAGGCCAGATCTATTCCTCCCCAGGAGTTGCAAAGCCTGATAACTAAACACACTGAGGGGCGCTTCCTTGGCATTTTTGGTGAGCCTGGGGTCAATGTCCTCACCCTCAACCTGGCCCTCGATAACCGTTAAACCCTTGCCTCTGATGTTTCAAGCAAAAATTCTTGTGGTTCACCACGGCGATCGCCTACGGGCCATGGTTAGCCAGAGTTTGCATTCAACTTCCCTTACCTATGAGCTACACCGGGTTGGGAATTGAAACCTTGATCCGACCTATCGTCCTGCCCATGAAAACTTAGACCGTTCAACGACGGACCGAGGCAGGCCCCTCTGCTTTCTGCAAATCCCCTCTGCCCCATCACCATGATCCATGCCGGTCAATCCAGTTCCTTGACTCCAGCGGCGTCCCCCCCTCACCGGCGGGGTAAACACAAAATTTTCATTGGCATGGCCCCGGGGGTTGGCAAAACCTATCGCATGTTGGAGGAGGGGCAACAGCTCAAGCAGGAAGGCTTTGACGTGGTGATTGGCCTGTTGGAAACCCACGGCCGGGAGGAAACGGCCCAAAAAGCCATTGGTCTGGAGCAAGTCCCCCTCAGAACCATGATTTGGCAAGGGCGATCGTTGCTGGAAATGGATACCGGAGCCATTCTGGCCCGATCGCCGCAGTTGGCGTTAGTGGATGAGTTGGCCCATACTAACATCCCCGGTGCGGAGCGGGAAAAACGCTATCAAGATGTGGAACTTATTTTGGCCGCAGGCATTGACGTCTATTCCACCATCAACATTCAACATCTAGAAAGCCTCAATGATTTGGTGTATAAAATTTCCGGGGTGGTGGTGCGGGAACGGGTGCCCGATCGCCTTTTGGATGAAGCTGACGAAGTGGTAGTGGTTGATGTTACCCCAGAAACCTTGCAAGAGCGTTTGCAGGAAGGCAAAATTTACGCCCAGGACAAAATCAACCAAGCCCTGCAAAACTTTTTCAAGCGCCAGAATTTGGTGGCCCTGAGGGAACTGGCTTTGCGGGAAGTGGCCAACAATATTGAGGAAAATAGTCGCCATGATCAACAGACTAATCACTGTGCTGTCCACGAACGGATTTTGGTGTGTATTTCCACCTACCCCAATTCCATTCAATTATTGCGACGGGGGGGGCGCATTGCCAGTCAAATGAATGGTCGTCTATTTGTCTTGTTTGTGGCTCCCACCAATCAGTTTCTCTCCAAGGTGGAGGCACTCCATGTGGAAACTTGTCAACATCTGACCCAGGAGTTTGAAGGGGAATTTATTCGCCAGGAATCCGACAACGTGGTGGGGGCCATTGCCCAGGTGGCCACAACCTATCGCATCACCCAAATTGTGTTGGGGGAAAGTCGGCGATCGCGGTGGCATTTACTGATCAAGGGTTCCATTATTCAACGGTTAATGCGCTGTTTGCCCACTGTTGATCTGCACATCATTGCCAATGGCTAAATCATTTTTACCTAGGAACTGACTACCGTCACTAACATGCTCCCCCCATAAAGTTGAGACCTCCGGCTAGCAAAGGCTAAAACCTTTTTTGAAATTCCACTATGCCCCGGCTGTCGTCTTGGAAATTGCTAGACCCCCGGATCACAGTGCTGTCGTTAACCCGGTATTCCAAGCCCCACTGGGGTAGGCGATCAGAGTTGATGATTTTTTGCACCGACACTCCTATTTGGGGGGTAATATCAATTCCAGCTTCCGCCGCTACTCCAATTTGATTTCCCTGGAGGCGATCGCCTTCGTTCATTAAGGGAGTGGAAAAAATGCGAAATTCACTTAGTCCTAAAGCTTCCCCAATGCGCCCCTGGACTGGGCCCAACACTGCGGACCCGGCCAAATTAGCTAGCCCCACTGTGGTTTGAGTACTATCCTGACCAAGGGTACTGAGCACACCGCCCCCTAACAACGTAATAATTTCCTGCGGCGATCGCCGGGGGGTACTGGTGAGCTGAATATTTTGGTTAATCTCACTGCCATAGCCATTAATGTGGGCTTGGATACGCACCGTTTGTAGGCTGTCTTGGTTAGCACTAAAGGGTTCTGGAATCTCGGAGGATTGGGAAGGACGATTAGCAATATTGCGGCTTGTTTCACTGACGGAACTGAGCAAATATAAATCGAGATAGGGGTCCAAACCCCGCTGGGGCAGAAAATAAACGCTGTTATTTTGGTTATTATCCAACCTTAATTGGCTGGCAAATAGATTCACCTGGCCCCCTTTGAGCTTAATTTCCCCCTCAGGACGTAAATTTTGTGGGGTACCATTCAGGGTCACTTGGCCAGCGGCGGCAAAATCGAGAAAAGGTAAATTTTGCACCCGGATATTTTCCGCCAACACCAAGTTTAAGTTGTTGAACGTTAAGCCCCGCTGGGAAGAAGCACCGGAACCCAAGGTAGGTAGGGTTTGCCCCACGGAGATATTGCCATTGCCCAGGGCTAATTGACCTCCTATTTGGGGGGCGATCGCCGTGCCGGTAATCTGCACCAATCCCCCCAAAGCCCCTTGGTACAAATTGGGAATATCCACCGCCAAATTATTTAAGCTTAGTTGTAAACCCTGGTCCACATCGGGTAAGGCATTTTGCAGGGGTAGACTGCCCACCATCGCTAATCTCCCGCCACTAATCTGCCCAGTTAAATTGGTGACCTGGAGCGTATTTAAGTCCGCCGTAATTTGGGCATTGACCTGGGTTAAGGGCTTATCTGGTAACATCTGAGCGGCGATCGCCCCATTGTGGATGGTAATTTCCCCCAGCCCCTGGAGTTGGTACAGGGTTTGTTTATAGGGATCAAGGCAACCCAACAAAGCTAAATCCACTTCTCCCTGACCGCCTAGCCAACTTAATTGTCCACGGCTGAGTAGGTTGATCAACTTCAAACTGTCATTTTTTAACTTTAACGCTACGGAAAAATGATCACTGTTGGGGGCTTGGCTAGCAAAAGGAAAGACGTAGGGCACACTACCCTGTAATTGCAGGGGTTCCGTGAGGGAATTAACCAGACTTTGTAACTGAAAATCTAAGCGACCAGCCTGGTAACTAAAATCCCCCTCAGTTTTTTCCAGCGCTAAAGGACCAAAGCGATTCTCTTTAATTTGCACTTTGCCCTGGAATTGAGGGTCCCGCCGGCTACCCCGGAGGCGAAAATCAGCAAATACATCCCCCTCTGGAGCAAAGTGGGCCGGGAGACGTAAAATTTTGGCTAAGGGACCAAGGGGTAGTTGATGGAGTTGAATTTCTCCCTGTTGGCCCTGGGGTCCCAGTGACCCTGTTACCCGCAAAAATCGATCGCCACTTCGTAGTTCCAGGGGAGCAAAGCTAAGATTATCCCCCTGCCAGCGCCCCGCCAATTGCAATTGCCCCAGCCCATGGTCGCCCCACTGCCAATCTTGGCCCCAAAGGTTAAAGTTGGCCGCCAGGGGAGAGTCTTCCCGTTTCTCCACGGTAATTTTGCCCTGCAGTTGTCCCCGCAGTTGGTCTAAATCTGGTACAGGTTCATGATTGGTCTCCGTTGGGGCCAAGCTAGCTTCACTCTGGGCCAGTTGATTAAATTGAGTGGCCAGATCATCCAAGGCATTGCCCACACTAACCAGCGGTGGCAAATTTTCTTGGTCTAAATCTTTGCCTATTTCACCGTATAAATCCTTAGCAGTACCGTAAATGGGGGGCTGAAAACCCCGGCCAAAATCTTCCCAGGTGAACAGTTGCAGAGCCGTTAAAACATCTTCAATCCGGCTTTGACGGAAACTAATTTCCCCGCCCCACTGGGGTTGATCGCCTTGGAAATTGGCTTGCCCCTGCACTAAAACTGTACTCTGGCCATGGCGCAAACGACCATTGTCCACCGTTAGTTGCCCCTGGCCGTAGCGAAAATTGCCGGTTAAATCCTGGGCGCTAAAATTACCCCAACGGGGTTGCTTGATATTAACCCTAGTGGCGATCGCCGTTTTTTGGGCCAGGTCAAGCTGAAAATGCCCCGACAATTGTCCTCCCCAAGGTTGGCTCTGGAGTTTGGCCAAGGAATCCGTTAAAGATTTGTCGCCATTGGGAACAAGGGTAAGGGCTAAGGGCAGACTATTTTGCAAAGCCTCTAGGGGTAAGGAATGGGCTGTTAAAGACCATTGGTCAGCCTGTTTTTGCCCTGCCAGTTGCCATGGTCCCCGCTTAAATAACACCGCCGTTGGTTGGTGCTTGGGGTCTAAACTGAGGCGAATTTGTTCCCCTTCTCCCTGGAGAGCCAACTGTAATCCCTGCGGATCTTTTTCCGCCTCACCCCTTAAACGGGAGGCAAATTTAAATTCCCCTAACTGCAAATGGTTCACTGCCAATTGCCCTTGCCATAAAGGTTGCCCACCGGAGCCAGTCACATCTCCCTTGAAATCTAAATTTCCCGCCAACGGAGCCCCTGGGGGAGTGGGAATAATTTTGGCTAGGGGTAACCCAGTAGCCTCCACCTGGAGGTCCATAGCCTTGATTGCCGCTTGGAAATCAAAACCGGTTTTAACCCCAGCAATGGCAATTTGTAGATTTCCCCGGGCGTTTAAACCCTTGCTACGGAGTTGGCTTAACTTAAGCTGGGAGCCTTGCCAGTCAAAGGCGATCGCCACGGGGTCGGATAATAATTGCCAACCCTGGGAGCTAATTAAATTTCCTGTTAAGTTCGTCAACTGAGCCGTTTCCCCAGTCCACCGCCCGGTTAGACTCAATTTTCCCGCCACCTGCCCCGGTTGACCAATGCGCAAAGCCTGCCAATCTATGCCCTCCGAGTTGAGTTGGGCAGTGAAGTTTTCCTCCCCTACACTGAATTTTTCAATGTTTACTGTCCCCTGGGGGGAATGCCATTGCCCAGCCCCGGCTAAATCCCATTGCGGCAGAGGTTGGTCTAGTTCTCCCTTGCCAGTCCAGTTCCCAGCCAAAGTTCCCGACCAGGATTGATCCATACCGGGCAGGGTTGCCAGGGAAATATTTTTCGCCACAAAAACCCCTTGCCATTGTTTACCCTGGAGTTGAAATTGGTCGATCGCCACGGTGCCCTGGGGTAGAGTTACTTGCCCTTGACCCTGTAGCTGCAATGGTGACTGGTCTTGCTGATTGCCCTCAGCCCACACCTGGGCTTGCAATTTGCCCTGCTTGAAACTGTCTGGGATTGATGCCGTGTCGAAAGTGCTAAGGGATAAATTCTGCAGTTGAAAATTGCCTTGCCATTGCCCTCCCTGGTAGGCAAAATCGTTGGTTTTAACCAATCCCCCTGCGAGGGCAACATCAGCTTGGGCCTGGGCCTGCCAAGTAGGAGGTTCAGATAATTTTCCTGTGATTTGGGCTTGCCCTGATAGGGGTAAAACGGGTGGTAATTGGGCACTTAAATCCCCCTCTAACCAGGGTTGCACATCAACTTTGTCAGCCTGAATATGCAGTTGGAACGGTTGCCAATCCAGTTTATTTCCTTGTCTGTGGGCTTGAATTTGCCCCGATCCGGTTAGGTTACCGCCGCTGTGGGGTGAAGCCTGAAAATGTTTCACCACCACCCGATCGCCTTCTAGGTTGACGTTGGCTTGGAAATCATCTAGGGCTAAGTTTTCAATCTGGAGGGAATTTTTACCTGCTTTTTGTAGGGCGACGTTAATTTGCGGATTTTCGAGAGGCCCTTGAATGGTGACCGTGGAACTTAATTGACCACTGATGGGCATGGTGGCCGGGGGAAACTGTAGCCCCTGGAAAATTTTGTTGACTTCCAACGGTGCGGTGGCGATCGCCAGGTTAAAGCCATCCTGCCAGTCAATGTGACCCTTGCTTTGGGCTTGAATTTCTCCCAATTGTCCTTTCACTTGTCCCAGTTGAATTTTGCGACCTTGGAAAGTTAGAGGGCCATTAATGGCAGTTAAGGGGCGGGCCAGTTGGGGCAGTTGCAAACTAGCTTGGTGTAAATCCACCTCCCCATCCAGGGAAGCCAGTTGTTGATCCTCAACGGCGATCGCCAAGTCACTGTCTAGGGTACCCCTTTGAAAATTCAGCGGTAGGGGCAAAATTTGCTTGAGGGCGGTGAGGGGTAAATGGCGACTTTTGACCTGGAGTTGCCAGCGTTCCTGGGCTGGGTCAATCGTTCCCTCCAAATTTAGGTAACTGTGGCGCTCCACCAGGGGTAACAGTTGACCTTGGAGACGAAAACGGAAAAGCTCTTGGTTCGACCCTTGCCAAAATTGGGCATCATTTAACCGTAATTGAATGGGTTGATTGAGAGCTTGGTGACCGTTGCGACTAACCACCGTGCCCCGACCCCGACGAACAATTAATTTTTCCAGTTGGAAGGGAAAATCTTCCGCTAATTGCCCCATCTCTGTATGCCACCACTGCCCTGATCGCCCCTGTTCAAAATAGGCTTGGGGTTCCATGGCGGTGATGGTCAGCCCGAGATGTTCATCTTGGAGATATTGCCAGGGGTTATAGCTAATCTTTAAACTTTGGAGTTGTACCCAGTTGGGGTCGGTGGCTGTAGCCGGAATGCTAGTGGCACCAAATTCTAGATGGGTGAGGGAAACACTGGTTAATGGCCCCAACTCCACCGGACGATTCAAGAAATGTTCCACCGCTTGCCCCACCAAGGGAGACACATTTCGTTGCACCCAATAATGACCGTAGGTCACCCCCCCGGCGATCGCCACTACCACGCCACTGCTAAAGCCCACCACCATTGCCCAGGGGAAAACCGCCCTGGAATGCTCTGCTAACCGGGGCACCCCCAAGGGGGACTCAGACTTTTGGCGATCGGTGACCATAATTTCAGGCGCTATTCATTCCCCACAACCACCCTGTTAGGCTAACACTAGCCAGCAAAATCCTGGGCAAACCAGATCCAATTCATCTTAGTCATACCATCACCACCAGGGAGACGGAGTAGAACCTTGCTCTTGTTCCTTTTACCCTAGTTTTTCTGCGCCGATATTGGCGCGGGAGAGTTGATCAATCCTGCTGATCAATCTGAATCAACAATGATTTCCCACCATAAATAGTCCAGCACTGTTCTAGACCGAAGGCTAAACTAGGGCTAAATTTGCAAAATTCCCTCGGGCATCACCGTTAACAATTCCCGCCGTTGCAAACCCTCTTGATGACAAATGGCGTTGGCTGATAATAGCCCACTGCTGATGGCCCGCTCCATCAAACCGCAGGGAAAGGGCATTTTCACCCAATCCCCAGCGAACAAAAGATTGGCCACCGGAGTTTCCGTCTCCGGGCGATCGCCGTAGCTGTTGGGGGGAAAACCGGAGAAATTTTTCTGGTTAACCAATTCCCGGTGTAGGAGTTTTGCCGTAGCTAACGAGGGGACAATTTCGTACAATTCCTGCTCAAAGGTGGCTAACAAATCCCCCTGGGTGGGGAACTCTTTTTCTTTGTAGCAATAGGCGTGTAACTCCACCACACTGCCCCCGGTGCGTTCCGCCCAGGCAATAAATTGATTTTGGATTCGGTGATAAAGGGTAATGCTATCGGTTAAACGGTAACCGGATAGGGAGGCGAAGTTACTGTGGGGCCATTCAAAATCTTGATCAAACCAAAACCGGGCCACTGCAAAGGGATCCGCCACCGCTAGGTTTTTCACCTGTTGGACAAATTGGGGATTAACATCTCCCCCCAGGCGATCGGCCAGGTTTTTCATGCCCACTACATCCGCCGCCAGCACATAATAATCTGCTTTGAGGGTTTGCGCCGGTGGTTTGTCCTTGGTGCGGGACACCAACTGTACTTCCGTGGCACTACTTCCCGGTTTAACCGCAAACTTGGCTAAATTTCGCTTAGCTGGCCCTTGGATAACTTGACCATCCGCATCATACACAGCGCCATGGCAAGGACAGATAAATTGACCATTCTCCTGTTTGGCAACGGTGCAACCTTGATGGCTACAGGTGAGGGATAGAGCTTCTTTTCCTTCTGGCTTAGCCCAATAAACCCGATCGCCAGCGCCATAGTAAACATTCCCCCCTGGGTTTGCCTGGGTAAGCAGATCATTGCGGGGCACAGTAAACGGCACATCGCTGACCGGATCATCCCCCTGCACATACTGGAGGGATTGGATTAAACCTTGGTCACAGTTAATCGCACTAACGGTGGCTTCGGTGATGATTTGTCCGCCGTGGGCTTTGATGGATTCCACCATAGGCATGACCAAACTAGTCACCATATCGTCCTTGGTGCCATTAAAAGCTAGGCCTTCGGGATTACCGAAAAAGTAAAAATGGAAAAACTGCATCAATTCCCCCGCACTCAACACATCGGGGGCGTTCAAGCTAGATTTGGCAAAGGGTAGGAAGTAAAGATCGTACAAACCTTTGGGGAAACCCTTCGCCACCCAATCACTGACGGTGATGCTATCTAGTTGGTCATAGCTTTTGGGAATTTGAAAACCTGTAATGGCTCGAAAAACTTGCCAATGGGCAGGCTTGGTTAAATTAATGCCCCAGCGCAATCGGTTCGGGGAAGAAATGGTCAGATCGACAATATTCCAGGGAAAGGCGGAATGGCTAGGGCGAAACACCTCCGGCTCATAGCCCTCTTTAAAGACTAAAGAATAGAAATCAAGGGAACGAAAATTGTCGGCGATCGCCAATTCATTAACAATGCTTTTGAGGTTGTAATACTGGGGGAAAAAGCCGTGGAAACCGTGCTCCATCTGGAAAGTTTCTTCCCCCACCTGGATGGGCCAGCCCGCCACCTTGCCCCCTAAATTTGGCGATTTTTCCAAAAGGGTAACCTTAAAGCCCCGCTTGCTCAGTTCATAGGCTGAAGCTAAACCAGCTAAACCAGCTCCCACCACCACCACCGACTTTAGTTGGGACAAATATTGCGGCAAATCTAGGCGATCAGTATCGTACCGGGCCGGCTGGGGCTTAGCTAAACGGGAATAACCAATGGCGCCCCCCAGGGTACCCACCCCTAAAAGCTTGAGCGCAGTACGACGGGAAACAACGGTGGAATTAGGATTGGGGGGTAATTCAGTCATGCAAAAGGCAGACGGTAAAAATAAGAGCTAGGGGGGCAGTAAATAGTTCAGCCCTGATTCTAATCGCTCTATCCCAAAACTTTCTACCCAAAACTCAATTTGAATTTAGTCTTCGTCCTGGGGATTTTGATGGTCTTCGGCGGAATCGGGATCCAACTCCCAACGACGTTCATCCCTAGCCCCAAAGTTTCTCACTGTGGCCACCGGCCTACCGTCCACACTGGCAATGCCCATGGATTGCAGTAATCCTTCCGTCACATTCTGATCGGGAGTAGGATTGTCGCCCCCCACGGCTTCTTCCCCTACCACTTCCGCTTGATACCAATTGTCATCGGGATCACCACCGCTGAGGTTGCCATTGTCCAGGTGGGGCATTCTCATTAATCTAACCACATGACCAAAACCCGTATCTCGGTCAGTTAAACCATCAAAAAAAATGCCATCCTCTTCTGATCCTGTTAGATCTGCCAGCAAAAGTTGCTCAGAATTATCTTGTTCAGAATCGAGATAATCATCACTACAATTGGCAAAATATTGATTGATATCCATTTTCATCTCTCCTCTATTGCTAGAAGTTTTTCTAAAATATTGATTTTTTAATCTATTGTTATCGTAAATAAAAATGGGGATCATCGCAGTTTTCACAACAAATTCTTAACATTTGTCCCCCGTAAGAGTTACAATTTTTGCAGAAATTCTTAACAGTTACCATGGTCAATTCCCTGTCCGACGAGCAGTACAAAATTAAGATGCAAAAGCGCAAAGCTTTACAGGATGAGCGCATTGCCTCTGCTAAGGCAGAGAAAGGTCTGGTAATTGTTCACACCGGCAACGGCAAAGGAAAAACCACCGCCGCCCTGGGCATGGTGTTGCGGTCCCTGGGTCATGGTTATCGGGTAGGAATTATTCAATTCATCAAAGGGGCCTGGGAACCGGCGGAAAAAGCGGCCTTTACCCCTTGGCAAGACCAATTAACTTTTTTGGCCCTGGGAGAAGGTTTTACCTGGGAAACTCAAGACCGGCAACGGGACCAGGCGATCGCCCATGCAGCGTGGCAAAAAGCCCTGGAGTATATCCGCAATCCCGATTACCAACTAGTCCTACTGGATGAGGTAAATGTGGCGTTAAAGCTGGGCTATCTGGACGTGGAAACAGTACTAGCCGGCCTGCAAGGGAAGCCGGAATCTAATCACGTTATTTTGACAGGCCGGGGAGCACCCCAACCATTGATTGACCGGGCCGATTTAGTCACAGAAATGACCCTGATCAAACATCCTTTCCGGGAGCAAAATGTTAAGGCCCAACCCGGCATTGAGTTTTAGTCCCTGTACAGGAAGAATAGCGCCCTAACCCCTAGGGTAACCACTGAAAAAACTATTGAGGCAAGGGTTTAGGAAAAACTAACTCAACTCTTCGGTGGAGCGACTAAGCATTGTTTCTTCCACATGCTTTTCCTGTTGCCGTTCCTCTGCTAACAATTCCCTGGCTTTCTCATCCAAGTCTTCCGCTACGGTTAGTTCGGTTTCCGCCGCCCGAGCCGCCATATTTTCATGAAGTTGCTGTTCGTTTTGACGCTCTTTGGCCAGAAGTTCACGGGCTTTATCTTGGGTGCTCATAGTTTTGCTGGGGGTGAGAAAACTGGAATAAGAAAATTGATTAGTAACTGCCTATACTTTATCGCCAAAACGGAAGCATCCGGGAAAGTAATCGCTCAGTTTTTTAACACTACCCGAGCCACTTCCACCCCAGGATAGTAACGATTGAGAATTTGCTGATAGTTATAACCCTGACGGGCTAGGTCGTAGGCTCCATACTGGCTCATGCCCCTCCCCTTATGTACCCGGGCCACAATTTCATCCGTAGAAGCATAGAGGGATTCCACCACACCACCGTTATGGCTCAACACCTGGCCGAGGGTGGAAGTAACAGCATTGTGGGAAGGGCCCTGCTCACTGCCGATGCCCTTATAAACTTGCCATCTTTGGGTATCCCCCAGGTCAAACCACTGGCTGGCGGGGCGTACCATATGGACCAGGGCATAGGAACGGGCGGCGATCGCCTGGGCTTTGAGGGCTTCGGTGGGGGCGGTGGAGTGCATTTCGCTACCGACTACACTGGTTAGATAATGTTCTAAGTTGACGTAGTTGACTGCCAAAACCTTGTCGCCCCTGGGCACTAACAACACCCGTCCCCGGTACCAACGATCGCCTACGGCCAGGTAACCATTGGCGTCGGCCGTAAACCAGACTACGCCGGGAACAGAACGACCGTTAATCAGGAGACTGTTACCTTGGGCAGTGACGTTAATTCCTTGGCCAGCATTGAGACTCATCAGCCCTTGGCCTTGGCGGTCCTGGAGATATCCTTGACTGGAAACGGCGATCGCCACACTGGGTACATCTCTTTGAATGCCGACCCGAATTTCCAACGGTGGGGGAGTGTAGTCCACTGGACTGGCCATGGGGGGCGGTGCTGGAGCTGTTTGGGGACTACCGGAGGCTGGGGATTGCGGGGCAGATGGAACCGAAGCGGTATTGGTATTTTGAACAGGGGCGCTGTTCCCAAGTGCCGGGAATGTAACAGCACGATTTGAAATATTACCCGCTGGCCCAGTGGGGGTTGCCGGGGCACTTTTCGCTAAATTTTCGGCAGTGATGGGACGGGGACTTTTTAAGCCCGAAGCCGGAGAACCAGGAGGGGAGGGAATTTGGCTCAGGGGCGGCAGGGTTTTAATCAATTCTTCCCCGGCCATGTCGGCCATTACTTCGGTACCGCTATTAGTTTTGCCATTGGCGATGGCATTGGGGTCTTCCCCATAACCACTCCAAGCCAACAACAGAGGAATAGTACCAATGGAAGCGAGGGGAATTAGCATTAATGCCCATTTACGGGACATCGGCCAACGGCCGGCGATCGCCTGAAAAGAAAAACTTTTAGAAGACTTAAGAGATTTGAATAACTTGAATAAAGGGAAGGGAAAGGACGTTAATTTTTTCATGCCACCAGAAAAATTTTTCAAACCACACCCCGCTCCAGCCCATTGGAAGCAAAACAACAAAACTTTGAATATTGTAGGCCGGTTTCCCCCAAAAGGCCGGCGGGGATCACCAAAGAGCAGTAATGCCGCCTTGCCTCCCCAATGGCCATGCCATATGATTTGCTAAAGAGATTTTCTCATTAAAACCACACCACATCTCTGCCGATAGCAGTTAACCGGGTATGACCAAGATTGAAACCAGAACCGAACCAATGGTGCTCAACATGGGGCCCCATCACCCGTCTATGCACGGGGTGTTACGTTTGATTGTGACCCTGGATGGGGAGGACGTGGTGGACTGTGAACCGGTGATTGGTTATCTGCATCGGGGCATGGAAAAGATCGCTGAAAGTCGTACCAATATTATGTACGTTCCCTACGTTAGTCGTTGGGACTACGCCGCCGGTATGTTCAACGAAGCTATTACCGTCAATGCTCCAGAAAAGCTAGCCGACATTGAAGTTCCTAAGCGGGCCCAGTATATCCGGGTGATCATGCTGGAACTGAACCGCATCGCCAACCATTTACTTTGGCTTGGTCCCTTTATGGCGGACGTGGGGGCCCAAACTCCCTTCTTTTATATTTTCCGGGAACGGGAAATGATTTATGATCTGTGGGAAGCTGCTTCTGGCATGCGGTTGATCAACAATAATTATTTCCGCGTTGGTGGGGTAGCTGTGGATTTGCCCTACGGTTGGAATGATAAATGCGAGGACTTTTGTGACTACTTTTTGCCCAAGGTTGACGAGTACGAAAAACTAATTACCAACAACCCCATTTTCCGTCGCCGGGTGGAGGGGGTGGGCACTGTGACCAGGGAAGAAGCCATTAACTGGGGATTATCGGGCCCCATGCTCCGAGGTTCCGGGGTGAAATGGGACCTGCGTAAGGTGGATCATTACGAGTGCTACGACGAGCTTGATTGGGAAGTGCAGTACGAAACCGCTGGGGACTGTTTTGCCCGTTACCTAGTCAGAATTCGGGAAATGCGGGAGTCGGTTAAGATCATTCGTCAGGCCCTCAAAGCCATGCCTGGTGGCCCCTACGAAAATCTGGAAGCTAAACGACTCCAAGAAGGCAAAAAATCCGAATGGAATGATTTCCAATACCAGTATATTGCCAAAAAAGTTGCTCCCACCTTTAAGATTCCTGCCGGCGAACATTACGTGCGCTTGGAAAGCGGTAAGGGAGAATTGGGTATTTTCATTCAAGGCAATGACGATGTGTTCCCCTGGCGTTGGAAAATCCGTTCTGCGGACTTCAACAACCTGCAAATTCTGCCCCACATCCTCAAGGGGGTGAAGGTGGCAGACATCATGGCGATCCTCGGTAGTATCGATATTATCATGGGATCGGTGGACCGCTAGGTGACGTTGCCCAGTTCTAATTAAATTTTTCTCCCTTTTCCCATGGCTAATGAGGTCGTTAAAGCTAAGCGTCGCTCTAAATTCAATTTTGGTGATTTTGTCTTCAGTCCCCTAGCCCTTTTCCTAGCGGTGTTGGCTGGCATGGGGGCTACGGCCTTTATTAGCTATAAATTGGGGGATGCGGCCCTGGAGGGGGTTGTGCAACCGCCCAGTAACCCCATGGAGCAGTTCATTATTCCGCCTGGGGATGAGCCAGGGGAAAAACCCACAGATGGGTCGGAATCCGGTGCCAAGTTTGAGCCCGTCAATATTCAACAGGTGGCGAAAGAAACTAGGGCATATATTAAGAAACAACAGAAACTACCCAAGGGGGAAACCAACTCTGCCAACGCAGACCAGGGACAAGAAAAGTCTGAAGTGGAGACGGAGACGGAAAAAAAGTCTTAGATTCTAATGCTGCAAGCCCCCTAGTCAGCGACGAAAATCAAGGGGTCTTGATGCGGGTAGAGAATATTACCCAAGATCGCCGTACACTGCAGTTGGCGGTGAGCTTACAAAATAATGGCTCGGAGGAAGTGGAGTTTTTGTATAGTTTTTTGGAAGTCAGGGACCAGGATAATAATTTATTGAGTTCCTTTACTGATTCTTTGCCTCCTTCCTTACCCGGCGATCGCCAAGCGTATAAAGGCACCATCGAGTTATTTGGCCCGCTGCCGGATTCGGTGCGCAGTGTGTCGATCCGTTTAGCCAGCTATCCCGACGAAAAGGTTAAATTACAGATTGATGCCATTCCCATTCCTTAGCGGGTTGGATTGCATAGCCCTTAACTAAACTTCAATTTATGCGATCGCCTTTGTTGGCCCCGTCCGAAAAGTGTCAAGCTTGGCCCCGGTTTACTCCCCCTTGGTATCTATCATCGGGCTTGGCCATGACTCTCTACACTGCCTTTGTGGCCAATCAACGTTGCTTAAACTCAGCCCGGACGAGGGAACCTGAATACATCAGCCAGGTAATGACCGGCTCCCAAGGAGTGCCCCTCCATGTTTGGCGATCGCCCATTCCTTCCCAAGCTAAGGGGACATTAATTGCCACCTATGGCATCACTGGCTCCCTGGAAGATCAAGGCTTTTTGCGACAATGGGGACGCTGGGCCTATGAACGGCACTATGACGTAATTTTGTTTGACTGGCGCGCCCACGGTAAAACGGCGGAACTCTCCCCTACCCTCACCTCCGACGGTTTATATGAAGGGGAAGATTTTGTTTATTTAGCCGCCCAAGCAAAGGCTTTGGGTTACCCCGGCCCCTTTTGGTTTGGGGGTTATTCCCTGGGGGGTCAGCTTTCTCTCTGGGGGGTTTATAAGGGTCAAACTTTGGCAGATTGGGGTAACAACGACGCAATGCTAACTTCCTTTTCTCCCACAGACATTGGGGGAGCCATGGCCATTTGCCCTAGCCTTGATTCCCAGCGCTCCCTCAATTATTTAACCAGCCATCCAGTGGGACGATATTTGGAAAAGGCGATCGCCAACAAGCTGAAGGAATTGGCTTGGCAATTGCATCGTCACCATCCGGGGGAATTTGATTCCCAAGCCATTGAACGGGCTAATACTATTTGGGGCTTTGACCACAATTTGGTGATCGATCGCCTCGGATTGGCCTCTGTGGAAGATTATTACGAAGTCAGCAGTGCCTTGCCCCTGTTGAGCAAAATTGTTAAACCAACCCTATTGCTCTACGCCGCCGATGATCCCATGTTCCATCCCGCCATAGTAGAAGAATTACCCGGCTTGCAAAACCAACTTACCGGTGTGGATTTACAGATAACCCCCAAGGGTGGCCATGTGGGCTACATTGCCAATGGTCCCTGTCAGCAGGCTAGCAACGACCCGGACGAAAATTGGGCGATTCACCGCACCCTAGATTGGTTAGATCAAAAATCTTTGGCCTAATGGATCATTCACAATTTTCAAATCCGTTCTAAGAGCGTGTTTGAAAAGTAGGGTGAAGAATGGAAAATGGTGAAAAGAATAAAATTTTCACCATAATTAATGATAATTCGAGAATTTTACAGCACGGACATCACAGATAGCCAGTGGCAATTGGTAGAACCCCATTTACCCAAAGCAAAAACTGGGGGAAGAAAACGGAAAACTAGTCTGCGGGAGATACTCAATGCTATTTTTTACATGCTCAGAACGGGGTGTGCCTGGCGACTTCTGCCCCATGATTTTCCTAAATGGCGAACGGTCTATGGTTATTTCCAGCAATGGCAC
>NZ_JACJTH010000024.1:0-1769 GCF_014698595.1 Synechocystis sp. FACHB-908 | reverse complement strand
TCGTTTAAGCAAGGATTATGAATATTTACCTACCACCAGTGAGACCATGCTCTATGTTGCCATGGTTCATCTCATGCTTCAAAGGCTTGCTTAAAACTTTTCAAACACTTTCTAAGGGATTGTATGTCCTTTGAGCTAAAGCTCGACGTCAAAGGAACCGTTTTGGTGAACAATTAATGAACAATCGTTAAAAATCCTAGTCAGTGGCCTAAGCATTCCGTCCCCTTGAGCTTTTGGCCTGTGCCCTTCCTTCAATCCATGGAGGAAAATGGCCAGTTCGGTGATCGCCGCCACCGTGACCTTTCTCTGTTTCCCATCATCCATGACCCAGAATATTCTCCCTGCTCTCCTTGATCATATCCGCCAAAGTCCCCACCAGCGGCTCACTTTTGCGGAGTTTATGGAGTGGGTGCTCTATCAACCTGATTATGGTTATTACAGTAGTGGTCAGGTGGACATTGCCATTCGCGGGGATTTTGTCACGGCGATCGCCTTGGGGGCCGATTTTGGCGAACTGCTGGCGGAGCAATTTTTGGAAATGTGGCAGCGGCTGGGGGAACCGGACCGCTTTGATCTTTTAGAATTGGGGGCTGGAACTGGAGCCTTTGCCCAAACAGTGTTGGCCCAGACCCAAAGACTGTATCCCGAATTTTTTGCCGCCTTACACTACCACATCATTGAGGAGTCCGCCGCCCTCCGCCGAAGGCAAGCCAATCTCTTAGAACCCTGGCGGGAAATGGGCAAAATCCAATGGCAAACTTGGCCAGAGTTGGCAAACGATAGCTTAGTAGGTTGTTGTTTTAGCAATGAATTTTTCGATGCCCTGCCCGTCCATCGAGTGGGCATCAAACAAGGGGTTTTGAAAGAGCAATATATTGAGGCGGGATCAACGGATCTCACTAGCGTTTGGGACGACCTGTCCACTGACAAATTGGTAGATTACTTCGCTAGCTTTGGCTTGCAACTGACTTCTCCTCCCTACGGAGAAAATTATGAAACCGAAGTCAACCTAGCCGCCCAACAGGCTTTGGAAGAAATTGCTCGGGTTTTAGCCCAGGGATGGGTATTAACGGTGGATTATGGCCATCCAGCGGGGAAATATTACCATCCCCAACGCACTGGAGGGACGCTGCAATGCTATTTCCAACAACGGCACCACGATAATCCCTTCGTCAATTTGGGGCAACAGGACGTCACTGCCCATGTCAACTTCACTGCCTTGGAATGGTGGGGAGAATGCTATGGCCTGAATCGTTTGGATTTTAGCCAGCAGGGGCCTTTTTTAATGAATCTTGGCCTTGGCGATCGCCTAGCGGATTTATCCAGTGGGCAGTATGATTTGAACGAAATTTTTTCCCGACGGGCCATTTTGCACCAGTTAATTGATCCCAATGGCCTCGGTAAATTTGGGGTACTACTACAGGGTAAGAAGCTAAATATCTCGATGAAGGAGCCAACTCTGCGGGGTTTTAGGCCCCCAACAGCCTTGGAAATAGGCAATTTACCAATGGCGGGCTAAATCGTAAACTTACTAAAAGTAAGGATGTTAATTTATTAATTTAAAAGGACTGAAATTTACCCTTAATAAATACCTTTTGATTCAGAATCGTTGAATCGCACTTATGTACGACCTAAAAATAGACAGAATAATCCTACAGCAAAGCAAATTCATCACCTTAGTGCTAACTCCCTTAGCCAGTGTACATAGCTTATTTTTTCACACATGAAAGCCTGTAAATAACGTAGTTTGTCTAACATTGTTGTACCTG
>NZ_JACJTH010000023.1:0-246078 GCF_014698595.1 Synechocystis sp. FACHB-908 | reverse complement strand
CTTTTTTTGCCGAAATATTCTCCTGATTTAAATGATATTGAGCATGACTTTAGTGCCTTGAAACGAGCTAGAATGTACGCTCCTATTGACACGTCTCTTGATGAAATTATCCGTTCTTACTGTGGCGTTTAGCGTCTCAGCTTTATTTGAAACTACTACATTATCGGAACAACATTAATCAATTTCGGACGGCCACCGTTCCTCTAGTTGACCAGCATTAACTTTGAGAATCTGGGCCGATCGCCGCCAGCGGTCATCAAAACGACTTAAATGGGTGGTGGTGATCAGGGTTTGAAAACGATCCTCAATGGCCATTAACAATTGTCCCTGGCGATCGAGGTCTAATTCCGCCAAGACATCGTCCAATAACAACAGTGGTGGTTCTCCAATAACCGTTTCAATCAAGCTCAATTCCGCCAATTTTAATGCTAGGACTAGAGTTCTTTGCTGTCCCTGGGAGCCATAGGTTCTAGCGGGAGTGTCGTCGAGGACAAACCCCACTTCGTCCCGATGGGGCCCCACCACCGTTGTCCCCAGATGTAATTCTGCCGATCGCCGTTGGGCTAATTTTTCTAAAAAAGCCTGGTGCACCACTTCCGGATCATCCCCCACCCAGGTGACATTGGGTTGATAGGTAACGGTCAGGGTTTCATTGCCACCGCTAATGCGCCCATGCCATTCCTGGGCCAAAGGAGCAAGACGGGCTAAACCCCTCGCCCGACGGCGGACTACCCTAGTGCCCATTTCCACCAACTGCTGGTCCCAGAGAGACAAAGAAGCTGTCGACTCTTCCCCCAAAGCTAGTCCCGTTTCCCATTGTTGTCGTAGGCTTTTTAGTAGAGCATTTCTTTGCTTAACAATGTGCTGGTACTGCCCCAACAGATGGGCATAGAGGGGTTCTAGCTGGGTTAACAAAGTATCTAGCCATTGACGGCGACAATCGGGCGCTCCCCGGACTAAATCCAAATCTAAACAGGAAAATTCCACCGCATTTAAACAGCCTAAAAAATCCAACTGACGACGACATTGATTTTGGTTAATGCGTAGGTTGCGCCGCCCCGATCGCCGTAGGTCAATTTCTAACTCCGCCACACTGTATTGCCTTTCCAGTAGGGCTTTAATTTGCCCATTGGCCGCCCCGTCTAGCACCAATTCCTGATCCCGACTAGTGCGATGGCTTTTGAGCGTTGCCAACAGTTCCACCGCTTCCAATAAGTTAGATTTCCCCTGGGCATTATTGCCCACCAAAATGGTTTTTTGAGCAGAAAATTCCACCTCTTCTTCGAGGTAATTGCGAAAGGCCCGTAAATAGAGTTTTTTCAGGTACATTTTCCAACTAAACGGGGCAAAAATTGGCAATATTTTCTAGCTTAGGAAGCAAACTGTTGGGCGTGGAAACGAGCATAACGACCTTGGTGGGCCATTAACTCCTGATGGCTACCCATTTCGACAATTTCTCCCCTTTCCAACACCACAATGCGGGTGGCTTTACGCACGGTGGCTAAACGGTGGGCAATGACAAACACAGTTCTTTCTTGGACAATGCGCTCCAAGGCTTCCTGCACCAAAGCTTCCGACTCCGAATCAAGGGCAGAAGTCGCTTCGTCCAAGATTAAAATGCTGGGATTTCTTAAAACCGCCCTAGCAATGGCAATGCGCTGACGTTGGCCGCCCGAAAGGGTAACCCCCCGTTCCCCCACATAGGTATAATACCCTTGACTTAATTCAGTGATAAATTGGTGGGCATTGGCAATGCGGGCCGCCTCCTCAATCGCTGCCAAATCTAAATCAGTTTTGCCGAACGCAATATTTTGGGCGATCGTGCCGGAAAAAAGGATATTTTCTTGGGGCACAATGGCAATTTGTTCTCGCAAACTTTTCAACGTAATGCTATCAATGGCATGGCCGTCAATACGTAAACAGCCGCCAGTCACGTTATGGAGTCGCATTAACAAGTTTACCAGGGTACTTTTGCCCGCCCCCGAAGCCCCCACCAAAGCGATCATTTCCCCCGGCTGGGCTTGTAAATTAATCCCTTTTAAGACCAGTTTATCTTCTAGATAGGCAAAGTCCACATGGTCATAATCCACCGCTCCTTGGAGATGGTCAATGGCGATCGCCGTGGGGCTATCTTCCACCGAAGGTTGCAGGTCGAAAATTTCAAAAATGCGGTCAACGGAGGCTTCTCCCTGTTTGAACAAATTGTAATTGCTGGTGATGTGACTAATGGGGTCAATCAACATTGCTACCCCGGTGACGTAGCTAATAAATTCAATGCCAGTTAAATTACCGAGGGAAATTTGCCAAGCCGCCAGGCAAAATAAAACCACCACTCCCATAGCTTCTAAAAAACCCACTACGACAAACTGTAACGCCTTCATCCGTTCGGCCAAAAACTGCGATCGCCGATGTTGTTGGGCCTCTTCCCGGAATAAATCTAACTGATAATCTTCTGCGGCAAAGGCTTTAACTAAACGGATGGCTCCCAACGTTTCCGTCAACAAAGAAGACAGATTAGAAATCCGAGTCTGGCTACGGCGACTAAACTTTAATAACTGTTCTCCAAAAAAGCCAATTAGCACCGCCATTAAGGGAGCAATTACCAATACCGCACAGGTCAGGGCCCAGTTGAGATAGAACATGTAACCAAACACCACCACCAGTTGCAACGCCGAAGGGACAAAATCGTGGAATAACTTATTCACCACTTCCCCAATGCGGTCAATATCCTCCGTCAGCCGGTAGGACAAATCCCCCGTTTTTGCTTCTTCAAAATAGCTCAGGCTTAGTCGTTGCAGATGGGCATAGGTCTGTTCCCGCAGAGTTAATGCCATATTGAGGGCAGCCTTGGCCATGAGGGTATCCTGCCCATACTGGGCCATGCCCCGCACCAGAAAAATCCCCGCTGCGACCCCCGCCATGATTAAAATGGAGCGCACATCCCCTGCACCGATATATTTGGCCATGCGCCCCACCAACCAGGCTAGAATGGGCCAAAAAACAGTGAATAGCAGAGTACAGAGGAAAGCCAGCCCAATAGTCCGCCGATGGGGACGAATATAGGGGATTAACAGCCAGTAGCGGGATTTAAGGGAAGATTTTTTCTGCAAAGGACTAAATTACGTCGGGAAAAGAACCCCGTTGATTCTACCAAAATGTTACTGTTCCAGGGGGTGGGGAATGGGAACTCCATTGGGATGATGCTTCCTGTTCTCGCCCTGTTACTGGGTCCCTAATTATTCCCTATCCTTTGGACACCGGGGGTAATGCACCGGAATAAATCAGTCCTTTTTGGGCATCGATGGTGACAATGGCTCCATCTCGAATCTTTTGGGTAGCGCCTTTAAAACCCACAATGACCGGCACCCCCAGCCGCAAACCAATAATGGCCGCATGGCTAGTCAGGCTTTCTTCTTCGGTGATAATGCCCGCCGCCCGTCGCATCATGTCCACACAATCAGCGTTGGTAGAGGGAACTACTAAAATTTCTCCCTGGGTAAATTGGGCGATCGCCTGGGGACGACTGGCAACCCTGGCCCGGCCACTTACAGCTCCTTGGCCAATACCTACACCCCGACCAAGAATGGCCTTGACCACTTCCACTTTGATTAAATCCGTCGAACCGGCAACTCCCTGCAATGTCCCGGCGGTCATCACCACCAAATCTCCATCCCGGAGAAAATGGTTTTCCTGGGCCACGTTAATGGCGGCTTGGAACGTTTGGCTGGTGGAAGGTAAATCCAATACCAACAGGGGCTTAACTCCCCACACCAACTGCAACTGACGGGACACATCCACATGGGGCGTAACGGCCAGAATGGGGGTTTTGGGGCGGAACTTTGACACATGGCGGGCGGTGGATCCGGTCTTAGTCAAAGACATAATAGCCGCCGCGTTGAGGGTTTCCGCAATCTGGCTAACGGCGCTGGAAATAGCATTGGGAATAGAAGTGCGACTGGCTTCCGCTTGGGAAGGATTGATATCTTCCTGTTCAATTTCAATGCGCTCCGCAATTTTGGCCATAATAGCCACTGCTTCCACGGGAAATTTACCGATCGCCGTTTCGTTGGAGAGCATCACCGCATCGGTACCATCGAGGATGGCATTGGCCACGTCGGACACTTCAGCCCTAGTAGGTCGGGGGCTGTTGACCATACTGTCCAACATTTGGGTAGCAGTAATGACAGGAATGCCCAACCGGTTAGCAGTGGCAATGAGTTTCTTTTGCAAAATAGGTACATCTTCTGCGGGTAGTTCTACCCCCAAGTCCCCCCGGGCCACCATGACACCGTCACATTTTTCCAGCACCGCCTGCATATCCTTAATCGCTTCGTGCTTCTCAATTTTGGCGATTACCGGCACGGATTTCCCTGCCGCCGCAATTAACCCCTTAATCTCATCAATATCCTGGGGATTACGAACAAAACTCAGGGCCACCCAGTCCACCCCTTGGTCCAGCCCGAACATCAAATCTTCCTTATCTTTATCGGTCATGGCCTTAACGGAAAGGCAGACCCCGGGAAAATTAACCCCTTTATTGCTGGAAAGGGTTCCCCCCACAATCACCCGACAGTGGAGATCCCGGGCAACAGTGTCCACTTCCTCCACCAACATTTCCAGTTTGCCGTCGTCGAGCAAAATTCTTGCCCCAGAAGGTACTTCGTCGGCTAAATATTCGTAGCTAATGGAACTAATGGTTTCCGTACATTCCACCGGGCGACTGGTGAGGGTATAGGGATCACCGTTTTTGAGTTGCACAGAGCCGGCATCATTGAGAAATTTGCCCACCCGAATCTTTGGCCCCTGTAAATCCTGGAGAATGCCCACTGGTTGGTTCAGTTCAAAGGCAATCTGGCGAATCAAACGGATACTTTGTTGGTGGTAAGCGTGGTCTCCGTGGGAAAAATTGAGGCGGAAAGTGGTAGCACCGGCTTGGATCAGTTGTCTCAGCACTTCCTTGCTTTGGGTCGCGGGGCCAATGGTAGCGACGATTTTGGTACGACGGGGAAGGGGAGACGTTTGCATAATGGGCTGAAATTAGGGGCAGTTAAATATAATAGTTAAGGCCGTCTGCTTTTAAGCGGTGTTAGGGAAATATTCTCATTATCCGCCACGATCGCCGTTTCAGTTGCATCGGCTTACAGGGCCAACGATGGTAGGCTGGGCTTTGGGCAATTTTTCCCAATAGTCTGCACAGTTTGATGGGTTTGCTATGAATGCTTCCGCTCAGTTGACGTTGTTAAAGGATTACAGTCGTTTAGAAATCCGTATTCCCCAGAATGACCAGGAAAGGGAAGATTTACGCCAAGCCATTGTCTGGATTTGTGGCCAGAGTGAAGCGGAAAATTTTGGCATTTGTGCCGACGACCAAGCTAGTGCGGAAAATGCTTTGGGGCAATATCTACAGGGGTTGGATTACGGAGAGGCGATCGCCATGGAACCAGGTAAAACCATTGAAGGGCCAGTGTATTTGAAATGCCAGAGCCAATCCCTGCGCTTTTATCTCGACAGTTATGACGGGGATTATCGGGGAGTATTAATTTCCTGTCAGGCGGAGGATGATACCTTAGCGGGAACCTACGGTTATTTTCCGCTGGATTTGTTTGCCGGTTGAGCTGAATTTAGGAACCCTGGCAAAACTCCCATCCCCAAGAATTTGTTTGAAAAGTTTTATTTTGCTCCCTAAATTTCCTCGCTAAGAGCATGTTTGGAAAGTTGAGTTTTGGCTGTTTAATCCCCCCTAGCCCCCCTTGGGAAGGGGGGAATTGTCGCAAAAGTCCCCTTTTTTAAAGGGGATTTAGGGGGATAAATACCTAGCCTTGCACTTTTCAAACACTTTCTAAAGCTCCGGCAATACTGGGGGAATTTTACTTAACTTCCCCCCAAACTTGGGGGCCAGGGGGGCTTTTGAAACACGCTCTAAAGGTGAGTTACCGAGTCCACTTTCCCGTCATTGTTGAAACTGTTCCTCACTTTTCTCGCTGGGGAGGGAAGCCCTAATCAAATAAACGGAAATAGGGATAGCGCTTGGGAATACCCTTTTCCTTTTCCAGATCAAAGTTAATTACCTGCCAACAATCGTCCGCTGTACCTGGGGCACTGAATTCCACTGGTAAACCGTAAAGACGAGGCAGAGGACTATCCTTATCTTCGGGATTGCGCCAGCTACCTTGCCGTTGCAGATAAACGCTGACTAGATCGTAGTAACGGTGGGCGATGATGACCTTGGTGGCCCGGTAACCTTCCGTGTAGAGCCGGTCCAAGGCTTCGTGAATTTCAAAGCGGATACCGTCGGGGTGGGTGTGTTGCCGGTACCATTCCCCCTGCCATAGCCGCCAGTGGCGACCCGATTGCAAATGGACTAAATCCTCTGTGTCGGGGTTAACTTCAAAGGCTCCATGGCGATTACAAAGGTAAGTGTCCGTCAGGGTCAAGGCCGGAATAGTTTGCCGACAGTGGGGGCACTGGATTTCTGGGCCGAAAAGGGGATACTGTAAACCGAGATTTTGCATGGAAAACCGTTGAAATGGGCGGTTAAAGCAGAGGCCCCCACATTATAACCAAGGGATCTTTTCCTGGGTTTCTGGCTTAAACTGAGGCTGACCATCATTTTTTTCCCCCGGCGATCGCCTATGTTAGACGCCCTCGACCTTTCCCTTAATCTGGACAAACAGAGTTACAAGGAACAGTTGGAAGATTTAATGCAACAGTTGCGGAGTCTACAACAGTCCTGTTGGGAAGAAAAAATTCCGGTGATTATTGTTTTGGAAGGTTGGGCCGCCGCCGGTAAGGGTACATTGCTGAAGAAAATTGTTAACTATATGGACCCGAGGGGATTTTCCGTTAATCCCATCTTTGCGGCCAATGAACAGGAGAGGATGTATCCCTTTCTTTGGCGTTTTTGGCAAAAGCTTCCCCCCAAGGGGAGTTTGGGCTTTTTCTATCATAGTTGGTACACCAATTGTCTAGAGGAGCGGTTATTTGGTCGTATTCCTGCCGTCCAGGCTCCCTTAGTAATGCGGGATATCAACGCTTTTGAGCGTCAGTTAGTGGAAGACGGAGCGGCGATCGCCAAATTTTGGGTACATATCAGTCAAAAAGAATTAAAAAAACGTCTGAAAAAGTACGAAGCTGACGAGCTAGAAATGTGGCGGGTGCGGCCAGAAGATTGGCAACAGGAAAAACGCTACCAGGAATACTCCAGTCTAGTGGAGGAAATGCTCACCTACACCAGCACTGGCTATGGTCCCTGGACTCTGGTGGAAGGGGATTGTGAACGGTGGTCCAGGGTAAAAGTACTTTCCCAACTGGTGGCGGTAATCGTCCAAGCCCTAGACCAAAAACGGGCCAAGGCCAACGCCAAAATTGAACCCATCCCTCCCCAAAAAGAATTGCTCCCCACTGAGCCCAATTTCCTGGCCAAGGTGGATTTGAGTGTGCAACTGAGCAAGGATGACTATCGGCAACGGTTGCGGGACAGCCAGATTGAATTGCGTAAACTACAGGCGAAGATTTACCAAGAAAAAGTGCCAGTAATTGCCCTGTTTGAAGGTTGGGATGCCGCCGGAAAGGGAGGAGCGATCAAACGTTTAACCGACACCTTGGACCCCCGCAGTTACCAGGTCAACACCTTTGCCGCCCCCACGGAGGAAGAAGCCCAATTCCATTACCTCTGGCGCTTTTGGCGTCGTATTCCCCCCGGCGGGAAAATCAGTATTTTTGACCGCAGTTGGTACGGTCGGGTGATGGTGGAAAGAGTAGAAGGTTTTGCGAGGGAAAAGGAATGGTTACGGGCTTACCGGGAAATCAATGAGTTGGAGGCGGAATTGACAGCGGAAGGCTATGTGGTGGTGAAATTTTTCCTCCATATCAGCCCCGAAGAACAATTGGCCCGGTTTGAAGAACGGCAAAACAATCCCTTCAAGCAATATAAACTCACGGATGAAGACTGGCGCAATCGGGAGAAATGGCCTCTCTATGACGTTGCCGTGAATCAGATGATTGCCCGCACCAACACCCCCGTCGCTCCCTGGACAGTGGTGCCTGCCAACGATAAATATTTCGCTCGGGTCCAAGTGATTCAAACGGTGGTAGATGCAGTGAAAATGGAACTCAAACGCCGGGGCAAGGATTAACCTCTCCTGGCACCTCTGCCCACCGTGATAAAATGCCCTTTAATTTGATCCAGACCCCTAACCCCATATTGCCGTGGTTCTAGCATCTTCCCGTCCCCCTTCCCCCACCAATTCCCCGGCCGATCGCCAGGGGACTTTGCAAGCCTGGTTAACAGGTCTCAGTCAGCGCATTATTGACGGCGATCGCCTAACCCGGGAAGAAGCATTACAGTTGGCGGCGATCGAGGGGGAAGAGAATATTCTTTTGCTCTGTGAAGCAGCCAATCGCATTCGGGAAGCCTGCTGTGGCAATGTGGTGGATCTGTGTAGCATCATCAATGTTAAATCCGGTAACTGCTCGGAAAACTGCGGCTTTTGCTCCCAGTCTAGTCACCATCCCGACCCCAATTCCCCCATTTACGGTCTGAAAACGGAAGCAGAAATTTTAGAACAGGCCAGGGCGGCAGCGGCGGCGGGAGCTAAACGCTTTTGCTTAGTTAGTCAGGGTCGGGGCCCCAAATACCATAGCCCCAAGGATCGAGAATTTGAGCAGATCCTGGCCACAGTGCGGCAAATTATCCAGGAAACCAACATCAAGCCCTGTTGCGCGTTGGGGGAAGTGACCCCGGAACAGGCCCAGCAATTGAAGGAAGCTGGGGTGACTCGTTATAACCATAACTTGGAAGCATCCGCTACCTATTACGACAAAATTGTCAGCACCCACACCTGGCAAGACCGGGTAGATACGGTGAAAAACCTTAAGGCAGCGGGCATTCAAGCTTGCACTGGCGGCATTTTAGGCATGGGAGAAACCTGGGAAGACCGCATTGATCTAGCTTTGGCTCTGCGGGAACTGGAAGTGGAATCCGTGCCCCTGAATCTACTCAATCCCCGCCCCGGTACTCCTTTGGGGGAACAACAAAAGTTAAATCCCTACGATGCCCTCAAGGCGATCGCCATTTTCCGGTTTATTTTGCCCCAACAAATTATTCGCTATGCTGGGGGCCGGGAAGCGGTGATGGGAGAATTACAGGATTTAGGGCTAAAAGCGGGCATTAACGCTATGCTAGTGGGCCATTATTTAACTACCCTGGGCCAGCCTCCCGAACGGGATCAAAAATTATTGGCATCCCTTGGCCTCGAAGGGGGAGAGGCCCCTATCCCCGGTGAATACCAATCCTGAACCTGACCTGGACCTTGTGACGGAGGAGATTGAACTCCCCAAGCCTTCCCTGCTAGCAGAAGTCCTGTTGGCGATCGCCGGACTGCTGTTGACTGTTTTCTGTACGTTCGTGCAGGTATTTGCCACCAATCCCCCTTGGCAATGGTGGGAGGATGGCATTTATTCCAATCCCCTGGGCACAACCTACCAGGTGGGGGCCGTATTGCTCACCGCCTGTTTGGGAGGGGCTAGAGCCGGGGCGATCGCCCAGTTAGGTTACATTATGCTGGGCCTAGCTTGGTTGCCAATTTTTGCCCATGGCGGCGGCTGGGACTACTGGCAACAGCCCACCTTTGGCTACCTATTAGGTTTCATTCCGGGAGCTTGGGTCTGTGGTTGGTTAGCCTACCGTTCCCAAACCAAAATTGAAACCCTGGCCCTAGGTTGCCTAGTCGGTTTGGGAGTCATCCACGGTGCGGGTATAGTTTATCTAGGCATGATGGCTGTGTTGAAACTGGGTAATCCCCCCATTCTGTCCCTGGCAGACCTGCCCCAAGCTTTGCTGACTTTTTCCCTCATGGCATTGCCCGGCCAGATTATTCTGGTCTGTCTGACTGCTGTGCTGGCCTACTTTTTGCGGAGAATTTTATTCTATTGATGGCCCGGTCTTTTTCCCTCGCTAAAAACCCCCTCTTCTGGCAAGTGGCGATCGCCGGCATTATCCTGGATCAGCTCAGTAAACTTTGGGTGAGTCAGGCCATGGACCCCGTGGGCACCACTTGGCCGTTGTGGTCTGGAGTGTTCCATTTCACCTATGTGCTCAATACCGGGGCAGCGTTCAGTGCTTTTCGGGGCGGGGCTGGCTGGTTAAAATGGCTTTCCCTCGCAGTAAGCGTCGGCCTAATTATCTTTGCCGGCAAAGTTCCCCTCCGCAAGTTAGAACAGTTGGGTTACGGTTGCATTCTAGCGGGGGCGGTGGGCAATGGCATTGACCGTTTTTTATTCGGTCATGTAATCGACTTTTTGGATTTTCGCCTGATTAATTTCCCCATTTTCAACCTGGCCGATGTTTCCATTAACATTGGCATTGCCGCCCTGCTCTGGGCCAGTTTTTTCCCAGTTTCTTCCCGCAAGGTTGATTAAAACTTAAAGCAACTGCCAGAGACGACCGCCTATAAATCAGTGGTTTGAGTCTCAATGAAGATTAGCGTTAGGATCGAAAGGATGGGAGTCTTAACTTTCCTGCTGGATTCCCATGAGTTACATCAGCCCTTTCAGAATGAAATACATAAACTTATACAAGTCAAGCTTTATGATCGAGTTTCTCTAATGTTAAGCCCTTTATAGAGACTTTGATGGATATAAACAGAACCTACCGCTGGAAGCAGTAAATCTGCATCTTCACAACGAAACCTAGCAGTTCCGGCATTACCAAGCCTAACACCAATGATTGATGCATCAAAGAGACGCATCATTAGCTCTCGTGAACTGTATTTTTCGCAGAGACTTTTAGCCTTCTCTTCAAGAAGAGCGAGAAATTCATCGACGGAATCATAACGATGTTGCGTTTGTCGCAACGATTCGACAAGATCACCGAAGTAAGGGAAAAGACGACGATATTCTTGCTTAAGATCTTCCACCTTCCAGCTACTGTATCGTTCTTCAGATTCCCTAATAGTATCTTTAGACACTTCTATTGCATCACTAGCTGATCTTTTCTGGCACTCTTGAAGAAACTGAATTACTTCTCGTGGCCTCAAGAAAGTGCGTTTTACTATGTAATTAAAAGGTGCAATACCACCACGCATATCTCCCTCCTCAAATATCTCATCAACAGATATATTATTAGGAAGTCGAGCATTGATCATATCTTTTAAAAGTTCTGGACTCCAAATTATTTCTTCTTCGATTGCTCTATGCTTATCTTTGTCATCAAATTGAAGACCTTGATAAATATCTGACCGAAGAAAAGTAATCACATGAATACCTTTTCCTGTAGCCAATGAATATTTATCATTTATTTCTTTAGTTGCTTTAAGAAGTCCAATCATTAAACTTTTTGATACCTCTGAACCATCCCATGAGTCATCGAGGCGATCTATCGCAACTATAACACCAAGGTCATTACATACGGCATTTATCGCGTCGAGGAGCAAATCAATAACTTGAGGCGTTAACATTTGTTGCTGCTTGTCACGTTCGAATCCAATACCAAACCCAAAAGCTTCAAGATTGAATGCGTTCAAGCCTTTTAGTAATGTCCTTACAGTATTTGTTGGTGTTGGTGCATTCTCGCCAAAGTTATTTGTAACAAATTTACAGATACGATCTAATGCCTTCCGAGCATTTTCGTCAAGCCTTTCAGGAGACACGTCTAACAAGACTGCTGAGGCATCAACTGCAATAGTAAATTTCCAAGCATTAGTATGAGCCTGTTCTAAAAGTAAGCCTTGCTCTTGGTAATCTTTCATTGCCCCCCAAGCATATTGATCTGGTGTCATTAAGCTTACTCGAACACTTTCTTTGTAGCGTTCCGTAGCCAATCGCAAGAGTTGAGTAAAGATTGCAGACTTTCCAGCTCCCTTTCGACCAAGAAAATGGGCACTACGAAAACGAAGAGATTGGTCTACCTGTGGTGTACTAATGAAGTAGTCCGCTAACCTCCGGTCAGCTTCTGCATCAACTGTGCCAAAATCTAAATCTTTAATAGTAAGACCTTTATCGGATAATTTCATATTGATTTCACTGAAAAATTGAAGAATTTACTGTCTTTGTAAGTGGTGCCCGCCGCATAACGCCAAGAGTCAGAAGCAGGTCGAAGTCTATGAAAAGACAGATCGCGGCTGCTCTCGTCTTCTACATCTTGATATTAGCTCTAGTCCGCGGCCCTTGAATAATAAAAGCGATCTTCAATTGGAAGAACCTCACTCCCGTCGCTGAGCGTCATTTTACGATCAGTGCAGACTCGCATAAAGTGAATGCCAAATAAGGTGAGTGAGACATGAGCCTTAAAGCTCCTATTTCCATCTTGCATATACCATATACTAATCCTTGCTTCTTCATCGACCGGAGTGTCATCGTATTTATGGATTATCAAGAGGCCCAGACGCTCCAAGTTGTTCAGTGCAACGCTTATCTGAACTATATTATATTTACGGGAGTCATTAGCATATGTGAATTCATCCGGTTTTGCCATTACTCTTAAGTGCAGAAGATATAGGACGTTCAACAGTTCAGCATCGACAATATCAACTTGTTTTAAGACTTCTACAAAAGACTTTGTTGAGTTAGTGCGATCAGATTCTGTTAAAGCAGAGGCAAGTAGGTTTGCCCAGAGGGTTTGCAGGTTTTCATCATCTTCGGAAAGTGCTGCACCCAGAAGTGGAAGACCAATCCGCAGAGGAAGACTAGAGATTTCTGGATTGCCCCGTTCAATTAATATGCGATCCAACTTGTCGCGCAAATGAAGGGCATTGCTAATTTTCCAGTGTTCTGTGTATTGCTTGACAATGTCGCCCAGATCCTGAATCGCCGGACCTATAATTTGAGAAATAAATCGAGACAGTTCAGATGTTTTGTCTATGGCATTACTGGTTGCCTTTGCAATCTCCTGCACTGCCTTTGCTGATTCCTCAATCTCTGACATGGGTCTCCTGTTGGTAAGCTAGCTAAGGATTATACAGAAACTTTTCGTATATCACTCCCAAATAGAATGATTGTAAACAAGGTTTCCACATAACGTTCCTAATGGCGATTGGCAATTCTATGACCTATCAGTTTCAAGTGAGTTCAAATCTTGTGGATGAATAGTTGTAATACCTGATATACCAATAAAGTTGCTTGGATTGAGGGTCAAAAGATGTGTAATTCTATTTGCAAGCATAATCGCATAACGACATTGGTATCAAGCAAATATCGCGTCATTCTTCGTAAATACTGTCGCGATCAAAAGCTTCGTCGGTTAAACTTGGGCTACCTTTAGCAAGTTGCGAAACCCATTCACGAAATTCTCTAGCCCTGTCGGATGGCGTTGCTTTTTGCCAAAATGGAAGAGACGATGCAACTTGTTTAGACTGAAACTCAATGAAAGCCATGAAATCAGCAATTTTTTCAACTTGCTCATCATTCAGTTCGTCTAATTTTTCTTTTAGATTTTCTCTCAGCATAGGTAGATTTTGAGAAAATAGATACTTTCCATCGTAACTGATAGGCTCTTAGCTCTTAAAACTTAAAGCTAGTCCTCAAAGCGGCTACCCAAAGGGGATCTCGGCCATTGGCGGGATTAATGCCAATCCAAAAGGCTGGGGTGAGGGAAATGTTATCGTTGAATTGGTACAAATAAAAGGTTTCCACAAACCAAGGAGCATCGGTGGTAGCGGGAGTAATATCAGGCACATTATTGTTATTGCTGATAAAAGAAGCATAGGGAGGCTGGCCCACCGATACCACGCCCACATTACCTTCCTTACCCAAATCGGGAAAAGCTAAGCTAACTTTCCAGTTCCAAATGTCTGCTGTGTCCCCCTGGCGATCGCCACTTTTGGCCGTCGCATCGCTATACATACCCCAACCCTCCAAACTAAACCAGTCGGCCAACTGCCAAGTCCAAATAACGGCATAGTGATTAGTACTACTAGCGGCGTCATCAAACGGATTATCAGTGTTGGCCAAGCCGGTGTAACCCAAAGCGGAAAAACTATCGTATTGCCCCTGGGGAATGTAGTTATGGAGGTAAGAAAAAGCCACTCCAGTGTTGGCGGCGGGGACATAATTCAACTGGGCCCCTACCCCAAACTGACCGTTAAATAGTCCTTCACTTTGATTGGGGGAAAAACCCTTACCGGCGGAATAAAAACCTCCCAAACTCAGGTCATCGGTGAAATTATAGGAAAAACCCGCCCCAGGGCCGGAATTGTCGTTGGGTAAATAAATGGGGGCGATCGCCCCGAAGAAAGACACTGCTCCATCGGTAAAGGAATTGGTGTAGGGAGCGAGGGGGTCCATGATGTCATCCATGGTGATGCGATTACCGGCTAGCCAGATGCGGGCCCGATCGCCGACCGGGAAACTGTACTGCATTTTATTGATGTTGACATTGCCCTGTTCTTCCGTGGCGGCAAAGTTAAAATCAGTCAAATTACTGCCCCCCCGAGCCAGGAAAAAGTTGGCTGATTGTAGACGAATTAGGAGATTATCTTCCCCAGAAAAACTAGTATTAAAGTTAATCCGTTGACGGAAATTGACCGTAACTTCTCCATTTTGCACCGGTTGATCCGGTGGGCCATCGGCCTGTTCACTGCCTCCAACGCCGGATAAAACCCAAATGGAATCCCCCGTTAACTTAGTGGTGACGGAAAACTGGCGGTCTTCGAGGTAAGCAATGCGAGTTTCTAGGTTACCAATGCGGGTGTTATAGGCCTGTAATTCCTGTTCAAATTGTTGAGCCAAAAGCTTGAGTTTATCAATGTCTTCCCGTAAAACCATCGCATTTTCTTGGATTAAACGCTCCATCACATTCATGCAAGCATTTAAGCCAGCAGCAAATTCCCAACGACTCAAAGGGCGGGCACGCAGTGTGCCTTCGGCATCGCCTCGGAAGGTACGGTCAGGATAGCCCACAATACAGCCATAACGCTCCACCAGACTTTGCAGAGCTTCATAAGCCCAGGCTGTGGGCTGCACATCCCGCAACTGATCAACACTGGTCGCTTGGCCCATGGTAGCTTGCAAGCTACTAACGGAGGTTTTGGCATTGTCGTTGACAGTGAAAGTACTTCCCAAGCGCCGCCGTTGAGGAAAATTATTCTGTGTAGATAAATTGTCTAAATTATTCAAGGATTGGGCGAAAATGGGCTCCGTATTGCCTCCCCCCACAATGGCTGTGATTAATACAGTAATCCCCAGGGAAGATAGGCAAGTAAACTGTTTAGTGAAGTTCATTTTTTAAGTGATTTAGTTAACGAAAAAGTCAGACACTAGATGCAAATAAAAAATAGATGGTGGGGAGATTGATCAGTTACAGATTAACTAATAAAAGGATTGGCAAACTGACTTAATTGGTGGGGAAATTTATCAAATGCCTGGATAAACTAAGCATCACAGTTACCGCAGAAACCAAACTAAGCCGTCGCTGCTTTAGCTTTTTTCTTGGCCCGGCCAATGGGGTCCATGTAATTTTCTAGCCATTTGAAGACGAAGGAAGAAATGGTGGTGAGAAGTAAGTACACCAGAGCGACAGCAATGTACACTTCAAATGCTCGATAGGTGGTGGCCACAATTAACTGCCCTTCCCGGAATAGTTCCTGGAAGCCAATCACGGCGGTTAAACTGGTGTCTTTAATTAGGGTGATAAATTCGTTACCCAGGGGCGGCAAAATACGGCGAAAAGCTTGGGGAAAAATTACTTCCTTCATAGTCTGCCAAGGGGACATACCAAGGGATTCACAGGCCTCCCACTGGCCCTGATCAATGGATTGGATACCACCTCGAATAATTTCTGCTAGATAAGCGGCCACATTCAAACTGAGGGCAATAATGGCCGCCGGGAACCGGTCAATGGTGATGCCCAAGCCAATTTCCTTGAACAGCGCCGGCAAACCGAAGTAGATGATGAATAGTTGCACCAACATGGGAGTACCGCGGAAAAACTCCACGTAGATGCGAAATATCAGTTGTAGAGGCTTAATATCGGAAATCAAGGCGATCGCCACTCCGGTGCCACCGATTAAACCAAAGAAAACGGAAAAGGCGGTGAGGAGAACGGTGAGTATGGAACCTTTAAAGAGATTGCGGAACAGGGTGATGAGAAAGTTATCGTTGGGGTTAGCTTGACTGCGTTCGGTCAGGCTCTGGGCCGTGCCCACTTTACCCACCAGGGAAGGGGCTACTAGGGGGAGAAAGGGGGGATTTTTTTCGCCAAACCATTTTTCATAGATGGCGTTATAGGTGCCATTTTCAATAATTTGGAATAAACCTTGGTTGAGCACTTCCCTAGTTTGATTAATTTCCCCAGGAGGAGCCAGGGGCATGGCAATGCCGTAATAATCTTCACTGCCAACATCGGCACTAATTTTGACGTTTCTCAAACCTGCGTCTTTGATGGCGTAGAGCAATACTGGGCGGTCATTGATCACTGCATCGGCGTTCCCGTTGACCAATTCCTGGAGAGCAGAGGTAATGGAATCAAAGTTGGTAACTTTAGCCCCAGGTACGTTAGTCGCTACCATCGCCCCAGTGGTACCGATCGCCACCGCTAATCTTTTCCCCTCCAAATCCTTCAGGTTTTTGATGGTGTCGTTGCCATCCTGCACGGCGATCGCCAGCACCGATTTAAAATAGGGACTGGAAAAGGACACCGACTGGGCCCGCTCTGGGGTAATGGTAATGGCACTGATGGCCGCCCCCACCGTATTGGATTGCAAGGCGGGGATAATGCCGTCGAAGGGATAGCCCTGAATATCAACGGTGACCTGGGCCGCTTCTCCGATCGCCTGAATCAAATCCACATCAAAACCGGTTAATTGCCCCGTGGCTTCATCGGTCATTTCAAAAGGAGGAAAGGTGGGTTCCGTGGCCACAATGATGGTTTGGCGGGAAACCTGGGAAAAGGCCGGTAATAACGGTATGGCGATCGCCAACAGTACTCCCAAAGCCAGCAACAGATAATAACGCCAGGTTTTACCCCAATGGCCCAGTTTAACCATGCCCTTCACTCCTCATCGTTGGCGGTAGTTCCTTGGCATTTTCCCCCAAGGGGGATTATTGCGGCGGAGACCATCAACAAACTTAATAAACTTTTCATAACCTTGGTCAGTATTGTCGCAAAAGCAGACTAAAACAGCATTGCAGAATACAGTTTTTCTAGGTTGGGCAGTGTGGGAAGGCAAATTGAGGCAATTTTGGCACAAAAGCAAACCCCCACAGAATCCTAAAATTCTCCGGGGGAAACGCATAGTTTCGAGTCTATGAAGCTTGCAACGAAGTCGATCGGTACGATAAGTTGGGTCTAATCGAAGGATTAATCACCGTTGGTTAATAGGCTTACATCAGTCTAGTTAGCCGATACGGGCTCTTGCCGCAGGGCTTGAAAATAGTTGTCCCAAAATTGTTTTTGGGCATCGATCATCATTGTGGCGGATTTTTCCTGGGCTTCCAGGTAGCTTTTGACCATTTCCTCTTGTAATTTCAAACTGGTTTCAAAGGTATCGGTCAATTTAATTTCAGCGGTGCCTTTGGGCAGGCTTTCCATCCAAGTGCTAAAAAATTTCTTTTGCCAGTCCAGTAACTGGGTTTGGTATTCTTCAAAAAACTGGGTGTTCATAGGGCTAAAACCGCTAATATCCCTAAACGTTCAAGGGTTTAAGGGGAAGCAGGGCGGTGCAGACCACTTCCAATGAATATCGGTATCGCACGTCTCCATTATAGTGATTGGCCTTGGCCTCCCCAGGGAAAAGTCCGGGGGAATATCACCAAAGTCTGACATCTTTTGCCCCCTTCTTTTCACTAGTCAACCCTAAAAGCTGAGCTTAGAAGCAGAAGCGGCGATCGCCAGTGGTTATCATGGACAATCTGTTCACTACGGTGATTAGAAATTGATGGCAAAGGGCAGATTAGTTTTCTGTCACTGTGTCAACTGTCCTTAACAATGCCCGATGGGGTAGGTGTAGAGTCTTGGCAGAGACCTTACACTACTCTAAAGTTAGCATCGCTGTTGTGAGCCTGGATTGCCGGAGTAACTAATGGTGGTTATAGAAGGCGATCGGGCTTCTGTACTTTGAGCTAGCGTCGGCTAGCCTGGGTGATGTCACCCCGACTTTTTCATCAGGAACAATCAATGATTGATCAATCTACCCTAAACACTTCCCCTCAACCCACTATCACAATTGAAGATGACCGCACCGGCATGAGTGTGGCCACTTTGAAGCGGGCCTTTTTGGATAACCTTTTTTATCTACAGGGGATTGATCGTTCCCAGGCAACCCTCTACGACTACTACGTTGCCCTGGCCTATACCATCCGCGATCGCCTGTTGCATCGTTTCATCAAGACCGTCGCCACCTATAAGCAGGAAAAAGTGAAGGTGGTTTGTTACCTGTCGGCGGAATTCCTGATGGGACGGCATTTAGGCAATAACCTCATTAACCTGGGGTTGTACGACAAAATCGACCAGGTAATGAAAGAATTTGACCTGGACTTAAACGAAATTATTGAGCAGGAACCAGACCCCGGCTTGGGCAATGGTGGCTTAGGCCGTCTAGCGGCCTGTTTCCTCGATTCCCTTGCTTCCCTAGAAGTGCCGGCGATCGGCTACGGCATCCGCTATGAGTTTGGAATTTTTCACCAGCGTATTCAGGACGGTTGGCAGGTGGAAGTGCCCGACAACTGGTTACGGTTTGGTAATCCCTGGGAAATCCCCCGGGCTGATGAGTCGGTGGAAGTAAAGCTAGGGGGCCACACGGAGATCATCCATAACGAAAAAAATCAACCCAAGGTGGTCTGGATTCCCGAAAGGACTATTCTGGCCATTCCCTACGACACTCCGGTACCTGGTTATCAAACCAATACGGTCAATCCCCTCCGACTCTGGAAGGCAGAAGCTAGTGAAGAATTTAACTTTGAAGCTTTCAATTCTGGTCTGTACGACCGGGCAGTAGCGGAAAAGATGGATGCGGAAACCATTTCCAAGGTTCTTTATCCCAACGACAATACCCCCGCTGGCCGAGAATTGCGCCTAGCCCAACAATATTTCTTTGTTTCTGCTTCCCTGCAGGATCTAATTCGGATTCATCTCCGCACCCACCCTAATCTCGATACTTTCTACGAACTCACCGCCATTCAGTTGAACGATACCCACCCCGCCGTGGCGATCGCCGAATTGATGCGCCTGTTTGTGGACCGTTATGACTACGACTGGGATAAGGCCTGGGACATCACCCAAAAAACCTTTGCCTACACCAATCACACCCTCATGCCGGAAGCCCTAGAGCGCTGGTCAGTGGATTTGTTTGCCAAACTATTGCCCCGTCATTTGGAAATTATTTACGAGATTAACCACCGCTTCCTAACGGGGTTGCAAACCTGGTTCCCCAACGACGAAGCTCTGGTGGAAAGCCTTTCTTTGATTGAAGAAAACCATGGCAAAAAAATTCGCATGGCCAACCTGGCCTGTGTGGGTAGCCATGCCATCAATGGAGTAGCCGCCCTCCACACCGAACTGCTGAAAAAAGATACCCTGCGGGACTTTGCCAAGCTCTGGCCCCAGAAGTTCTTTAACAAAACCAATGGCGTTACCCCCCGCCGCTGGATTTTGCTCAGCAACCCTGAACTATCTGCGTTGGTAACGGAAAAAATTGGCGATGGTTGGCTGAAGAACCTGGATGAAATGCGACAAATTGAAAAGTTTGTTGATGATCCGGAATTTTGTCGTCGCTGGCGAGAAATTAAGCAAAATAACAAGCGTAACTTAGCGGCCTATTTGCTCAAGTATCGCAATGTTCAGATTGACGTTAACTCCCTGTTTGATGTGCAGGTCAAACGGATTCATGAATATAAGCGCCAACACCTAGCGGCCCTAGAAATTATTCACCTCTATAACCGCATCAAACAAAATCCCCATGCGGAAATTGTGCCCCGTACCTTCATTTTTGGGGGTAAGGCCGCTCCAGGTTATTTCATGGCCAAATTGATTATTAAGTTGATCAATGCTGTGGGGGAGGTGGTCAACAACGATCCCGATGTGCGGGGAAGGCTCAAAGTTGTCTTTGTCTCTAACTTCAACGTTTCCCTGGGGCAAAGAATTTATCCCGCCGCCGACTTGTCGGAGCAAATTTCCACCGCAGGCAAGGAAGCCTCCGGTACAGGAAACATGAAATTCGCCATGAACGGCGCCCTCACCATTGGAACCCTAGATGGGGCTAATATCGAAATTCGGGAAGAGGCAGGGCCAGAAAACTTTTTCCTCTTTGGCCTTACCGCTGAACAGGTATATGCCATGAAAGAAAACGGTTACCATCCCCACACCTACTATGACAATAACTTTGATCTAAAAGCTGTGATTGACCGCATTGCCCACGGCTACTTCTCCCCCGGTAACCCCAATTTGTTCCATCCCATTGTGGAGTCCCTTCTGCACCACGATCCCTATATGCTACTGGCGGACTACCAAGCCTATGTGGGCTGTCAGGATGAAGTCAGCAAAGCCTACGCCGACCAAGACCGGTGGACAAAAATGTCCATTCTCAACTCGGCCCGCATGGGTAAATTCTCCTCCGATCGCACCATTCGGGAATACTGCAAGGAAATTTGGGATGTGCCCCCGGTGAAAATTTCCCTGGATGAATACCATCCCGAATACGCCGATTTATAGTCCCAGATCTGGTTTGACTGCCCCCTGATTCTAAAGTTAGGGGGATATTTACCTCAAAATTTACCAGTAATATGGAACTCTGGTGGATTGGGGGATTGAGTCGGCTCTAGGAACAGAAAATCCCAAATCTGGTTAACATTTTTTGCCTAGGATGCCACTAGGATTGTATCGGCCATCATTTACCCCTGCGGAAAAATGGGGGGACAATGGTGGCTTAACTGTCAGCGGAGAAACTAAGTCCATGCTCTGGCCCTATAAGACCCCAGGAATTACAGATGGCCTGTTTGAACGATTACCGGGCATTCCCCTCAGCAAAAGGGAGGTACGCCTGCTGATTATTTCCGCTTTGCAATTGAAGGAGGAATCCATCATTTGGGATATTGGGGCTGGCACTGGCACCATTCCGGTGGAACTAGCCCTACTGTGTCCCCGCAGTCGCATTGTGGCGGTGGAAAGGGATGAGGAGGTGGCGGGTTTAATTCGCCGTAACTGCGAACGGTTTGGGGTAACTAATGTGACTGTCCATGAGGGCAGTGCTCCGGATTGCTTACCGCAGTTAATTGCCCACCCCACCCATATTTGCATTGAGGGAGGGCGTCCCATTAAGCAAATTTTGCAGGAAACCTGGGCCCATTTAGCTCCCGGAGGTCGTTTAGTGGCAACAGCGAATAATTTGGAAAGTCTCTATGGCATTTCTGAAACCCTGTCGGAACTCCAGGTCCGCAACGTGGAGGTGGTGCAAGCGGGGGTAAATCGTCTAGAAAAACGTGGTTTACAACAGATTTTTGCAGCGGTGGACCCTACTTTTATTTTGGCGGGAGAAAAGTTGTCTTAGTCGGGGAGATGTAAGGGAAGGCCTAGGGGTTTGCTTCTGTTCTAAAATAAAAACTAAGAAAAGGTTAACAAAGAGTAACTTTTTAGTACGAAGTTGACACTTTTCCTTATTTTTGGTCTTTTTTACCTTTACCATGCCCACCCAGCGAATTATTAGTGCAGTCATCGGTATTGCCTTGGCGTTTTCCCTACTAATTTTGGGGGGCTGGTACTTTAGCGCGGCGATCGCCCTAGTAATTTATTTAGGATTGCGGGAATATTTCCAAATGGTGCGGGCTAAGGGCATTGCCCCAGCCGCTAAGACCACCATGGTGCTGTCATTAATGTTGCTGCTGTCGGCCACGGTTACCCCCCATTTAACTGATGCATTTTTTCCTTTAACCGGGGCATTAATTTGCTTTTATCTGCTGTTTCAACCCAAAATGGCCACCATTGCCGACATTTCTACTTCGTTACTGGGCCTGTTTTATGGGGGCTATTTGCCCAGCTATTGGGTGCGACTGCGGTTGGGGGATGGAGCCGTTAACCCTATGGGTTTGCACTTGCCCCTGAATGGTTTTTGGCCGGAGTCCTGGGCCCATCCGGAAAATTTTCCCACGGGCTTACTGGTCACTATCCTTGCCTTTGCTTGCATCTGGGCGGCGGACATTGGCGCTTACATTATGGGGAAATGGTTAGGACGTACCCGTCTGTCGGACATTAGCCCGAAAAAAACCGTGGAAGGTTCCCTCTGGGGAGTAGGAGGCAGTTTGCTGGTGGGGGTATTGGGAGCTTGGTATTTGCAATGGCCCTACTGGGAAATTACCGGCGCTTTACTGGGCCTATTAATTGGCATAGTTAGCCTGCTGGGGGACTTGACGGAATCAATGATGAAACGGGATGCGGGAGTTAAGGATTCTGGGCAATTAATTCCTGGCCACGGAGGAATTTTAGACCGCACCGACAGCTACGTTTTCACCGCTCCCCTGGTCTATTACTTTGTCGTTTTACTGTTGCCTGTGTTGAATAATTTGTGACTGGAAACTCTTCTGACTGAGGGGAAAATCAGTTTGCAAAAATTCCCGCTCCCTAATCTGGAATACGCTCTTTGATGCTCAAACAAGGATAAAACTGAACTTTTAGTTAGGAACCTGAATACTAGACATCAAAGACTGAGCGCCTTGCTCATCGATGGTCTTCCAGTCAGAATTTGCGCCAAGACGATTTTTAACCTTGAAATTGGCAATCGGATTAATCACTTCCCAAGTCGTTCCAGTTTGGTGCAATGCGTTGTGGGAACCCTGACCTCCACCAGTCCAACTTTTTGCCCAATAAATTCCGTTCTGGTTTGCCCCTGATGAACAGTTGCCAGCATTACCACCACCACTCAAGTTAAGGGTGTAAGTTGGTCCCCAGAAAAAGATACTACAGACAGCAGAATTTCCACCGGTGCTAAAGGTTCCACTAGCATTAGCTATTGGACCAATTATCTGGACATCAGTTGCGTCACAGCCAGATACCCCAGAGCAATCATGGACAATTTGGGAGTTACCACCAATATCCACATTTCCTGTGAGGAACAAAACCACTTTCTGACCGGGGGTGAATTGAAGATTAACTCCATTTCCAGATACGGACTTTCCTGAGGTTGAATTTATTGTGTAGTAATAAGTTTGGTTGGCAGAATTATAGTTTGAAGAACTTGTCGTGTCTGTGCCGGAACGGGGTAGAGTGAGATTGCCTGTAACCGTCGGCAAAGAAGCAGGTGTAACTCCGGCGGGAGCAGAAGTAGGTGGATCGGGCATCGGAATGGGACTGGCTCCCGGGGGATCCATTGAATTTGGTAGAGCAATCCGCTGAGAACCAGAAACATACTCGGTATAGCCAGAATTTTGACCATTGCCAGCGCTTGTAGTAAAGGTTGGCTTGTCACATTCGTATATGACCTGAGCATTCACAGAACCGGGATTGTTGACATTTTGCCCTGCTGTGATAGTTCCTTTAACCCATAAACCAGGCACAACTCCAGTAAATGGGGCACTGCCGTCCGTTATGGGGAAACTTGCAACCAAATTGGTTTTTGCTTGATTAGGACTATTATCCTCACCAGCTAGACCTCGAACGTGAACCACTCCTTTTTGTTGGCTGGCGTCAAATCGATAATCCACCATCTGAAATTTAGGAGCTTTGGCCCCATTACCTGACGGGTTAGGCAGGGCTTTGGGAGCAGACATAGTCTGATCATAAAAAGCTGTTATTTCAGTTGCCAAAGCATCTTTGACTTCATCCACTGTCATATTTTTATAATTACAACTCGCTCCCTGAAGCTCTGCTGCCGCTTCGGTTAGAAATGCATCATTGGGGACAAAAGAGCCACTAGCTGTACTTCCCCATTGGGAAAAGTGTTTCTTAGCTAAAACAGGATTCTTGAGAAGAAAGGCCTGAACCTGAGTTAATCCAGCTTCAGCCGCTTGGTCAGCAGTAGATTTAGCTGCTTGGGCTGTGACCTGATTTTGATCATTCATGCCCTTCATGACAATCGCCGCCGCGGCCACGGTAATAACCAACCCACCCATAATCACTAGGGGTAGGGCAAAACCAGCGGAATCTTTTTTCCTACCGGCGGTGAGAAAATTTAAGACAAAACGAGGTTTCATAATTACCCTTCGATCCCTACAAAGGTCAGTGTTCACTTAAAAGCAACCAGCAGGTGGAGGGACTTTGGCAGAGGCGTCAAACCTGGACTAACCATAGAAAACTATGTCCTTTGCATGGCCCCAAACAGGCAGATTAGGCATACTGCCCATTGACCATTGTAGAGATCCAGGCCGTGGCCCTCTGTGATCTAGATCACAACTATTGGGTGACCCAGACCACTTCTATAGCCTGAAAAGGCAGGGCCAAAGGCGATCGCCAGGGGAAAGAAGGGTAAAAATTAGCTAATCAAATGGGGTTAGCTCAACCAGCCATTTTTGGTGCCAGGGATCGTTGGGGCAAAAACCTGGAGTCGTTCAAATTGCGCTTCCCGAATTTCGTACATTAGGCTGATTAAACTGTCGGCATGGGGAGAATCGAGGATTTTTTGTTTAATTTCCTCAAAGCCCTCATCCAAAATATTGTTAGCTTCAGCTAAATCATCGGTGGCTTGGAGTTGCCGTTCCAGTTCACCAAACTTATTTTTCAACATCTGTCCTTCGGCGTTATCTGGAAAAGAGGCCACCATCTCGGCGATCGCCACTTGCAATTGTTCCAGTTCCGCTTGCTCGGCCACAGGATTGGCCATTACCTGGGTCTGTTCCATGGTGAGCGGAGCCCCATCAAAGCTTAAACCATTGGGGACAGGAGCCTCCGTGGGGGGCATAAACAGGGTAAAAGCGGAAACAACAAAGCAACCAACACACATGGGACTAATTCTCCTAACACAATTTATGGAAATGGAACTATGGATAGCAATTGGGCCTTGGTCATTCTCCCTGAACCGGGCACCAAAGCGCCCCATGGGGATCGGAAACCACCGCACCGTAAAAGTTGAAATTTGCCCCACCTTAACAAAAAAATAGCTCCGGCTTCTAGGGTGCCAGTTTTAGAACTGTTTCTCATAGCGGATGATGAACTGGCTGAAATTGTAATCGTAGGTAAAACGCATATATCCCTTATCTTCCACTTCATAGATCGCTTCGAGGAAAGGCACCACCCGGAAATCGGTGCTTTTAATCTTGTCGCTGATGGCGGTTTCCACATCGTAGACCAATCCCTGGAAAATCATCGGGATCGCTAACTGGGTAATGCCCACCTGTAATAACTGGCTAGAGTTTTTCCCCTGGAGTGCATCCACTAGGACAATGACCTGTTCTCCCAACAGGCGGACAATTTCCCCTTCGGTGCGGGGAGGACTGCTGGTCAAACTCAGGGCCGGATTACTGAAAATTTGCTCATTTTGCACCCCCTGGGCGGCCAGGATTTGTAGGCAACGGGAAAGGCGATCGAGCTGAAATTCGTCGAAACTACCCACCCCCGTCAGCGGCCGAAAAGTAACAGTAGGGTCACAAACAGCGCTGTAGCGGGGATTAATGTTGGGTAAAATCTGGCTCAAACTGCCGTCAATGGTCAGGCGCACATCAATCCGTTCAATTTGGTTCAGGCTGTCGTCGGGATATTCATTGGTTTCCTGGGAGCGCATGCGGGCCGACTGGGGCAAGTCTGACACAATAGTACGCATAGCAATGTTCAAGCTGGGATTAATTAACTCCTCGTTGGGAGAAAACGTAATCGTGTTGGGGGCCCGGCGATCGAGCAAAAAGCGGGTATCAAGAAAGCTGACCCGACCTCGGTCGAGGCTAATGGTGCCATCGGCCCTTAGATCATCGAAGTTGGTCAGGGGGCCATTAACTGTGAGCCCACCACCAAAGTTAAAAACGTAGAGGGGTTCCTGCTCGATATGCAGATTGTCCAGGGTGATACGCAGATTATTTAACTGGGGCTCCACCATTGGCGATCGCCTCGTCCCTTTGAACCAACCTAATCTAGTACGTAGTTCCGCAATGCGACTGGGCTGATTCTCCAAACTGCGATCGGGCACAAAAAATCGGCCGTTGGCCAGGGCCACATCCCCCGTCAAACTGGGGGCCAGGGCAGAACCCTGGACGGTGACAAACCCCGCCAAATTACCTTGGTAGAGATTGGGAATGGTGATATTAGTGGGTTTAATGCTCACCTGAAGCGGATTTTCCAAATCTGGCTGGGGCTCAAACAGGGGTAAAATTCCCGCCACCTCAATACGGCTTTGATCCAGTTGTCCTGTTAATTGCTCAATGGCGATCGTGGTGTTGTTAAACAGAATTTCCCCATCCACCTGCACCGGGGTTGGTAGGGCAGCACTCCTGATCTGGGCTCCGTTGAGACTGACTTTCCCCAAAGCCCTGAGGTCAGAAATGCCAATGCCATTCCTTTGGTCAATTTCCCCTTCCACTTTCAGATCTGCGGATCCTTCCCCACCAAGCCAGACCAATTGCTCTTGACTGACCACGTCCAATAACTCCAAGGAATTGGGGGGAATTTTGAATTCAGCACTAAAAGTATTTGGCCCTTCCGCAGTTTTAGCTTCCTGGGGATTCCAATAAATAGGCACATCGGCCCTTAGGTAGAGGGGAGAAGCTTCCGAAGTGACCAATTGCAATAAATTGTTTTGGTAATCAAATCTGCCCCCCACCTCTTCCGGCACCGGCCTGGCGTTGAGGGTGATCTGGTCAAACTCAAACTGCCCCGATAGGTTAGGGCCAGCGGCGGTTCGGGCAAAGCTTCCTTGGGCATTAAGGCGAGCCCCAAAGGCAGAGGGCATTTCCACAAAGGAGTCCAGATTATTCAGATTAAAATCCTTAATCGACCATTGCAATTGACTTTTTTCTAGGGAGAAAATTCCTTCGGCCCCCAAGCGAGATTCTTCAATCTGCACAAAGGAAGGTAGTAAGGCCAGACGGCCATCGGCAAATTTGGCTTCAAGTTGAAACTGTTCGATGGGCAGAAAACGGGTTTCATTCATCACTAGCCCAATGGGGGGCACGATGTTGGGGAAGGGCCCCTGGGGATACCAACTCCAATTTTTGCCCTGTACTTTGAGAGCAAGGGCCGGATCTCGCAGGGTGCCATTCAGATTAAGGGCTGCATCGAAATTACCCTGAACATTTAACTGGGTCGGTACGCCCCCCCGTTCGTACTGCTGGGCGAGGGCGATAATACGTTGGTCAATGACATAAAGGAGATTAAGTTGATTTTCCAGTGCCCCATCGGGGTTACCCAAACTGAGAGGGCCAATGGTATCCGCTAATTCTTTAGGGGTAGATTCCAAACCGGTGAGCCGCAGTAGGGATCCCACATCGGAAATGTTGGCCGCCGCTAGCAAGGGGGCAATATCACCATCTTTGACGTTTACCCTAGCTTCGATGGCTTCGGTTCTGAAGTTCAGTGACCCCTGGGCTTGGTATTGGCCAAGAGCGGTTTTAAGCTGGCCTTGTTTGAGTTGTAGGGTTTGATTTTGGTAAGCCAGGGCCGCAGTTACTTCACCGATCGCCGTGGTGCCAAGGGTAACGCCATCAATAGCTAAATTACCTTGGCCGTGGCCGTTGCGGAGGTTAACCACTAGGTCGGCGTTAAAGTTGCCACCCAGTTGCTCGACAATTTGATAACGTAGACCCGGGCGGAGATCCAACAGAGCGACGGGAAAATCCGCCACTTCCATGGCCAGGCGATCGCCGTTGAGTTTGCCCTGGGCGAGGATGGGTTTTTCCCGTTCATAGGCTTGGCGCAGATTAAAGCTGGTGGGGAGATAGGGGAAGAGGCAATTGCCCCGGCAGGGTTGGAGGTTTACTGCTAGGCGATCAACTTGTCCCTGGAGATCCAGTAGGACATTTTGGTTTAACTGCACCGCCAGGGGGCCCCGCAATTGGGGTTCAAAGCCAAAACCATTAACGGCTAAATTGTTGACCGCCAAATTACCAGCCAGTTTTAAATCCCCAAGCCCTGTGACATTGCGTCCTGTTAATTGGCCAGTAAATTGACTACTACCCTCCAGGGCCAAAGCTTGGGGACGAAATTCCGGTGCTAAGGGTAGTTGAGTTAACAGGGCATTAACGGGCAGTTGGGCAAAACTCAGGCCATTGCGGACATTGAGATTGACATTGGTTAATGCGGGTCGTTGATTAAAACTGCCCACACTTATCTTGCCCTGGGCAGAAACGGTTTGCTCCCCACTGCGGAACAACGCCTGTTGTACTGTGACGGGAATGGCCTCCAAGTTTCCATCATTGGTAAATACATTGCCCAAGTTGCCCGCCAGCTTAACTTCTCCCTCCACTGGGGCAAGGGATACTCCATCGGTGCCGCCGTACTGAGCCAGAACGGGATTGAGGTTAATATCCTTGGCGGTGAGCCGACTTTGCCAGGCTAAATTTTTCAGAGCACTGACACTGGTTACAGTACCTCCGGCAACTTCCAAATCTACATTGGCGATCGCCGCTACTCGACTCAGATCCGGTTGAGCTTGCACCAAATCTGCTAAGTTTACCCCCAGAGAAATTCGGCCCTTTTCCACCTGGGCCGGGAAGGGAATTTCTGGAGCTAGGGCATTGAGGGGAATGGCCACCACATTGGCGATCGCCGCCAGGTTGCCATTGAGCAAAGAACCGTTCACCGCTACGGGGCCATTGGCCACGGTTAGGTTCAATTGTCCTTGGCCTTGGAGACGGTTGAGGTCAAAACTGCGTAAAGCTTGCCAGGTGTTAATGTCCCCTACAAAAGCTTGGGCTTGGATTTCTCCGTTGTTCAACCTAGCCGCCACTGGTAACTGGAGCAAAAAGGTATTGAGAGAAATGGCTCCGAGATTGGCATTGGTTTGCACGGTGCCCTCCGCCAGTTGGGCATTGGCCGTAACTCGGCGATCGTCCACTAGGGCGGTGAACTGGGTACGACCTTCTATCTGTCCCAGGGGTAATTGCCCAGCGAGTAAGGGGGCTAACGGTAATTGGCTTTGGGCGGTGAGTTGGCTTAGGGCCACCGGAGCGGCTAAAGCAGGCAAGTAGTTATTAACGGCTATATTATTGGCTGCCACCTCAGCCTGGATTTGACCCCCTTGGAGACTGGCATTGATGGTGGCGGTTTGTTGGTTACTGGTTAATTGCAGTTCGGCATTGCCCTGCCAACGGTTGGGATCAAAAGTAAAAATTTCCCCACTCACATTGCCTTCGCCCCGATTGAGGGTGAGGGGTTGGGCCGCCAGTTGGGGTAAACAAAAATTACTTTTTTCCAAGCCACAAAGGGTTTGCAAAAAAGGTTGCAGGGGGAACTGGGTCGTATTCCAGCGGGCTTGCCAACGATCCTGGGCAAAATTGGCTTGGCCCTGCACGTTGAAAGAGCCTTCGTTGGTGCTTATCTGCGCTCCAGTTAAGGTCAATCGAGGGCCCGCCAAATTAGCTTCTCCCCTGGTGCTTAAGTTAAGACGACCCTGGCGATCGCCGTTGGTGGTTTGCCATTGCACATTGAACCGGGGATTGCCCAACGTGCCCCCCGCTTGGCCCGAAAAACCCAGGTTACCAACTTCTACCTCTTGCAAATTCAGGTCATAGGTATTTAACAAAGCCATGGTGGCGATCACCCCGGAGACTTGCCCGGCCACGGGAATGGTTTGCCATCGCCATTGGTCTGCTTCTGGGGTTAACAATTGGCGCAGTTTCCAAGGGGACTGGACCCGGGCCTGAATTTCTCCTCCACTGGTGGGGCGTAAACTGACATTGACTAAAGCAATTTGGTCTAAATCCGCCTGGAAATTTACCCCTAGGCGATCCAAAGGAACCCGGTCCACAGTTACTGCAGCTACATTGGTTAACTGGCCCTGGAGTTGGGGGCTGGTGAGGGTTCCTTGCAATTGTCCCTGGGCTTGGACTTGTCCTGTGATGGGTAATGGTAGGGGCACCGCAATGGTGTCGAGGAAAGCGGCAGTGTCAATGGCCTTGGTGGTGAATTGGAGATCGTAGCCCGATCGCCAATCAATGGTGCCCTGGAGAGCAGCATTAAGGGGGCCAAGGTTGATCAGGCCCTGGTTAATCTGCAACTTTTGTCCGGTAAAACCTAGGTCTAAACCCACTTGCAAAGGAGCTTTAACCTTATCGATGCGGGCCTGCAGTTGCTTCAACTCGACATTGCCGAGAGTTTGTAAAGCGGACCACTGTTGCCAACTAGGTAAACTGCCCCGCACCTGGCCAGAAATTTCTCCGGTTTCCAAGGCCACTGGTAAAGGAGGTAATAGGCTGGCTAAAGCCGGTAAATCGAGGCGATTAATGGTGACATTGGTTTGACTTTCCCCCGTGTTGAGCACCGTTTGCCCCTGGGCCTGGAGATCACTGCCCAGGGATTGCACCCCCAAGTCGTAGCTAACAGTTTGGCGATCGCCTTGGCGTCGATATTGATAACCTCCTTGACCGGCTGCAGTGATTTGTACTGGCTGTTGCAAACCTTGGGGTAACAGTTGCAATTGGGCATTTTGTACATTAACTCCCACCGTTAAATCCAGAGGCAGGGAAAAGGGTTTGTCCCCCTCCGGTAACTTAATGGTGGTCCATTGCCCCGTGGGTTTTTGCTCCAGGTTCACCTGGGGATTAATGATGGTGGCCCTAACTTCCACCGGTTGTCCCACCAGGAAAGGGAGGGGATTGACATCTATCTCAATGGCTTCAATGGCGATCGCCGTGGCATCATCAACGGTCCGGGGCAGGGAAGAAGCCCCAAGGCGCACCCCCAGTAAACGAAAATCTTCCACCGGGCCAATGTCCACCGGCCGACCCAACAATCTGGATAATTCCGACTCCAAAAACGGTGATGCTTCCCGGTAGGCCAGGTGTTGTCCCCCCAGATATAGGCCCGTACCAACCACCGTCAGTCCCCCTAGGGTGATCAAGGTGCTGGGTCTAGTTAGCCAACGTCTCAATTTGGCGATCGCCCCCGCACTGTGAGGGGAAGGATTATTGCTCATGGATACTTGGCAAAATCAACTCAGTTCACGACTCACTGACCATGGGGTCTAAAGGGACTAGACCACCGCCGGGGACGGTTAGTTTCTGTTTTAGCGAAGAAAGTGGCCTAGGGGGAAATTAGAACAAATTATTCAAGCCAATCAGGACTGACGATTTTGGAGGAGGAACAGCAGGCGTCTTAGACAAGTTTTTGCTCCATTTCTCCGTAATTAGCAGACTAGAACCAACTAAACTGACTCCGATATTTTAGGACACAAGCCCGGGTTAAAGTTGAACATCCACCACAGCAAGCCGGCAAAAAACGTCACAATTGCTCATGGAAATAACGTTGGTACAAAGGACAACTGGCACTACATTGATCACCACTAAGGGTCACCAGACCCATACTTTCCAAACGATAGGCAATGGGGGGGTCTAATTGCACTGGATTTTCACTGTTCACCACCTGCTTCATGCTAGCGGCTAAGTCCGGTGCCCCGGTCAGTAAGCCCCACAGACGACGGAGATGATTGCTATAAATGCCACTCTGGGTGACGGCGTTGGCTAAAATGGTTGGTAGGTCCACATTGGTTTTTTGTACCGCATCCAAGGCCAAACGAATCAGATACGGATGGCCCCCCACCAGTTTACCGAGGGTTAATAAATTTTCCTCTTCAATTTGATTGTCATCAAAACCATAGGCGGCTTTAAGTTGCAGAATTTGTTCTTTGGTAAAACCGGTCAATTTCCATTGGCGACCCACATTAAAAGGGGATTGGTTGGCATCTAGTTTGACGTAAGCTTCGGTGGAATTAGCAATAATTAAACGTAGCTTTTGCCATTGAGCCAGGTTATTACTTTCTTCATGCCAATAGCGCAACATGGGCAGGAAGTCTTGGGCAATAACGGGAAACTCAAACAAGCGGTCTAGGTTATCAATGGCCATTACTAACGCCCGGTCAGTTTGACTAAGTAAATAATCCTGTACGTAGGTTTTACAACTAACTAAACTGCCAAATAATTCTTCATCCCAATAGTCATCTAAATTGGGTTTGATGCCCAATTCTCGACTTAAGTTGGCACAGAACCAACGCAAAAATTTATCTAGGCTACTAAACATGGCGCTTTCCGCCGTTTGTAGGTTGAGATAAATATGGCGATCGCCCGTTGCTTCCACTTCCGCCAGCAAAAATTGTAGAAGGGAAGTTTTACCCATTTTTTCCGGGGCTTTAATGCGCAAGAGGGCTCCCCCCCTGGTCAGTTCCTCCAGACATTGTTGTTCTGTGGGTAGCCGTAGAACATAGATAACGTTATCCCCCAGGGGACTGCCACGACCAACCGTCAGTGCGGGGGTAAGGCCATTAACGCCGACGGCAAACTGCTCACTCTGCCATTGGGGATATTTCACCTCCTTAAACCAGTCCCGCAACAATTGAAATTTACCCGGACCACGACTACTGGCATCTAATTCTGGACAACCCCCTGGTTTATCATTGGCAAAAACTCCATAAATTTGGGTCATTTGCTTTTTGTAGGTTTCATGGCTGGCGGCTTCGGCAATTTCCCACACTTCCAGGTCGGACTTACGCCAATGCTCATAGGCAAAGCGGGCCAAAAACACCTCTTTTAGCTTGCCTCGCAGATTGTAGTCGTGGGTAATGTCCAGTAAAAATTGGTTCCAACCAGTTGGTTTCATCGACAAATATGGTCTCGGTAATTAGAGGCTAAGCTTTAGCTCAACCTGTTTAATGGTAGCGCTGAAAACTGCTATGATACCACTGACTAATTAACAATATTTTAGTACAAAAGAGGAGTTAAGCCCATGGTTAAAAGTGCAAGGCAAGGGGCAGGCGGATTCTGGCGGGACTTTAAGGATTTCATCCTGCGGGGGAACGTAGTAGATCTGGCCGTAGCGGTAGTAATTGGTGGAGCTTTCACCAGTATTGTCAATGCTTTTGTGGCCTGGTTAATGGCAGTTTTGCTACAGCCAGTACTGGATCAAGCCGGTGTCAGTCAATTGCAGGATTTACCCTTGGGTTTGGGGGAATTAGTTATTGCTATAATTAACTTTTTAATCATTGCTTTTGTAATCTTCCTCATCATTAAAGCTATCGAAAAAATGCAACGAAAAAAAGCAGTGGAGGAAGAAATTGTGGCCGAAGCACAACCGGATCCGGTGCTGGAAGCCCAAACTAATTTAACTGATTCCATCAATCGCTTAATTACCACACTGGAAAATCAGCAATCTTCATCCCAATAGATAGTTAAAGATCATTTCAGTGATCACTTAACCAACCGATCGCCTGGCGGATCCACACTTCTGGATCTTCACTCTGGGCCACGTCTGGAACTTGACTGACCATGGCGATCGCCTGCTGGATTTCCGTTTGGGTGTAACCCAATGCTAACAAGGTCATTTCCAGGTCTTCCAGGAGGGCAGTGGTGGGCAGAGTAGAGTCAGTTTCCCCGGTCCCCATTTGTAGTTTGTGCCATTGGGATAATTTAGTTTTTAGTTCTAGGGCTAACCTTTCCGCTCCCTTTTTCCCGACCCCCGGCGTTTGGCACAATTGTTTGACATTGCCCGTTACCACCGCTTGCACTAAGCCTTCCAAGCCCAACGTTTCAATTAGGGCGATCGCCAACTGGGCCCCAATGCCGGTTACTCCCATTAATTGACCAAATAAATCCCTTTCTGCCAGGCGGCCAAAACCAAAAAGAGCGATCTGGTCTTGGCGTACCAAGAGGTGGGTAAAAACCTGTTGGGGTTCCGGGGGGGGCGGAGTCCATTGTTGGGCTAAGGAATGGGGCACCTGCAACTCATAACCCACCCCATTAACGGACAAAATCAAAAACCAACGGTTCTGAATATTTTTTGTGACTGTAACAACCTGGCCCTGAAGAAATTGAATCATAACTATTTTCGTATCTAAATCAACTGGGCCGTAGCTTCAATGCCAATGGCGATCGCCGCACCAAGAAACGTGTTGATACCATTAACCACCTCATTGGTGAGCCAGGGCCATTTATTTTGCAGAGTTGCACCAATTACACTCTCTAGATTGGTGGCAATGAAAGCAGCCAGGGTAGAAAAAATTATTCCCCCAAAGGAAATTAGACCTACGCCGTAACCTAAAACTGCCAGGGCTAAACCCGCCGCAAATCCCGCCAAGGTGCCTTCTACACTTACCGCTCCTTCCGTCCCCCTGGGCACTGGTTGCAGGGTGGTGATTAAAAAGGTGTTTTTGCCGTAGGCTTTACCCACTTCGCTGGCGGTAGTATCCGATAACTTAGTACTAAAACTAGCCACATAGCCCAATGCTAACCAGAGTTGCCATGGTTCCGGCCCAAAGGCGATCGCCAGGGCACAGAGGGCAGCAGTTAAAGCAGAACCCCAAACATTTTCCGGGCCCCGTTGGCCGGATCTTTTTTCGGCAATGCCCGCCGCTTCTTTTTCTTTTTGGCCAATGCGGGTCACAGCGGAACCCACAAAAAAGTAGGCTAAAACCACCAAATAACCCCGCCAACCCAGGGCCGCCCAAATAATCACCCCCAGCACCCAGGCATGGCCGTAGCCCCAGGGGGTTAACAGTTTCTTCGGGGCGATCGCCGCTAGGGCTAGTAAAAAACTGTTGAGAATAACAGCGCTAAGCCAGGGAAACGCCAGACTTTGCCGCCAAATTTCGCTGAGCAGGGAATTGTCCATGGGAAAAATGCCAGAAGCATCGATGGTTGGTGGATCATTTGTTGATCATAGGATCGAGCTATGCCAACGACGATCGCCAGGAAAAGGGATTAAATTTTTCCGGGAGTCGGGCCCTAAGGCAGAATAAAGATTGAACTGTGCCAAAACAGTCTGAAGCAAAAGAGATTATCAGATTTTAGTCAAACACCATGAGTGCATTGAACCATCAAATCATTGTTGTTGGGGGAGGAGCAGCCGGCATCACCGTGGCGGCCCAATTATTAAAGCAGAAACCCAAACTCGATCTGGCGATCGTGGAACCCTGCGATAAACACTATTACCAGCCCGCCTGGACCCTAGTGGGGGGCGGAGCCTTCGCCATGGAAGATACCATCAAACCGGAGCAGGATTGCATTCCCAGCGGTGCCAAATGGATCAAAGCCAGTGTGGCCAGTTTTGACCCGGAAAATAACTGCCTTACCCTCCAGGACGGCCGTAGTCTCAGCTACGAATATCTGGTGGTTTGTCCCGGCATTCAAATCAATTGGCATCTAATTCCGAGGCTCCAGGAATCCCTCGGTAAAAATGGCGTCACCAGCAACTACGATCGCCGTTATGCCCCCTACACCTGGGAACTGTTGCAAAACTTTAAAGGCGGCAATGCCCTGTTCACTTTTCCGGCCACCCCGATTAAATGTGCCGGAGCGCCGCAAAAAATCATGTATTTAGCCGACGAAACCTTCCGCAAAAATGGCGTGCGGGAGAAAACCAACATCACCTATGGCGTGGCAGTGGGAAAAATCTTCGGCATTCCCGGCTACTGTGAATCTTTGGAAAAGGTGGCGGCAAAGAAAAATATTGACGTACGCTATCACCACAATCTCAAAGCCATTAACCCCAACGCGAAAGAAGCCACTTTCACTGTCAATGGGAAAACGGAAGTGACTTTACCCTACGACATCATCCATGTGACCCCCCCCATGTCCGCCCCGGATTTCATTAAAAACAGTCCCCTGGCCGCAGAGGCCGGTGGTTGGGTCGATGTGGACAAATTCACCCTGCAACATAATCGCTACGACAACGTATTTAGCTTGGGAGATGCCTCTTCCCTGCCCACTTCCCGGACAGCAGCGGCGGTGCGGAAACAAGCTCCTGTGGTCGCAACAAACCTTTTGGGTCTGTTAAACAGCAAAAAACCGTCTGCAGAATACGGTGGTTACACCTGTTGTCCCCTGGTTACCGGCTACGGCAAAACCATCATGGCGGAATTTGACTATGGTGGCCAGCCCAAATCCAGTTTTCCCTTTGACCCCACCCAGGAGCGGTGGAGCATGTGGCTAGTGAAACGTTATGTTTTGCCCTGGCTGTACTGGAATCGGATGCTCAAGGGAGAGTCCTTTGAACCGGACAAATGGAAGCCCCTGTTGGGGAAATCCTAGGGTCAGTTGACCGGGCGCTGGGGAGGGTTTTGGCTAAAATTTTCCCTTGTGAAGACATCTAGACAAATTGGCCATCAAATTCTGGCGGCAGGTGCTATGATCAGCCAGTGAGATTAAGGATCGGTAGACGCACTTGTTATGAGTGTTAGTGCATTGTTTATGGTTACGCTTAGCAGGCTTCTCTCCGAAACCCACTCTCTTTCTTTTCTCTGGTTTTGGAGCTAATTTATGTCCATTTATGTCGGGAACCTTTCTTACCAAGCCACCGAAGATGACGTTTTGACTGTCTTCTCCGAGTATGGCACTGTTAAGCGGGTTCAACTTCCCACTGATCGGGAGACCGGTCGTATGCGGGGTTTTGGTTTCGTTGAAATGTCTTCCGATAAGGAAGAAGATGCCGCCATTGAAGCTCTGGATGGAGCCGAATGGATGGGGCGGGATCTCAAAGTTAATAAAGCAAGACCGAGAACCCCTCGTTAAGTTTTTGCCTAATTACCTGAATTTAAGATTTCATTCGTTGTAGAAGGGAAGGTGTTTGAGTCATCTTTCCTTTTTTGCTAGGCAGGCTTGCTGATAGACTGGGGGAGGTAAATCTGGCTCTTTCCCTATGTCGCTTATTCGTGCCCTGCACCAACAATTAATAGATCAAGAAATTTCCGCTGTTGCCGTGGCCCAGGCGAGTTTGGCGCGGATTGAAGCGGTGGACGACAGATTGAAAAGCTTTTTGCAGGTGACAGCTCCCCAGGCGATCGCCCAGGCGGAAAAGGTTGACGCCCAGATTGCAGCGGGGGAACCCATTGGTCTACTGGCAGGCATTCCCATTGGCATTAAAGATAACCTTTGCACCAAGGGCATTGTTACCACCTGTGCTTCCCAAATTTTGCGGGGTTTTGTGCCTCCCTACGAGTCCACAGTGACGGAGAAGTTGCAAAAAGCCGGGGCGGTCATGGTGGGCAAAACTAACCTAGATGAATTTGCCATGGGCAGTTCCACGGAAAATTCCGGTTACCAAGTGACGGCTAATCCTTGGGATTTAACCAGGGTGCCAGGGGGATCTTCTGGGGGATCGGCGGCGGCCGTAGCAGCGGATGAATGTTTGATTGCTTTGGGGTCTGACACGGGGGGCTCCATTCGTCAGCCTGCTTCCCTCTGTGGGGTGGTGGGCATGAAACCCACCTATGGTTTAGTGTCCCGTTTTGGTTTGGTGGCCTATGCTTCCTCTTTGGATCAAATTGGTCCCTTTGCCCGCCGGGTAGAAGATGCGGCCATTCTGCTCCAGGCGATCGCCGGCCATGATAGTAGGGATTCCACCAGCCTAGATGTGCCCATTCCGGATTACACCCAAGCCCTGAAGCCAGATTTGAAGGGAGTGAAAGTGGGGGTAATTATGGATGCCTTTGGGGAAGGTTTAGACGATACGGTCAATGAAGCAGTGCAAACGGCGATCGCCAAACTGCGGGAATTAGGAGCCACCATTGAGGAAATCCATTGTCCCCGGTTCCGTTCCGGTATTGCGGCCTATTATGTCATTGCCCCTTCCGAAGCGTCAGCTAACCTGGCCCGTTACGATGCGGTGCGCTATGGGCTGCGGGCGGAAGCGGATAATCTGATGGAAATGTACACCCACACCAGAGCCAAGGGTTTTGGCGCAGAAGTGAAACGGCGCATTATGCTCGGCACCTATGCTCTGTCCGCCGGTTACTACGATGCCTATTACCTCAAAGCCCAAAAGGTGAGAACCCTGATTAAACAAGACTTTGATCAAGCCTTTACCAAAGTGGACGTGTTGGTTTGCCCCACTGCCCCCACTACGGCCTTCAAAGCGGGGGAAAAAACCGATGATCCCCTCAGCATGTATCTCTCCGATTTGATGACCATTCCAGTTAACTTAGCTGGTTTACCGGCCATGAGTGTGCCCTGTGGCTTTGACGACAATAATTTACCCATTGGCCTGCAATTGGTGGGCAATGTGTTAGGGGAAGAAATGCTATTCCGGGTGGGCTATGCCTATGAACAAGCCACCACATGGCACGATCGCCAACCGGATTTATCGGCCTAATATTTTATTGTTTAGCTGCTTTTCCGCAGGTCCAGCAATATTTTGAAATTGAAGCTGCAATCAAAACCGCCACGGCGATCGCCAAGGAAAATAATTGTCTTTTTCTCGGCGTTCCTGCTCCTTGGGCCTTTTTTCTGCGGTCGTAGCCCCGCCCAGGAGTTAACCGTTCCTCTCACTGACCTGTGTCCCGAACCGATCGCCGAAAGGATGACTCCCCATGTGGTGAAAGCTGGGGAAACCATTGACAGCATCGCCGCCCAATATCAACTAGTGCCGGCCACCCTGATCAGTGTGAACAATCAGTTGTCCAGTGGTCAAGTTACCCCAGGGCAGACGATTTTGATTCCCCCCTTTAACGGTCGTTTTGTTTCCGCACCAGCGGGGGCCACTTGGCGGGATTTAGCATCGGCCTATGGTTTACGGGCAGATATTTTATTTGAAATCAACGGTTGCACAGAAAAGCCCAGTCGTGCCTTTATTCCCGGCATCAGTTGGGGGGGAAATGCCCCTAGCAATGTGGATAACTACACGGGCTTGGCCCAATGGCCCATTCAACCAACTCCCAAAATTGGCCTAGATTACGGCTGGCAAAATCAGGCCGCGGGGCAAGATGCCTTTTTTCACAGTGGCGTAGATCTGTTAGCCCCCTTGGATACCCCCGTTATGGCCGCTGCCGCCGGGGAGGTGATTTTAGTTAGCCAGGAAGGGGCCTATGGTTTCCTGGTGGTCATTGACCATGGCAATGGCCGTCAAACCCGCTATGCCCATCTGAGTCGATTTGCGGTGGATCCTGGGGAAAAAGTCCCCGCTGGTACTGTAATTGGCTATGTAGGCAGTACTGGCCGACCGGATATTGCTTCATCCCATCTTCATTTTGAAGTAAGGGTTCAATCCCCTGTTGGTTGGGCGGCCCAGGATCCGAAGTTACATTTACCCCGCCCATAGTTAAACGATTTTCAGTCCTTTGTGGACCCAGGAACAACCCCTGCCTCCGCCATATTTTTGGTAAACTAACAACGCTGTTGCCTTTAGCGGTTTTGCCATGGAACTGGAACATCCTGACGATCTCTATTATTTGGATTCCCACGAGTACGTCCGCTTTGATGGGGAAACGGCCACCATTGGCCTGAGTGCCTTTGCCGTGGATGAGCTGGGGGATATTGTCTTTGTGGAGTTACCCGAAGAAGGGGACAAAGTGGAATTTGAGCAGTCCATGGGGGCAGTGGAATCGGTCAAGGCCGCCTCGGATTTATATTCCCCTGTGACGGGCACTGTGATCGAAAAAAACTCAGCTTTGGAAGATCAGCCGGAGTTGCTCAATCAAGACCCCTACGGGGAAGAAGGTTGGTTGATCAAGGTGCGCCTAGATGATGTGGAAGATGCCAAAGAAGGATTGATGGCCGCCGGAGACTACCGCGCCACCCTAGAGACGGGAGATTAGGCAGTCTGGGCGGGGGTTAGAGGTTAATCCTTTTCCCACCTAATGGATACTTTGTGACAGTTCATACTTTCGCCGTCAGGGCAAGAAATCATTATGCAAGCTGTTGATTACACTACCCTGATGGCCATTGTTGCTGAACTCCAAGGTGATTGGCTACCCGCCCGCATCGAACAGATTTATCAGCATGATCGCCATGGTTTATCCCTCGCTCTGCGCACGTTAGAAAGACGGGGTTGGCTAACCCTAGCTTGGCATCCCCAGGGGGCAAGAATTTGTTTAGATCCTCCTCCGCCCCAGGAACCGGACACGTTTACTTTTAGCGATCAACTGCGGCATCAGCTTAAAGGACTGGCCTTAATTTCTCTCAAACCCCTACAGCCCTGGGAACGGGTCATTGACCTGGCGATCGCCAAACGGCCAGGGGATGAACCTCTATACCATTTGTTTTTGGAGGTGATGGGCAAATATAGCAACCTGATTTTGACCGATGCCCAACGGCAAATTATCACCGTCGCCCACCAAGTTAACTCCCAACAATCAAGGGTTAGAACGGTACAAACGGGGCAACCCTATCAATCTCCACCGGCTTTATTGGCCACACCTCCTTCGTTGACGGAAAGCTTTAGTAGTTGGCAAGAAAGGGTGCAATTAATCCCTGGTTTATTAAGTAAACAACTGCTGAAAAGTTACCGGGGAGTTAGTCCCATGGTGGTGAAAAATTTGTTAGGCCAAGCGGATCTTGATTCCCAGGTCAGTAACCAAGATTTAACCGACGAACAATGGCAAAATATCTTTATTGCTTGGCAAAATTGGCTACAGAGGCTGGAGAAATTAGATTTTTTGGGAAAAAGTTTGCCCCAGGGCTACATAGTCTTGGCAGAAACCACTGTTGTTAATGACGTTAAGCCAACTCAAGAAGAAGGTGATCGCCCTTTGCTCCCCATTAATAAATTGGTAAGTGAATATTACCGGAGAGAGTTAGGGCGGGAAAATTTCCAGCAATTACAACACCAAATTCAACAAAAACTAAATAATCTAATTGCTAAACTGCAACAAAAAGCCGACACGTTTAAACAAAGGTTAAATGCGGCCGCCAATGCCCAGCAATATCAACGGCAGGCGGATCTGTTGATGGCCTATCTCCACCAGGGGCAACCAGGGTTAAGCTCCATCACCCTACCGGACTTTGACGACCAATCTCCCGTTACCATTTCCCTGCAGCCGGATAAAACCCTAATCCAAAACGCCCAACGACTTTACAAACAACAACAAAAATTAAACCGGGCAGAGGCGGCCATTCTCCCTTTGTTAGCAGAAGTGGAGCAGGAGTTGGCCTACCTCACCCAGGTAGAAACCAGTGTGCAGGCGTTGACCGAATTTGATGATCTGGCCGATTGGCAAACGTTAACGGAAATTCGGGATGAGTTGGCGGAACAAAACTATTTAGCCCTTAGCCATGGCCGCCCCCGCCGTAAAGAAGCGGAAACTTTTGAGCCGCACCAGAGCCTAACCCCTTCCGGTTTTCCCCTCTGGATTGGCCGTAATAATCGCCAAAATGATTACCTTAGTTTTCGGGTTGCCACCGAGTATGACCTGTGGTTCCATGCCCAGGAAATTGCCGGCAGTCATGTGTTACTCCGATTACCCCCAGGGGCGATCGCCGAAGATCAGGATTTGCAATCAGCAGCGGATTGGGCGGCCTACTACAGCCGAGGCCGGGAGGAAGAACAGGTACCGGTGGTCTATACCCAGCCTAAATATGTCTTTAAACCCAAGGGTAGTAAACCGGGCATGGTGGTTTATCAACAGGAAACGGTTATTTGGGGCAAACCTGGAGCGGTTAATCCAAAGTTGACCCACAATTGATTTTGACGACCCCAATGGTTCGCTAACCTAAGCGGTTGCGATAATCTTCATAACCAAAGGTACGCCACAGTTCAAATTCCCCCGATCGCCGCAGACAACCAATGGCGGGATGGTGGACTCCATTAAAGGTAGTGGTTTTGACCATGGTGTAGTGCATCATGTCTTCAAAAATTAGGCGATCTCCCACCTGTAAAGGTTGATCAAAGGCATAATCACCGAGAAAATCCCCCGCGAGGCAACTGGAACCCCCCAGGCGATAAACAGTATCTCCCGTTTGCGGCACTCTAGCTCCCCTTACTTCTGGCCGATAGGGCATTTCCAAGCAGTCAGGCATATGGGCCGTGAAGGAAACATCGAGCATGGCATGGGTAAATTCCGGTGTTTCGATCAGATCCTCCACCGTACTAAGTAAAAATCCTGTCTGCCAGGCGATCGCCGACCCCGGCTCCATAATCAACCGCAGATGGGGATGGCGTTGGTGGAATTCCCCAATTACTGCAATGGCATAGTCCATGTCGTAGCCTTGGCTGGTCATTAAATGGCCGCCGCCTAGGTTTAACCATTCAATTTGGGGCAAATACTCGCCAAATAATTTTTCGATCTGCCCTAGGGTTTTTTCCAAAGCTAAATGATCGCTCTCACAAAGGTTGTGGGAGAGAAAGCCCGTAATGCCCGACGGTAAATTACCCGCCAACATTGCCGCTTGCACCCCCAACCGGGAACCGGACACACAGGGATTATAAAGATCGGTCTGCACGGGGGAATATTCCGGGTTAATGCGTAAACCTGCTTTTACCGCGGTATTTTTCAACGATTCCCGATAACGATGCCATTGTCCCAAGGAGTTAAAGGTAATGTGGCTAGCCAAGGGAATAATGGCTGGCAAATCATCGGGGCGATAGGTGGGGGCATAAACGTGCACTTCTTTGCCAAATTCCTCCGCCGCCAGTCGTGCTTCCCAGAGGGAACTGGCCGACGCCCCTGCTAACCCTGACCGCAACCAGGGAAAACAAGGAAAGAGGGCAAAACCTTTCAAGGCCAACATCACCTCAATCGGGGCGGATTGCTGCAACCGTTCGAAAATCGCCAAATTTTGTTGTAACAATTCCTCTTCCAACACAAAACAGGGGGAAGGTAGGCTGGATAACCTGGGGTTTTCGAGAATGTTCACCGCAAAACTGCTCACTTTAGCTATAGATAAAGAAAAAAGACTACTGCCAATAAAACAGTAGCCCAATCAAGTCTTGAGATTAACGGAGGTTGCCGGGGAGATTTACTACAGGTACCCCAGGCCAGAAAACCTAAAAAATTTAGGAACTATGGAAAAATTACAGAATGCCGAAGAAGTGAAGTACACCTTGCCCAGAGACAAGCTCGAGGATCAGGGCAGAGGAAAAACCGATCATGGCCAAGCGACCATTCCAGTTTTCGGCGAAAGCAGTGAATCCAAATTTAGAGTTTTCGTTGTTCATGGTTAAGAATGTAATTACGAGCTGGGAGGGTTGTCTATGTAAATAAATGTAACAGAGTATTGCGCCCATGGCAAGTCTGTGGTGAAAAAGGCAACGGGAGGATAATGTTAGGCTCAAACAGAACAGAAGTGACTAACCTTCGGAGAACAAGGCAATGTTGGCCCTAATTTTGGCGATCGCCCTGTTGTGGGGCTTGATCTGGTGGGCTAGGCGTAGATCAGGTCGGAAAATTGCCTGGAGCAGAGGCCGTCGTCATTCATCAGGTTTCAAGCAGGCCATCCAAGCTTCCCGCCCAACATCACCCAGGGTGCCCGGTAAGTTACGGCGGGATCTAATTCGTATTGCGGGCAATGCCCAGGTAGCGGAAAGACTGGTAACCAATCTACGGGCCAAACATCCTGATCGCCCGGAGCACTGGTATTGGGAAAAGGCAATTTTTGACCTGGAGCGCGATCGCCATTATTAGGGCAATGGCAGGCACTGGAAACTAACCCGCCAATAATTCCCCCTAGCAGCTTCTCTGGGATTTAGAGCAATTAGGCCGGGCAATTTCCCTATTTTTTGACTGATTCCAAGACTTTAAGCACTTGAATTTTTTGCTGGGGAGACAAATCCAAAGTGGGCAAAATGGCTTTGACTTCTTGGCCTTGGGCTAAACCGGCTTCAAGTTTGCCTTTTTGTTGCTCATTAAGAATTGCTCCTAATTTTTCTAGTACTTCCAGCTTTTCAGGACTAACTTGAGAAGCCGGAGTGTCTGTCATGGTTTGGGCAGATAAGCCAGAAAAAGAAGCAAAGGTGGTCAATGTGCATGCCAGTGCCAAGACGGCGGATTTTAAAATGGATTTCATCGGTAGTAACATGGATTTTTCAAGATTTTCGGAATTTATTATCAATTCTAATTCCATTGAGCAAAACTGATTGCCAGTCTTTAAAATGCCCCCAGCCATTGAAAAACAGAGCCAGGAAAATGAGTCTGGCTTGATTAACTGGCAATCCCTCCCCCTTATTAGCTGGAGATTTTTGGTATGGTAAGGTCTCCCCCATCCCAATCAACCAATTAACTGATAATTAACTGATTTTTCTTGTCGTAACCTCCCATTGTGACTATGGCCGTTGGCACCTTCAAACAAAGTAGATTTCAACTCCCTTTGCCCCGCCTTTCCGTCATGGATCGGTATTTATTTGTGGAACTGTTTCTGCCCTTCATTTTCGGCATGGGCATGTTCACCTCCCTGGCTTTGTCCATTGGCACCCTCTTTGACCTGGTGCGGCGGGTAACGGAATCAGGCCTTCCCATGGATATTGCGGTGAAGATCCTGTTCTTGAAAATGCCGGAGTTTGTGGTGCTGGCCTTTCCCATGTCAATGTTGTTGGCCAGCTTGATGGCCTATAGCCGTCTTTCCAGCGACAGTGAATTAATTGCTCTGCGTAGCATTGGGGTTAGCATCTATCGCCTGGTGGTGCCTGCCCTACTGTTTGGCATAGTAGTTACGGGCATTGCCTTTGTTTTCAATGACCGTATTACCCCCGCCGCTAGTTATGAAGCGTTAGCTACCCTAGACCGGGCCATCCATCAAGATCGCCCCCCCCGTCAAGAGCAAAATATTATTTATCCGGAATACGGCATGGTGCGACAACCGGACGGCAACGAGAAAAATATTTTGAAGCGCTTGTTCTATGCCGAAGAATTCAACGGTAGTGAAATGAAGGGGCTAACAATCCTTGATCGAACCCAGAGCGGCGTTAACCAAGTACTAACAGCGGAAAGGGCCAGTTGGAATATTTCTGAAAATACTTGGGATTTCTACGATGGCACCGTGTATCTCATTGCCCCCGACGGTTCCTACCGCAATATTGTCCGCTTTCGCCACCAACAATTGGCGTTGCCCCGGGCCCCTCTGGATTTAGCTAGCCAGGAACGGAAGGATGGTGAGATGACCATTGCCCAATCCCGCCGTTACCTGGAAGTACTACGGTTAAGCGGGGACGACAAGAAAGTACGCAAACTAGAAGTCCGCATCCAAAAGAAATACGCTCTGCCCTTTGTTTGCTTTGTCTTTGGTTTAATCGGGGCGGCGATCGGAGTACGGCCACAGAATACCAACAAAGCTACTAGCTTTGGCATCTGTGTGGGCTTAATTTTCTTCTATTACCTACTCTCTTTTTTAAGCGAGTCTATGGGGATTTGGGGAGCCCTGGATCCGTTCACCGCCGCTTGGCTGCCTAATTTCCTGGGGTTAATTGCGGGCACTATTCTGCTGGTGCAATCTTCCCGCCTGCGTTGAAGTTGTGCCGATGCCCGTTGCCAGTTCTAGTTGTCCTTATTGCCACAGGTCTGGAGCTGACGCAGGAGTACGTCCAATTCCGCTTCTAAATAGAGGTATTGCACTTGTTGGGGAGTTGCGTAAACCTGTTTTTGGCGATCGCCAGCGGGTTTGGCAAGAACGGCAGATTTGCTCATGGAGTTGTTTTTTATAAAGGGTTTTATCAAGCGAAGGCATTATACTATTTTTTCGATGAAAAAACACAAACTTTTGTGACAATGTTCCGATTAACCCCTCCCCTCCCTCTCCAGGTCAACCAGGGTACCAGGGCGATTGCCTGGGGGGATGAATAAAAATGGTAACTTTACCCACCGTTTTGTTAGGCAAAAATACTTAATAATCTGTCCTGGGGTCGTTGCTATCCGGCGCAGATCGGTGGAACAATCGACTCTTTGGTGTTATCTGTATAGGTTGAGTTTCAGCTTGTTTACCAAAATCAGTGTGGTGTTGAGGTTGTATGGCGAATAGTACCGAGTCTGGTTCGTTGCAGTCCTCCAGCACCGTCAAGGTTCGCTCCCATTACCGACCCAACAATGGCACTGGTTCCCCCGGGGGTCGTCCCCGGCCCAAAAGGGGTTTTCTTCCCCTAGGCAAGGGCTTGGTTTGGGGGGGGTTAGTGACTTTGACTGCCACTGTAGCGGCGATCGCCGGGGTGGGCATCGGCTTTTTTACCCCTGGGCCAAAGGGGCTAGTTCAGCAGGTTATACCGGGGCAGTCGGCCGGAGTAGAAGCCGGTCAGGCAGATCTATTTCCCTATCACATCAGTCGTCCTGTCAACATTTTGGTGATGGGCATTGACCGGGTAGAACCCACAGAGGAAGAACCCAATGTGGATGAGTTTGGTGGCCGCAGTGACACCATGCTATTGGTACGATTCGATCCGAGGGAAAATGGTTTGAAATTACTTTCCATTCCCCGGGATACCAGGGTTTTCATTCCCGATGTGGGCTATACCAAAATCAACGATGCCAATGCCTATGGGGGCCCGCAGTTGGCGGCAAGGGTAATCAACCGTAACTTGGGGGAAGTCCCCATCGACCGTTACGTCAGAGTCACCACCGACGCATTACAGGAATTGGTGGATTTAGTGGGGGGAGTGGAAGTGTTTGTACCCCGGCCCATGTTTTACGAAGATAAAACCCAGCAGTTATTAATCGATTTACCCGCCGGACTGCAAACCCTGAATGGGCAACAGGCAGAACAATTTGTCCGTTTTCGCTACGACGCCAATGGGGATATTGGCCGGGTACAACGGCAGGAAACCCTGCTCAAAGCCCTGCAAAATCGCCTTAGCCATCCCAGTATGATCACCCGCATTCCCAAGGCCATTGGCATTATGCAGAAAACTGTGGACACAAATTTAACCATGGAGGAAATTCTGGCCCTGGTTAATTTTGGGCGTCAACTTGATCGCCAGGAAGTGCAAATGGTAATGTTACCGGGGCGGTTTAGCCAACCGGCGGAATTTGATGGCCGTAGCTATTGGGTGATGTCCGATGTCGGCAAAAGGCAAGTGCTCAGGAACTACTTTGATGTCATTGAAGAAGTCCCCACTTGGGCTGAAACTCCCGGGCGATCGCCGGAAAGTTTACGCATTGCCCTGCAAAATGCCACTGACGATCCCCAGGCCCTGGAACGGGTGAAGGAATATTTACAATCCAAGGACTTCCGCAATTTTTATGAAACATCGGAATCCCCGCAACTATTAGCAGAGACAAAAATTCTGGTACAGCGGGGGGACTTAGATGGAGCCCATTATCTGCGGCAAACCTTGGGGGGAGGAGTGGTGGAAGCTTCCTCCGTCGGCGACCTAGGCTCGGATTTAACTATTCAAGTGGGCATGGACCTTGACCAATGGCTCAAGGAATCTACCCCGGTGGACGACTCCACCCCTCAATTTTGATGTTCCAGATTTTTGGTTTTTTCTTCTACTCGATCGCCATTGAGGTTGGCTTCAGGGAAGCTTGGGATATTCTGTCTATTTAATTTTGCCTGAAGATCAATCTAGAAGAACTGAGATTAGCCCCGGACCAACAGGGTCGCAAGGGGAGCCAGCCAGCGGGCCAACCGATTTTGTAAACGATCTAAAAGGGAAGGGGATGGAAATTGCCTTTGCTCTCCGGGATATTGAGCGAGGATTTGCTTAGCCAAAGGTGTCAGGCGAAAACTGTCCGTAATTCCCTGGCCGTCCACTTCCCGTCGCAATAGCCCCACCTGAATGAGCCACATCAATTCCCGCTCCACCCGATTTTCTGTTAATGCTTGCCCACAAAAACCTTGCTCAACTCCCCCAGCCCCGGCGATCGTTGGTAGGGGCACACTGGCTTGGGCCATAGCCCGAAATAAGTTCAAATAAAAGGGACAACACTGGAAAGCTCTTTGGGCCCGATTGTAGGTGTGGGCAGTGTAACCAGCTAATGCTTTAGGGGATGCCAAAAAAGTGTTCATGGCGAAATTAAGTCAAAAATTTAGCAGTTTACAGAGGCGATTTATCGGCGGGTAAGACTATACAGTATCGGGAAAAAATTAAGAACGGTCAAAGAATCTGGACATATCACAACCCACAATCTAGTATTCAAAATCCTTCTGCCTGGCCTTATTTGGTCGTATTTACCCATTGTGCCCAAATCCGACCATTGTTGCCAATTATTCCCCAGGTAACCACGGCGATCGCCAAGGAAAGATTTAAGTATTTTTTCCCATTCTCCCTAATCCTGCGGCCAAGGAGCTGGGTTAACGTTAGGGCAAGTCGGATGTCCTGGTGTGACCGGGTCATTTTTTTGCTATTTATTCCCCAGGAGTTTTTCAATGTTAAAAATCGGCATCAACGGCTTTGGCCGCATTGGTCGTCTTGTGGCCCGCATCGCCATGGCCAATCCCCAAGTGACCCTAGTGGGCATCAATGACCTCGTTCCAGCCTCTAACCTGGCCTATTTGTTTAAATACGATTCCACCCATGGTTCCTACGGTGGCACCGTGGTAGCCAAGGAAGAGGGCATTGTCATTGACGACCAATTTATCCCTTGTTTTTCCCAACGGGACCCGGCCCAATTACCCTGGGGAGATCTAGGGGCGGATTACGTCGTAGAATCCACGGGTCTATTTACCACCTACGCCACCGCTGAAAACCATCTCAAAGCCGGTGCCAAACGGGTAATTATTTCCGCTCCCAGTAAGGATCCCGAAAAAATTCCCACCTTTGTGGTGGGGGTGAACCATCTCAACTACAACGCCGACACTGACAAAATTGTTTCCAATGCCAGTTGCACCACCAATTGCCTGGCTCCGATCGCCAAAATATTAGACGATAATTTCGGCATTGTGGAAGGATTGATGACCACAGTCCACGCCATGACCGCCACCCAGCCCACCGTCGATGGCCCGAGCAAAAAAGATTTTCGGGGAGGTAGGGGGGCAGCCCAAAACATTATTCCCTCATCCACCGGAGCGGCTAAGGCAGCGGCTTTAGTGCTACCGCAGTTAAAAGGTAAATTAACCGGCATGGCCTTCCGGGTCCCCACCCCCAACGTGTCTGTGGTGGATCTAACTTTTAAAACGGAAAAAGCCACGAGTTACGAAGAAATTTGTGCTGCCATGAAAACCGCCGCCGAGGGGGAACTTAAAGGAATTTTGGGCTACACAGCAGATGATGTGGTGTCCATGGATTTCCGTACCGATCCTCGCTCCAGTATTTTCGACGCCGGGGCCGGCATTGGTCTGAACAGCAACTTTTTTAAAGTAGTTTCTTGGTACGATAACGAATGGGGCTATTCCTGTAGGGTCATTGACTTAATGTTGACCATGGCGAGCAAAGACGGTTTGGTCTAGGTTTGGTATTTGTTAAGTTATCAAGCCCAGGAAAATCAGAGCAGTCATCGTCCAACAGCCTATGACTTGTCTCAGTTAGTCTAGATTTACCGGGGTAATAAAGTAATCCCGGTAACTTTATTTATGTTTAGTTAACCCCCTTTAGCAAAACTACCCATCACTAGGGCGGATAGCAAAATACCAGGGACAAGGAGGACAACTAACATCAACAGTTGATCGGCGGTCATGGTAAAAATTCCACTAATTCAAAAAACTCACAATGCCTGGGCCACTAGCCCAAGTGAGGGACAAACCCTATGGGCATGGTAACGGAGATTTTTGATTTTTCACCATTTTCGGGGAAATGGTTTGCTTGCCATGGGCTAAAGTTTAACTAGGTTATCAGGAAGTTGTTCCTAAACCCTGAAAAAGAGGAAGCTATATTGGATGAAAAAGCACTCCAGTTAGGAGGTGTTTTAAAAGCCCTTCGGTTCCCAAAGCTGGGAGAAGCCAGAGAAAAAGCCTCCAGCACTGTGGTCCTCGGAGTGGGTCGATGGAGGAAGCAAACTAAAACGTTGCAAACATGCTCTTAAAAGGAGGAGCTAGACGGCTCATAATCATCACCTTTGTAACCAGGAGAGAATATGACAACTACCCTTAAACTACAGCCGGCGATCGCCATTGATTCAGATAAATTTTTCCAGATCTGTCAACAGAACCCTGAATTAATCATTGAAGAAAATGCCCAAGGAGAATTGCTGATTATGTCCCCCACGGGTGGCGAAACTGGTCGCAAAAATGCAGAACTAATTGGCGATTTTATTATCTGGAACCGAAAACATAAATTGGGTTTTGTTTTTGATTCCTCCACTTGTTTTCAGCTCCCCCAAGGGGGACGGCGATCGCCGGATATATCTTGGGTCAAAAAAGAACGTTGGCTGGATTTATCTACAGAAGAAAGAGAAAAATTTCCACCCATTTGCCCAGATTTTGTGTTGGAGCTACTTTCTCCCAGCGATACCTTAACTGCAACTCAAGCCAAAATGGAAGAATATTTAGCTTCTGGATTATGCCTAGGTTGGTTAATTGACCCCCAAGGTCAACGAGTGGAAGTTTATCGCAGTAATCTGCCCAAAGAAATCTTGGTTAAACCCAATCAATTATTAGGAGAGAACATTTTACTGAACTTTGTTTTAGAAATTGACTGGTTATGGGAATAATTTTTTCATTACCCAACTCAAAAGATTTTCAGAAAAAAGCTTAAGAAAATCGATTTCAACTACATAGACCTATTTTTATTCGTCAGGTTCAGACTAGTATTGAATCAATTATGAGTAGGAGGAAGTATCGTTCCTTTATGAAAGATAAAATATCAAACAACTAAACTAATAATCTAATCATAAAGATCAGGTTCAGAAGTAAAGTGACAACGATAATTGAGCGCTTTTTCTAATTGCTTTTTATAGGCCTTTTCTTCCACTTCGTAGGCACCAAACCGTTTTAGATGGGGATTTTGTAGCTGGGCATCAAATAATTGATAGCTCCGTTGTCGTAGATGTTGCACCAGTTTAACCATGGCAACTTTGGAAGCTTCAGGAATGGTATAAAACATCGATTCTCCAATGAAAGCCCCCCGGATGGCAATGCCTAAAATTCCCCCTGCTAGGCGATCGCCATGCCAAGTTTCAAAGCTGTGGGCCCAACCAGCCACATGAAAAGTATGGTAAACCTCAATTAATTCTTGAGAAATCCAAGTTTCAGGGCGAGCGGCACACCCTTCACAAACGGCGGTGAAAGCTTGATTAATTTTGACTTGGAAACGATTTTGATTGAGCACCCGTTGCAAAGATTTGGGATAACGAAATTGATCATCCAGGGGAATTAGGGCATGGCGATCGCTGGAATACCAGCCCAATCCATGGCGGTCGTCGGCCATTAAAAATAGACCCTGGGCATATTGAGCAATGGCATAGTCAACATCAATTTTCACCCTTCATTTCCTCGCAATTGCCTGGTAATTCCTGGGAGTCAATCATTATTTTTGCTAATCTTCCCCGGCATGGTAGGAACTCCGCACCAATGGTCCTGATCGCACATGGCTAAAACCCAAATCCTTGGCAATTTCCCCCAACTGATCAAACTCCTCTGGAGTCCAATATTTTTGCACGGGCAGATGGTCTAGGGATGGTTGCATATATTGTCCCAACGTCAGGCGATCGCAACCTACAGAGCGCAAATCCTTGAGGGTTTCCACCACTTCATCCACCGTTTCCCCGTGGCCCAACATCAACCCAGATTTGGTGAAAATGTCGGGATCAAATTCCTTTATCCAGCGCAACACATCTAAGGAGCGTTGATATTTTGCCCCCCGTCGTACTTTACCCTGTAATCTAGCCACCGTTTCCAAGTTGTGGTTATAGCAAACCGGTTTGGCTTTAGTCACCGTCAGTACTCGCTCTTTTTGGCTTCTTTCCCTACCCATACCGCCCCAAAAATCCGGTGTTAAAACCTCTATTTGAGTAGCAGGATTATCCTGGCGAATACGCTCCATTACCGCTACAAACCAGCCTGCACCGCCATCGGTTAAATCATCCCTAGCAACGGAAGTTAATACCACATATTTTAGACCCAACAATTGCACTGCTTCCGCTACTTTTCTCGGCTCATCCTGATCCAACATCATGGGAGCCTGGCCCTTTTCCACCTGACAAAAACCACATGCCCTAGTACAAATTTGACCCATTAATAAAAAAGTTGCCGTTCGGTTGGCGTAACATTCCCCCCGATTGGGACAGCGGCCTTCTTCGCAAATGGTATGAATTTGGCGCTGTTTAATAATCTGCTGAACCGTAGATAATTCACTAGCTCTACCAATGGGCCGTTTCAACCAACTGGGTAAGCGTGGGGGGAACTCACGGGGCAAGGAAGAGCCATTCATAAATGATTGTTGGGGCACAGGGCAAAATAGGTCAATCTTATTAAATCGGACTGGAAGTCATGGCGATCGCCGTGGGTAGTATTGGTCGACACACCAAAACATTAACAATTTTTCCCAGCACCACTAGCTAGTTTTGGCCACCTCTTGACGGGACAATCTTTGCACCGTTTCTCCTTTAAGCAAACGATCCGTTTCCTGTAAAACTTCCAACACCTTCTGCCGATGGGGACTGGGGGCTAAACATTGCCAGAGCTGTTGTCGATCAAAGTTGCTGGCCGGTTGGCCGGGGAACCAATGGCCGCCATTGCCCAACAGGTTGTAGCGCATTTTGCTGTACTCCACCAGGTCGAAGCTTTGGCAAAGATTATAAAGCCAGAGAATTTTAGGGATATTGATTTCCCCAGGGGTCTGCTCCGGGCTGGGTAAGCCGATGCGCCAACTGTTGACCCAATCTTCTCCTAAAGCTTCCACCATGGCCCCATGGAGCTTTGCCAAAATTGGTTGCAGAACTTTTTCGGTCTCCTGGTCTGACGCTAGATAAGATAAGGTTTTTAAATGCTCATCAAAGTCCGCCGGCCGCGATGCGCCAATGCTGAGGGTATGTACCTGGGGATGGGATAAACAGAAAAGATTATTAAATATGATCGGGCTGAGGGGTTGGCATAAATTCACTAGCTTTTCGGGCGGGTTATAGAGTTGTCCCCCTTTATCGGACGGGCTAATAATAAAGACCCCCATATCCTGGGCTGTCGCAGCGGCGATCGCCGGCCAATTATCTTGAAAAATGTAGTACCAGTGGAGGTTGACGTAATCAAATTCCCCGGAATTAATGGCTTCGGTAATGATGGCGGTGGGACCATGGGTGGAAAAACCCACGAAACGCACTCGGCCTTCCCTTTGTAACTGCCGACAAACATCCAAACAACCGCCGGGGCGTAAACTTTGCTCTAGGGTTTCCCGGTTATTAATGCCGTGGATACCCAACAAATCGACATATTCCAGATTTAAATAGCCCAAAGATTTATCAAACTCCCGACGAAATTCCTTGGGGTCATCCTTGGGACTAACTTTTGTTTGCACAATCAATGTTTCCCTGGGTAACCGGGGCAAAATTTTTCCCAACTGCATTTCGGAAGTGCCATAACCCCTAGCTGTTTCAATGTGGTTAATGCCCAACTCCAGGGAACGCTCAATGGTACTTTGCAAATTGTGTTGGTTATCCTTGGGAACCTGGGCAAAGGGCGCATCCTGCCATTGGAACTGATAGCGCATGCCCCCACAGGAAAAAACCGGCATGGACAATTCAGTACGGCCAAAACGTCGATAAAGCATAGGGTTGGGGAAATTTGCGGAACTGCGATCGGGAAATGTCATTGCTTGATTATTTTTTAGGGTAACCCAAAGCCCCCTGGGCACCCAGGTAAGTTCCTCGACGGATACGCAAAGCCCTTAAAATAAAACTCGGTTTGCATTGTGAAATTACGGCGTAATGGCTGATTGGCTGCTGATTACGTCCCTATAGGAGAACAGTTTATGACGGCATTAACGGCACAGGTGGCATTGGTAACGGGGGCATCCCGGGGTATTGGTAAAGCGACGGCTTTGGCCCTGGCCGCCACGGGCATGAAAGTGGTAGTGAACTATGCTCAATCCAGTACGGCCGCCGATGCTGTGGTAGCGGAAATTATTGCCAACGGGGGAGAGGCGATCGCCGTGCAGGCCAATGTGGCTAATGCTGACGAAGTGGATCAACTGATTAAAACCACGCTGGATAAATTTAGTCGCATCGATGTGTTAGTGAACAATGCTGGCATTACCAGGGATACGCTGTTGTTGAGAATGAAACTGGAAGATTGGCAAGCGGTCATTGACTTGAATTTAACCGGGGTGTTTCTTTGCACCAAAGCGGTGTCTAAGTTAATGCTCAAGCAAAAAAGTGGGCGTATCATTAACATCACTTCTGTAGCGGGCATGATGGGGAATCCGGGGCAAGCTAACTACAGCGCCGCTAAGGCTGGGGTAATTGGTTTTACTAAAACCGTTGCCAAAGAGTTGGCCAGTCGGGGGGTAACTGTCAATGCCGTAGCTCCTGGTTTCATTGCCACGGATATGACGGAAAATCTCAATGCAGAGCCAATTTTGCAATTTATTCCCCTGGCTCGCTATGGTCAACCGGAGGAAGTGGCGGGCACCATCCGTTTTTTAGCCACAGATCCAGCAGCGGCCTATATCACGGGACAAACATTTAATGTGGATGGCGGCATGGTAATGTTCTAATGTTGTACTGGTGGGATGGACAATGGTTTGAGCAGGAGGTAATCTCTTTACCAGTTAACGATCCGGGGTTGTTGTATGGGGCGACGGTGTTTACCACCCTGAGGGTTTACCAACAATGGCTCGACCATCCCCTCACTCACTGGGCTGACCATGGCGATCGCCTACAGCAGAGTTTATTTGCCCTGCAATGGCCTGCACCGGATTGGGAACAGATAGAGCAAGCGGCTCGGCATTTGAGTCAGCATTACCCGATCCTGCGTGTAATCTGTTTTCCTTCTGGTCAAGTATTAATTACGGGGCGGGAATTGACTGAGGATTTGCAACAAAGGCAACAATTAGGCATTAAAGCTTGGTTGATGCCCCCCGGTCGTTACCAACGTTCCCTCGCAGAATTGAAAACGGGCAATTATTTAGCCCCTTGGTTGGCCCAACGTATTGCCCAGGAAAATAATGCCCAGGAAGCCATTTTGACCGATATTAATGGCCATTGGTTGGAAACCGCGACGGGTAATCTTTGGGGTTGGCGGGACGGTGAATTTTTTACGCCCCTTTTAACAGGACAACAATTACCAGGCATTACTCTCCACTATTTGCGGACATGGTTGGAGAATCAGGGCGTAACTATCCACGGCGATCGGTGGTCAAAGGATTTGGTCCGTACCTTTCAGGGGTTGGCCTACTGCAATAGCGGCGTCGAAATTGTCCCCATCAATCAGGTGGGAGAGAAAGGGCAACCATGGTTGAATTTTGCTTCTGCCCGGAGTAGGGAATATTACCTATTAGCTAGGTATTGGGTAACGAATTGCTGAATTTTTACTCAAGACAACGTAAACAAAAATTACGAAAAGACCTAATTTATTCCGATTCTGTAAAGATCCATCTCAATTTTTTCCTCGGAACTAAATCCCCTGCCAATAATGAAGGTATCTGCAATTATTTCTTGGGTAATTTTTGCCCCATTATTCCAGTTTGATTGAATGTTGTTGAATTTTAGTTGAATTTTAAATATAACTCTGTAAACCAGAGTGAGGTGATCTATGAACCGTACCGCTAAATTAACCGTTGCCATGGTGGATTGGCCCCTGCTCGTGATGGGCAGTTTGGCCATGTGGCTCACTGGTAGCTTGGTGATGGATTTGCTGGTGGTGCCCAGTCTGTCCGCCGCCGGGATGATGGCCGAGCCGGGTTTTATCAGTGCTGGCCATTTGCTATTTTCTGTTTTTAATCACTTAGAACTATTATTTGCCGGTTTAGTGCTGTCTGGTTGCTTTTTGCTCCATCAACAGAGATTTTTCTCGGTCTCAGGGCAACGTTTCAGCCGCATTTTAGCCGTTGTTTTGTTGGCGATCGCCATTGTTTATACCTATATTCTGACCCCCGCTATCACTGATTTGGGCTTTGATATGGCCAGCTTTACCAGTACAGGGGAAATGCCGGCGGCCATGATGCCCTTGCACTGGCTCTATTGGGGACTAGAATTAGTTAAATTGGCGGTGGGACTAACTCTCCTACGCTGGTCTTACAAGGGAGCAGTGCGCCATTGACCAATTTCTAGTGAAATTTAATGTTTGCCTTACCTCAAGCCGGCGATCGCCGTGGCGAGATCATTAAAGTATTGCTCAGCAACGGCTGGGACTATATGAACGGCCTCTTAACCCTGGGGAAAGTGGGGGAACCACAAATTCCGACACCGGAAGTTCTCACCAAAATCCTCGTCGAGTTGGGGCCGTTTTATATCAAGTTGGGGCAACTGCTCAGCACCAGGCCAGACCTTTTACCCCCCCGTTATATCAACGCCCTCACCGCCCTCCAATCCAATGTGCCTCCCCTGCCCTGGTCGGCGATCGAGGACTTGTTGCAGAGGGAATTTCCCCAACCCCTGGGGGAAACGTTTCAAGAAATTGAGTCTGAACCCATTGCCGCCGGCTCCATTGGTCAAATCCATCGAGCGGTTTTGCAAAGCGGAGAAACCGTTGCCATTAAAGTTAAACGGCCCGGCATTGATGTGATTGTGGAACAGGATAGTTTATTGATCAAAGATGTGGCTGAATTATTGGCCTTGACGGAATTTGGTCAGAATTACGACATTGTTAAACTCGCCGATGAATTTACCCAAACGGTCAAAGCAGAATTAAATTTTGATACAGAAGCGGCTTATACCAATAATTTGCGGACTAACCTAGCAAAAACCACCTGGTTTGATCCCAATCAATTAGTAATTCCAAAGGTTTATTGGGAGTTAACAAACCAAAAATTCCTGGTGTTGGAATGGCTGGATGGAGTGCCAATCTTAACCGCAGATTTAACCCAACCCCCCAGTGATAAAGACATTGCTGAAAAGAAAAAGGAAATTACCACCCTATTATTTCGGGCCTTTTTCCAACAACTTTATGTGGATGGTTTTTTCCATGCGGATCCCCACCCCGGCAACATTTTTTACTTAGCAGATGGTCGTTTAGCCCTCATTGACTGCGGCATGGTGGGTCGCCTTGATCCCCGCACCCGGCAATTGTTAACGGAAATGCTATTGGCGATCGTTGATTTGGATGCCAAACGTTGTGCTCAGTTAACGGTGGAGTTATCAGAATCGGTTGGTCGCGTTAACTTCCAGCGGCTAGAGGTGGATTACGAACGCATGTTGCGGAAATATTATGACTTAAGTTTGTCAGAATTTAACTTCAGTGAAGTAGTTTATGAATTTCTCCGCATTGCCAGAGTGAATAAACTCAAAGTTCCCGCCTGTTTAGGATTGTATGCTAAATGTTTAGCCAATTTAGAAGGCGCTGGATGACAATTTAATCCTGAGTTAAATTTATTCACTGAAATTAATCCCCTCATTACCGATCTTTTCCGTCGGCAACTGTTTGGCACTAATCCTTTGCAGACAGCATTAAGAACAGTATTAGATCTTAAAGCAGTTTCCCTTAAAACCCCCAGGCAAATGGACGTGTTACTCGATCGCCTAACTACGGAAACTTTGCAATGGAATGTGCGGCTAGAGGGGTTGGAGCCAGTGCGTCGCACCATCGATAAGTCCGCTAACCGTTTATCTTTTAGTATTGTGCTTGGTTCTCTAATTATGGGGGCGGCAATTCTTTCCACTGGCAATGATCAACAGCTAACTTTAATTGCCAATATTTTGTTTGTGGCAGCTACGGTAATTGGTTTTTGGTTGGTAATTAGCATCCTGCGATCGGGAAGATTAAAATAGTAGTTAGACTATCTGAAAAAAGGTTATGTTTGCCAGATTAGGGTCAAAATATTACAGTTTACCTTGAGGTTAAAAAATGGGTTTAGTTTATGCCAATATTGAGCTTATCAATCCCAAAGAACAGGCTCTACAACCAATGAAGGTCAATGCCTTAGTTGATACAGGGGCGATTACACTTTGTATTCCTGAGCATGTTGTGATTCAACTTAAGTTAGAAACGTTGGAACAACGGGAAGTTACTACTGCCGACAGCAAAAAAAGACTAGTTGATTATGTGGGACCAGTGCAAGTGAGGTTTGGTAATCGTAATTGTTTTACTGGAGCCCTAGTCTTAGGGGATGCAGTTTTGCTAGGGGCTGTTCCTTTGGAAGATATGGATTTAGTTATTAGTCCCCGTTCACAAACCATTACCGTCAATCCTGAAAGTCCTAATATTCCTGCGGCGCTGGTAAAAACTGCACTGGAGATTTAAATTAATCATTAATTAATAGCTAAATTAGTTAAGCAATATGTGACTAACAAAGATTATGAATTAACCGGATGAAAGTAATCATAAATTGTCTGGGCTAACTGGGGACCAATACCTGGTACTTCCTGTAATTGTTTGACACTGGCCTCCCGAATATAATCCAAAGAACGGAAATGGGCTAACAATTGTTTTTGGCGACTAAAACCTAAACCAGGAATTTCATCCAAGCGCGATCGCCGACTTTTACTAAGCCGTTGTTGACGGTGGAAACTGACCGCAAAGCGATGGGCTTCATCCCGCAAACGGCGTAATAATTGCACTCCAGGTTGTTCCGCGTGGGTGGGCAAGGGTTGGGATTCTCCCGGTAGAAAAATTTCTTCCCTTTGTTTCGCTAAACTGACCACCGTAAATTTATCCAGCAAATCCATTTTCTTCAGCACCTTAACCACCGCTGATAGTTGACCTTTACCGCCATCAATCATAATTAAATCTGGCCAATCCTGTTGATTTTTTTTGCCTTTTACAGAGGATTGAAAACGGCGGATAATAACTTCTGCCAAACTGGCGAAATCGTCAGAGTGACCGACTTTAATGGACGGGTTTTTAATTTTATAATGGCGATAATACTGTTGGGCTGGCACTCCATCAATAAATACAACTTGGGAAGCTACAGCATTAGAACCCTGAATGTGGGAAATATCATAACCTTCAATGCGTTTTGGCAAAGTTTCTAAATTTAAAATTTCCGCTAAATCTTCTAGCGCTGTAACGTTTTTAGCAGTCTGTTTTTGTAACCTCTCTAACTCGTACTGGGCGTTACGTTCCACCATTTCCAATAGCTCAGCTTTGGTTTGTCTTTGGGGGAGGTTAAAAGTTACTTTTCTTCCCCGTTGGCTAGTTAACCAATCATTGAGCAATTCTCCATCAGGTAAAGCACAGGGCAGAATGACTTCGCTGGGAATTTCCACCGCTTCGACCTGTTGATAATGCTGTTCCAAAACCCGCTGTAATACTTCCCCTTTTTCCAACTCCGACTCCACTCCATCGGCGAAAAATCCCAGCCTTCCTACCAATCTTCCCGCCCTAATTTGGAAAAGTTGAATGGCACTAATTTGTCCATCGCTGGCCACGGCGATCGCATCTCTGGAAATGGTGTCCTGGGGTAAGGAAACTTTTTGATCAGCGTTGAGTTTACCGAGGGAATTAATTTGGTCCCGAATTAGAGCCGCCTGTTCAAACTTTAAATCTGCCGCCGCCTTTTCCATTTGTTGCGTTAACAATTGATGTAGTTCCTGGGTACGTCCCTGGAAAACCATAGCGACTTTTTGTAAGGTTTGGCGGTAGTCTTCTGGGGTAATTAATTCTTGGCAAACTCCAGGACAACGGCCAATGTCATAATTTAAGCAAGGACGATGTTTGAATAGGGGCTGACGACGTTGCCGCAGAGGAAAAATACGTTGTATTAATCGCAATGTTTGCCGTAAACTAAAACTATCCACATAGGGCCCGTAGTAACGATCCTTAGCCTGGTTTAAACGGCGTTTTCTGGTAATAAAAATACGGGGATAGGTTTCTGACCAGGTGATACACACATAAGGATATTTTTTATCATCTTTAAGCAGAACATTAAAATGGGGTTGGTGTTGTTTGATTAAATTAGCTTCTAAGGCTAAAGCTTCCGCTTCCGTATCGGTGACAATAAACTCAATTTCCGCTACCTGTTGCACCATCAAAGCAATGCGGGCAGTGTGGGGTTGGGAATCCCGAAAATAGGATCTAACCCTAGTTCTCAATTTTTTTGCCTTGCCGATGTAGAGAATTTCTCCTTGGCGATCGCCCATGAAGTAAACCCCCGGCTCTTGGGGAATTTCCTGGAGACGCCGTTCTAATAATTCTGGTTGTTCAAGAAGAGACGTAGAGGAAACAGTAGCAACCATTGATTAAGCAAAAGAGCGAATGTTTTTCTATGGTAGAAGGGAAAACTAGGGCTTGGCAATTTGCGTCTGGGCTGGGTTAATTAATACAATTGGCTGATTTAAAACGGGAATTTTTTGCAATGATGGCAATGGAATCTTGGTTGGGAACAATGATTGGTGTGGGGGCAGCGGTGGTTTTCACTATGCCGGCTGTAGCCCAAAGTCAGCCCTTATTTTTGGCCTATCCACCCCAAAATCACCAAACCAGTAGCCCGACGATTTTTTTCATTGGTTCTGCCGCTCCAAATGTGACCGTTACCCTCAATGGCCAGCCCATTGAACGCAGTGCCCAAGGCAATTTTGCCCCTGTAATCCCTCTCAAGATGGGGGAAAATCAGTTTGTTTTTCAAGCAGAGTCCCAACGGATTGAGCGTACCATTACCCGCATTGGCACTGGCCCCACATTGTCCCCCCAAGGTGGTTTTGCCGCCGGCTCCCTCACCCCCGCTGTGCCCATTAGTCGTCCTGCTGGCGAACCAATTTGCTTTACGGCGATCGCCCCTACGGATGCCATGGCCACGGTGACCTTGGCGGGCCAAACCATTCCCCTCACCCCCCAGGGCAATGTGGTACAGTTACCGCCCAATAACACCATTTTGCACGGAGAAAATCAGCCCCAAGTTACAGCAGCGGATCAGTATAAAGGCTGTCAAAGTTTCAACGTGACTAACTTACCTGCCCAATTGGGAACGCCTCAATTTAATCTGCAATGGCGGGGACAAAACTTTTCCACTCCTGGCCCCGGTAGCGTTACTTTGCTCAATGGCGATCGCCCCCAGGTAATTGTGGTTACCAGTCAAACGGGGGTTGCCCGCACAGGCCCTGGCACCGATTATTCCCGGTTAACTCCTTTACCCCAGGGTAGTCAAGCTAGCGTCACTGGCCAGGATGGGGACTGGTTGCGGTTAGACTATGGCGGCTGGATTAAAGCAGATGAAACCCGTACTTTACCGAGCCAAGCTCCGCCTCGTTCCCTAATTCGCAGTGTGGGTTACCAAGTTTTTGGCGATCGTACAGAAATGCGTTTTCCCTTGCAATTGCCGGTGCCAGTAACAGTACATCAAACTGAAATGGGACTGACTTTAAGTCTTTACAATACCACTGCCCAAACTGACACTATCCGCCTCGATAATGATCCTATTATTCGTAATTTGACCTGGCAACAAATTAGTCCAGATCGGATTGATTATTATTTCACTTTTAAGACTGATCAACAGTGGGGTTACGATCTGCGTTATGAGGGCACTACGCTAATTTTGTCTTTGCGTCATCCTCCCCGTATTTCTTCCCAACCCGGTAACTTGCAGGGAGTAAAAATTCTGCTCGATCCGGGCCATGGGGGTAGTGAAGCGGGGGCAGTGGGGCCCACTGGCTATGCAGAAAAAGACATTAACTTACTCATTTCTCAACGTTTAGCTAATCGCCTCAAATCCCAAGGGGCTAATGTCCATCTCACCCGTACCAGGGACGAATTTGTCTCTTTAGTCGATCGCCAAACCCAGATTGCCCAAGTGCAACCGGCGATCGCCCTTTCCATCCATTACAATGCCTTACCCGATAGCGGTAATCCCAACGAAACCGATGGCATTAGTACATTTTGGTACAATGCCCAAGCAGCGGATTTAGCTAATTTTTTACAGCGGTATTTGGTGGAAAATTTAGGCAGAAATTCCCACGGAGTTTACTGGAATAATTTGGCTTTAACCCGTCCCACCATTGCCCCAGCAGTGTTGTTGGAATTGGGGTTTATGATTAGTCCCCAGGAATTCGAGTGGATTACCAATGCCCAAGCCCAGGAACAATTGGTGCAGGCTTTAGCGACGGGCATTACCACCTGGTTACAGCAACAACGTTGAGTCCACTTCCATAAAGTTTCCTGCTTCGTTTAAGTACCAACTTCTACTGGTATTGAACCTTCCATTTTCACCGGAAGCAATGAGGTAAATATATTCTGGCCAAGCAATGGCCCGATCAAATTCTGACGGTATGGGCTGGCCATGGGGATGGGAATGGAAAATACCGATAATGCTTAACCCTTTTTGGCGGCAATCTTTTTGGGCGGAAAGCAAAACTTTGGGGTCAATGGCAAAGTAATGTAACTTATTTCCCTGATGATTATTCTGCTGAAATTCTTCCACATCACCCCAGCAATTTTCCGTTGGCTGTACTTCGACTACTTGCCAATGGCGATGACCATTTTCTCCAATTAATATTTTCCCCAGTAAAAGACCACAACATTCCTCCGGATAACACCGTTCCCCATGGCGATAAATTTGGTCTTGGTGAACTTGACTCAGACTTAGTTGGACCACTTTTGCTAATTTTTCGTTTTGGAAGGTCTTCAGAAAGTTTGATTCCGCCCCTAAATTACTCCGGTAATACTGAGGAAACTTTACCCAGTTTCTCCCCAAAGTTGGGTGGGTTGGGGGCTTTTAAAAGAGGCTTTTAGACTATCAACAATTTTGCAAAAAGGTTGAAAAATCCTGCCTGCTTTAACGGAATAACCAACGCCAGAGGAGATGGCGGGGACCAATTTTACGAATTCTAGCCGTACCTCGAATGAGATTATTCCTTTCCTTAATGGATAGACCCCAAAGAATATGGCAACTTTGGCGAATCAATACCGCCCCGGTAAAACCAATACTGCCAAACAAAGTAAAAGCAGGTACTAACTGAAAGGCAAAGCCATAACGGATAGCAACCCAGGTGAAATGGTCCTGTAACAGGGCAATATCTTGGCGAAACTGCCAAATAGACCAGGGAACAAGGGTTAGCCACAGCAAGGCCACCACTGTCCAACGACCATAGACCCCCGCTTGGTAAAGGCGATAGGCGGGTTTACTTAAACACTGGTCGGGCATTAAACGATGGGGCATGGATGTTGAAATTTTCACTATTGGAAGTCCATTAACCGCCAATGCCTAGCCTCAAGGCCCAGTTGGGGCTAAAGGGAATCAGGGTCAGCAACATTAACAATAGGGCTAGTAAACCCAAGCCGGCCCTGGTGTCGTCCGGTTCCGTCAACTCGTTTAAGCTGGGGCGTTCCAATTGCCGTTGCAAAAATAAAACCACGATCGCCCAATAGAGGGGAATGGGATTGGCGGGGTTAAATAGGGAAACAGCCCCCAAAATAACTAGGGTGGCAATGGTGGTGCGGCGGGCTACTTTACGGCCGTAGATGGCTTGGACAATGCGGCCCCCATCGAGTTGCCCAGCGGGTAATAAATTTAAGGCATTAATTACCAAACCGAGCCAACCTAACACCGTCAAAGGATGGATGGAAATCACACTACTTTTTAGAGCACTGCCCAAAATTAATTTAGCTAACGTGCCCACCAACAGGGAACCTTGCAAAAATTGCACCGGCAGTTGAAATAAATTATTGCCCCCGGATAAGTTCAGTCCCACGATCAAAAATAGTAAAGAAACTAATCCCCCTATGGCCGGCCCGGCGATCGCCACGTCAAAGAGGGCATTGCGGCTGGGTAAAAGGGATTCAAAACGAGTAATGGCCCCAAAGGAGCCGATTTGCCAGTTGGGTAGCAAGAAAGGCCAACTCAACCTGACTCCCCATTTTTTCGCCTGCCAGAGGTGACCTAATTCATGGGCTAGCAAAATAATACCCACGGCGATCGCCAGGGGAACTGTTTCTCCCACCCGTTGCCAATTGTCCACTAAGTCAAAGCCCAACAGGGCCGCACTGGCTTCTAACGTAGTCACAATGGTGGCCACCAGTAACACCACCGCCAAATTTTTCTGGGCCAAGGTGCTGGGTTGGGGGTCATTAGTACTGGGTAAAATCACCACCACGGGGCGGTCTTCACTCCCTTCCACTAGGAAAAGGCGATATTTTTCCCCCATTAATTCCTTCAGTTTGCCCGATAGTTTACCGAAAGCATCCTCCGCTTCCGTCCGCAAATTACCTTTAAAGATTGCCCCTTCCTGGTAGGCAATGGTTTCCGTGGCAAAAAAGCTATCAATGCTAAAAATACCTTTAATAATGGCCAAATCTTCCGGGGGAATGGGGGAAGTTTCTTCTAAGTTTGTGTTGGCCGTGCTGTCACCGAGCACAGTGGTTTTATCTGCCCCATTGGCCAAATCTTGCAGACGTTGGGCTGCCTTTTGGCGCAACAGTTCCGCTTGTCCTTCTTCCCGCATTTGCCGACCCAGATAGATGTAAATGCCCCCCGACACCAAAAGCAAAACCAACACTGCGGGCAAACTGATGGATAAACCAAAACTAAAAAGGACAAAATATAATAGCCAAGGGGCCATCAGCACCACCGACTGGAGCCAAGCCAGTTTTCCCAATTTGCCAAAGGGTTTAGCCCGCCGATAGCCCCAGACTAAAACACCGATCGCCAGGGCAAAAATGGCGAAGACAATGGGGACTAAAAACTGGTCTAGGGTAGTGGGCATGGGTAAAACAAGTGTGGAAATTAGAATTATTTCTCAGCTGGGGTTGATGAAGATTAGGGAGCAGCATCCATGGCCTGGCGTAAATTTCCCCCATGGCGATCGAGTTGAGCCTGGGCAGATTCTGCACTTAAACCAGACCAGTGCATTAACAAAGCTAACTTAACCCGTTGGCCACTGGCGACCAGTAATTCAGCCGCTTCCTCTCGGTTTAAATCGGTTAAATCTCGCAAAATTCTAATGGCTCGGTCTTCCAGTTTGCGATTAGTTACCGCCACATCCACCATACGATTGCCGTAAACTTTGCCCAACTTGACCATGGCTCCAGTAGACAGGATGTTCAAGGCCATTTTGGTCACTGTGCCCGCTTTTAAGCGGGTGGAACCGGCCAAAATTTCTGGCCCGGTTAAAAGTCTAATATTCACGTCTGCTTGGCAAGGAGCTTGGCTTTCCGGTACACAAGCAATAAAAATCGTTTTCGTCCCCCGGGCCCTGGCCGCATCTAACGCTCCATGGACATAGGGAGTCGTACCCCCGGCCGTAATTCCCACCACCACGTCCAACTGGGTAATGCGATGGTCGGCGATCGCCTGGGCCCCATCTGCCGCAATATCTTCTAAACCTTCTGAACTGCGGAGTAACGCACTGGCTCCCCCGGCTAAAATTCCCTGCACTAACTCCGATGGTGTACAAAAAGTGGGGGGACATTCCACCGCATCCAACACCCCCAACCGGCCACTGGTACCTGCGCCAATGTAGAAAAGTCTCCCCCCTTTAGCCAAAGCATCACTAATAATTTCAATGGCCGCCGCTAAATCTTCCCTCGCCCCGGCGATCGCCGTCACTGTCAGTTGATCCTGTTGGTTAAATAAATCTACCAATTCCAGGCTGGACAACTGGTCCAAATTTTGACTTTGGGGATTGGTCTGCTCTGTTAATAAATGACCGCGCTCTTCTAAGATTTCCATAGGCATGGGGGATGGGAGAAAGATGATCGGGGAAAGAAAAAACAAATTAGAGATTAAACAAAATCAACCAAACCAAATTTAGTCAATTAACTGGGACTAAGCTTTAAAATTATGGTTAGTAAAAGGGTTAGTTAAAACCAGAAAGGACATGTCCACAATTTTTCTACAACAACCCCTCCAAACGACGGCGAATATTTTCTAGTTCAGCATCGGAAAATTCGTTGTCTGGCTTTTCTTCTCCCTCGCCTTGGTCAGTGTTTTGGGCTTCCCGGGCCGCCTGCAAAACCCCATCCGGGTCCCATTCCGGTTCCGCCACATTTTTTTCCGGAGGAATGGCCAGCATGCCTTCCGCCACAACCTCGCAGTCATAGCCAGCTTCTTGACAAAATTCTTCAATGTCCCGGGAATCCATGGCTTCAATGGAGGGGGGCGGGAAATCCTGGGCCTCTAAAAGCAGGGCATAACGGGTGGCATCGTCCTCGGAAGTGAACATCAAAATTTTATTGCGTCCCCCCATTTGTACGGTGTGGATGCCTTCATTATCCGTACCTGCGTTGAATAAAAGAACGTAAACACGCATAGAGTCAGCAAAATCTAAAAGTTGTCTATTCCTACCAGCATATCGAGCTAGGGCAGTTCTGCAAAAATCAATGGGGCCACCGACGACATAACTCAAGCTGAGCATTCTTCGATGGCCCCCAGGGGAGAACCTAGGCTCCGCCCCTATGACGGGATAATCCGGTGGAGAAATGAACTAGAAATTAAGTTCGGCAGCTTGAACTTTTTCAATCTGTTTTTTCTTCAACACCAACAGAATTTGGGAGAGCATAATCCCCGCCAAGAAGAGTACAAGGAATTTAATGCGGGTGGGATTTTGCAGCACTACTTCCGTATCTTTCTGGCCAAAACCGCCCACATTGGGATTATTGGTCAAAAATTCCCCAGCTTCCACAGTTTGACCGGCACTGACAATCAATTCGGGGCCGGCGGGAATGTCCACGGTTTCTGTACCGTCGGCAGTGGTGAGGATCAGTTGGTAACCACCAGCTTCAAGGGCGTTAACTTCTGAAATGGTGCCAGCGTTGGGGGCTTTAAAGGCATTGTTATTGCTCAGCAAACCAGTGGGATAAATTTGTCCACGGCCCCGGTTGGCCCCCAGGTGGACAGCGAATTTACCGTAGTTAATGCTTTTATCCTTGGCAGGATCGGGGGATAGCACGGGGAAAACGATTTCCTGATACTGCTCACCGGGCAGGGGGCCAACAATGACCACATTTTCCATGTCTTCCCGGTAGGGCTGGAAGTAGGTGCCGCCAACTTTTTCTTTAAGTCCCTCGGACAGGCGATCGGGGGGAGCAATTTTGAACCCTTCGGGCAACATCAACACGGCTCCAACGTTTAAGCCACCCTTGGAACCATCTCCTAGTACCTGCTGACTATCGAGATCATAGGGAATTTTGACTACTGCTTCAAACACGGTGTCTGGCAAAACTGCCTGGGGAATTTCCACTTCTGCCGCTTTCTGGGCGAGGTGGCAGTTAGCACAAACAATACGGCCAGTGGCTTCCCGGGGGGTCAAAGGCGCTGTTTCCTGGGCCCAAAAGGGATAGGCAGAGGCGGCCTGGGGCAGACCAAGGTCGGTGATCAAAAAGACGCTGACTGTGGCGATCGCCAACACCGTGAAGCGGCGCAGAGCAACCATGGTTTTCGTCCACAGCCCCAAAGTATCAGGGTTTCTCATCGTTAAGTTGAACGGATTAGGTTTAGGTGAACAGTAGGGGAAAAAGACCAGTCTCAGACAATTACACAAAATTACAACAGTGTTGCTTACTCAACGGATAGCAAAGCTAAACCTAAGCCCACCAGGGATCTTCGTCGGTGCGGAAATCGGTTTCGGTCCAGGTGCTGAGCACTAATTTGTCGTCGTCGGTAACGGTAGCGTGGGCCAAAGCCAAAGAGAGGGGAGCCGGGCCACGGACCACTTTACCTTCAGCGTTGTACTGGGAGCCGTGACAAGGGCACATAAATTTGTTTTCGCTGGCATTCCAGGGCACTACACAGCCCAAATGGGTACACACCGCATTAATACCATAGTTGGCGATCGTGTCATCCCCCTGGACTACAATATAGGTCGGGTCGCCCTTCAACCCCTGGGCCAACACCCGATCGCCAGCGTTATGGGAAGCCAAAAATTCCGTCACCTTAACATCATTACCAAGGGCATCTTTGGCCGTTACACCACCGCCCGAACCACCACTGGAGGGGGGGATCAAATATTTTACTGCTGGATAGAGGGCCCCGGCCGCCACCCCAGTGATCGTACCGAAGGTCAATAAGTTCATAAACTGACGCCGACCCAAATCGGGGACATCAGGGGAGCCAGAAATCTGTGTCATAATGAACCGTCTAAATTTAAGGATTTTTACTAACATTCACCGGAGAAACCCCGGCAACATCGTTACAGAGAGGCAGGCCGGCTAAGTTACCGCTACCCCGGGGATTTGCAATAAAAAATGTAACAAGTCCTGTTCGATTATGACAGAAAACGCGCCAGCCCATCTAGACAAGGCTTTGGGCGATATTCCCTGACTAGCCAATGACAGTTTGTGGCCCCCTATGCTCCATAAGACAAAAAAATCCCGGCGGGGCGGGATCTAAAGAAAGTTAACCAAAATTAAGTTGGGATTAAATTGGGTCAGGAATATGTCAACAACCCCCCATTAACCAGCCCAGTCCACGCTAAAGCCTTCGAGAATCAGAGAAGAGTTATAAATCTGCAAAATAATCAGTAAGAAAACCAGAAAAAGAGCCATAAATACCCCCATGACAGGAGTGGTGCCCCAGCCCGGTACGACCTTACCGTATTCCGAGTTGAGGGGTCTGAGGATATCTCCTAACCGAGTGCGCTGTGCCATAGACTTCCCGTAAAAATGACTAAATGAGTTTTTGTAATGTTCTGTAATAATATAAGACAACAGAAACAACTATCAATCTTACCCCATGGAATCCGCAACAGTTCTTAGCATTACTTTTGCTGTCATTCTCATCGCCATCACTGGTCTGGCTGTGTACACTTCCTTTGGCCCTCCGTCCGCTGAGTTGGGTGATCCCTTCGATGACCACGAAGACTAAGCAGACCAGTCCGTCAGGGTCTTTAATTTAAACACTAGTTCGCTGTTAAAAAGCCTGAATCCACTCTTTGACTTCATACTCTGTCCAGATGCCGTTTTGCCAGTAAGGATCTCCTTGCACCAACTTTTCCACCGTGTCCTGGTCTGGCGCGTCGTAAATTGCAAAAACCTGCCGTAAATCTTTGGTAGGTCCAATGGTAACCAACACACCACTTTCCTTTTGGACCTTCAGTCCATCTAGGTGTGCTTGACGGTGGGGGGCTCTTTTTTCTTCCACGTTGTCACAATAGGTTCCCCAAAGCACATACTTAGCCACTGGTTACACACTCCTTTCTCAGCAACAGATACATAAAAGTTACCTAAGAATTCTAAATCATAACGGAGGGAGGTTTCCCTTCTTGGCCAGCTATCGTCATTAATCATGGCTTGGGAGTTTCCCAAAATAATTTTGGGCAAGCACTAGACCGCATTGCACATTGAGACGGCAGTTGCCTTACCTAATTGGAGCCGGCCAATTTTCCTTGGTAAATCATGCCAGTGGCATCGGCGGCAACCACTGTCTGGTCATCGGTGAAAATGACAGCGTTAATACCTGTAGTAGAAATTTTATGTTCTTCGACGATTTTTCCCGTGGTTAAGGAAATAATTTTAACAAAGCCTTGATCATCGGCGATCGCCACTAAATTTTCAGAGTTAATATCCAAAGCGTTCAGCCATGAGTTTACTTTTGCAAGGGTTTTATGGGCACCGGTGGCTAAATCTAGCTCTACTAACTCTCCGGTAAAGTAACCAATTAGTAGCTTGGCGCCATCGGGAGTAAATTTGAAAGTGTTGATGCGGCTGTTAATTGTTTTAAAGGTGCTAGGTTCAACGGGGTTACGGGCTGTATCATGATCAATATTAAAAATAGCAATTTCCCCCGTATCGTAACTAACAGCAACTTTGCCAACTTCTGGATTGGAGGTGTGGGTAAAAGCTAGATTTCTAGCAACACCAATAGATTGGTAAAGCTTGAAGGTGTTAACCTCCGGGGGGGAAAGACTGATTAATCGTGAAATGGTCACTGAGCCATCATCAGAAGATGATAATAGATAATCTTGGAGAATTAATGAATCTGTTACCGCCGCTTTATGGAGGGGAATATCAAAATTTTCCTGGGAGTTATGCAAAACACTGCTTCCAGTGTAGATAGAAGAAATAAGGAAAGGGATCGAGCCAAATTCCCCATACCTAGCCCGAAAAAAACGTTTACAGTTTTTAAGAAATAAATTATTTTTCTGATCTTGGTTTAAATTAGCATCGAGAAAAATCAAGTTGCAATTATAAAAGCCAATGGCTAGCTGTTTTGACTCTGGATCTTGGGCAATGGAAGCCGCAGCTCCATACTGACTAAGATCAATTTTTTTAACCACAAAAGGTTGTTCTTGACCCCAGACTCTTCCTTGCTGGGGAGTCAACCATAGACCAGTTAAGAGAAACGCAACCAACAGCAAACGCTTCAATTGATTGTTTTTAGAATGGAAAAAATAATTTTTAAACCTAAATATATGCTTCATACCTTGATTTTAACCAGGGAATAGTTAATATAAATTAGCCGTGAAGTTGTTGAAAATTTCAAGCAAACTTGATACCAGTTTTCTCTTCTAGCTTATTTTTGATCAGAGATTGAGCTTGGGAATTTAATTGACTATATATAAACCGATAAACTTCAATTAGCTTTTGCGGAGCTTGGGATAAATTAGGTTTAGTTTGCACCATGCCTAATTTACCAATTAATTGTTGGTAAGCTTGCTGGTTGTATTCTTCCTGAGCTCTGATTTGTTTGGCCTGATAAACCGGCAGAAGTTCCTTGATTACCGCCTGAACAGTAGGGGAAAGACTCTCCCAAAAACTGGTGTTGAAAAACGTGTTATAACCAGACCAAGCATGGTTAGTCATGTTTAAATATTTGGTTACCTCATATAATTTAAAACCTAATGCTACAGATGAAGGATTTTCCTGGGCCTCCACTGTGCCATTTTCTAAAGCGCGAAAGACTTGATTCATGGTGATTTTTTCGGGAACAGCTCCTAGAGCTTCCATGGTCATTGCCATGTCATTGGAAGGAGGAATCCTGATCTTTAACCCTTGAAAATCTTCTAGTTTATAAATTGGCTTACTGGCAATGGAAGTGACAATTCTCATGCCGTTGTTAAACGTGCCATTCCGTAAATAAGTTAAATTATATTGGGCTACCGAGCCATTAAGAGCTTCCGCAAAGAGGGACTGATTAATAATTTCAAAAACGTCTTGGGCTGATTGATAAAGGAGGGGAATATTTTGCACACCAATGACATCGGGAGCTACTTTGTCGATGATGGGCCCAGCAACGCTGACAATTTCAAAACGTCCTCCGGTAATGAACTGTACTGCTTGGGGATCGCCAGCGGGAATGGAAGCGTCGTGGGGAATGGGGGAAACAAAAAGTTCTCCCTCCGTTTGCTTAAATACTTCTAGCCACAGTTCTTCTAGGGCTTTATGGAGAGGGCTAGTGTCGGGTTGATTATGAAGATGGAAAGCTCGAATTTTTGCTTGGCTATAATACTCCCCATACTTACCAGGCAGAGGCAAAATTTTGTTTAAAATTTCCTGGGGAATGCCCTCGGCTAATAGTTTTGGTGCGGCGATCGCCAGAAGGGAACTGGCCCCTGCCAAAGCGAGAAAATTTCTCCGTGAATGTTTCATAACTGATATTCCCCATTATTTAGCTCTGAATTATAAGGCGTAATTTTCTAGTCAAAGCTGACCTCGACCACATTTTTGGCAAAGCTTCCATAATGCCTGGGTGATGGAATAGGCGGCGGCTTTGGAAGCAGAAAGGGAAATTACTGGGAAAAACCCTACAAATGAAGGGTTTAGCTTCCTAGAAATTGCTGCTTAAATCTTGGAATGTAGCATCGGCACAGAAGATGGTTAAGCAATGGTTATGAGACTTTCCTAAAGAATAATGATAATTTATCTACGGCTCTGGATAATTTTCTCGAAGACCTCCACCTCCCGGTCATAGACATAAGTACTTTCTACTTTGTTCAACATCCTGTTTTTCCTCTGTCTTACATAAGGTATTTATGGCTGCCTCTACCCAGACTCCGGCGATCGCCGTTGACTCGAACGGTTTTACACATTTAGTTTGGAACCAAAATAACGTCATTTACCACGCCTACTACGACCCTTCTGTCGGGCGGTGGCGGGAATCTGCTCCGATCGCCAATAGTGTCAGTGCCAAAGAACTTAAAATTACCACAGGAGTACGAAGCCAAGGGGAAGAAACAGGAAGTTCCGTAGAGGGGATTTTTATTTCTTGGATCGAAGGAGAAGGAAATAACAGCGATATTCATGGCGCTAGCGGCATTCTCAATAGCCTAGGGCAATATAACTGGGGCCAAACATTCAAGCTCACCGATGACGCAGTGAGTGATGAAAATATGCGGTTGCAGACCACTGCCGACGGTAATCTGCTCCTAATCACCGAAAAAATTGACTTAGATGATCCCCAAGCTGACAGAGATTTATACAGCCAAGTCATAGACCTCAGAAACCGAGAAACACTCCATAACACCCTCACCCAGGTCAAGCCTCTCAATCCCAGTAATTTTATTGCTCCCAATGCTTCCCCCACCTTGGCCCTCGGAGATGGAGATATACAAGTTCCAGGAACTTTTTTAATCACGAAAGAAAACAAAAAAGAGTATCAACTTCCTTTATCTTTTTTTAACGGCAAATTGGAATTCAAAAATGCCCTTGCCCTAGGGGGGGGGATCAACTTTACGAACCTGATTAATTCGGGTGATCCAGGGCTATCTGCTTTTTTGCAACTGCAGGATGAACTGTCCGGGGCACTGAGCTTCGGTAAAAACAAGGTTTCCCTCAAAGGTCGTCTACAGGGGAAACTCCAACTAGATTTTTTACTTAACGGGGATGGCAATACTTTTTCTGCATCCGATGCCCTGAGGCTCAGGGGAGAATACGAACGTAATTTATTACCAGGGAAAACCACCTATGACATTGGTTTTTCTGTAGGTGGAGTTCCGATTTCTCTCCTCGATGCTGAAGTTCAGTTGGGATTGCTTTTTGATTTGGCTTTTACGCTCAAACAAAAATGGAGTACAGATTTTGATCTTACCCCCCAAGCCCTAGTCACGGGGGGATCAACCCTAGCTGAAACTCAGACAGAAAATACAACTGTTGAATATTGGTATTCCTTGGTGCGGGCTGATGGCACTCCGGCCCAGCCTGGAGATGACCCCAGCCAACTCTACTGGCTAATCAATTCGGACCAAGCCGCAGACAATTTGCTTGCGCCGCCCCCTGGTTTAGAAGCTCCAAGTCCAGCGGAATTAGCACTGATTCCCGGCGTGGAAAACACTGGTCTTCTTAGCTTTGGCACTGGATTATCAGGCAAATTAAAGCTGGCCTTGCTTGGCTTTACGGCTTTTGATTTTGAAAGCAAGCTAGAGATCCTGGCAAACTTTGAAGTTTTCCCTAACGTCGGATTTGATAGCTTAGAAGAAACACTCGCACTAGGGCTAAATCTTTTTGGTAAAAAATGGTCCACAACCCTCAAAGTTGAGCAAAACTTCGATAATCCCAGCTTGATTGCAGAAAATTTGTCGACTACCCTCAATGCCGATGATTTGCTAGTTGGCATTAACCCTGATTTTATCCAAGGAAGTACTGCGATCTATGCGGGCAATCCCCTTGATGGCACTAGTGTTGGTTCTAATCTGACCGATGACACCTCCCCCAGTATTCTTGTAGCGAGTGATGGCAATCTTTATGCTACCTGGGTGAAAAATACCCATAATGAAAGTCTGTCCCAGGTGTTACTGGCGAAATCCACCGATGGCGGCAATACCTGGAGCAATCCTTTAGTGATTCCCAACAGTGCCGGCATGAACTTTAACCCGGTCATCGGCACAACGGTAACGGGGCAACTATTGGTGGTTTGGAGTAATGCCAGTCCTGATATTTTTAATCCCGATGGAAGCGTTAACCGGCCTGAGTTTGTTGAATCCCTTGCGGCCAGTACGTTGTTCTATTCAACCTCCAATGATAATGGCGCTACTTGGAGCGATGCCATACCCATTAACCCAGACATTAAAACTCCCCAGGCTTTGACCCTAACTCAACTGGCGAATGGCGCATTACTTCTATCCTGGGTCGTAGCGGATACCCTGATACCAGATACCGGACTATATACCAATGGCGGTGACACTAAGAATGATGTACTTTACAGTTCTTTTTGGAATGGAACAAGCTGGAGTAATGCTCAAATCGTAGCTAGCGGTGACCTGCGTTTATTAGAAACGCCCGTATCTGCAACGGTGGGCGGCGAAGCGACAATATTCTGGACAGAGGTGAATCCTGCTGCCGATGATGGCATAAGTATTTTTTATAGTAGCTATAATCAGCAATTTGCCCAGTGGACTCCTGCGGTTCTATTTGCGCCGGATTTATCAAACCTCACCACTTTCCAAACCGTGGCGGAGGCGATCGAAATTAGCAACAGCATCAGCAATCAAACAGTTAATTCTGCTTTTGATCAGCCAACCCACAACAGTGTTGTGGCGGAAAGTGATTTGCGCTTAGTAATTCCCCACAACAATAGTCAAGGCTCCAGTCAACTCCAAGTTTCACCTATTCGGGTAAAAGAAACCGATGGCGAAGCTGTTTTGCTTGTGCGTCGCACCGGGAATATTCAAGAAGCGGTGAGCTTTAATTATCGTACTGTAGATGGTTCTGCCACAGCGGGGGCTGATTATGTAGCCCAGGCTGGAACCCTGACCTTTGCTCCAGGGGAAGTTTTCAAGGAGATTCGGATTGCAATCCTAGATGATGACATTACCGAACGCCGGGCAGAAAAATTTCGGGTGGTCATCACTAGTGACCATGAAGGTGCTCACCTCCGCCTAGATGGTTTGCGTTTGGGGAATACCAGATTAGAACTCGTTGCAACGGTAACAACCATTGAGGATGAGCCAACCAGCCTATCTGAAATTGACAGTGGTTTCATCTTAAATGCAGATCCCCTAGCCCAAGCTGGTATGGCGATCGCCCCAGGGGGAGATATAAATAGTGATGGCACGGATGATTTCTTGGTAGGCGCACCGGCCAAAAATGGGGGCAATGGTGCCGTCTATGTGGTCTATGGTAATCCGACCATTGGCATTCGGGATCAAGGTCTATCCTTGGATAGTCTTGATGGTACTAATGGGGTCATTATCCAGGGAGCGAGTCAAAGCCTATTGGGAACGGCCATGGCGACGGCGGATTTAGACAGTGACGGGTTGAGTGATCTGGTGTTGGGAGCTCCTCAAAATTCAGTGCAAAATTCTGCGGGTAAAGTTTATATTCTGCGGGGTAGCAACGTCGAGGGTCAAAGCACTATTGATTTATCTACGGCTTCTAGTTTAGTTTTGGAGTCCAATCAAGCCGGTAATGCGGCGGGCTTTAAAACGGCGATCGCCGACGTGACAGGGGACGGTCTAGCAGATGTGATTATCAGTGCCCCTGCCATTAATACCATTTATGTAGTATTTGGGTCGGCCATTAAAAATGCCCTGAACAGTAACACCCCCTCCCTGAATTTGGACAATCTAGGCAGTGACGGCTTTCTTCTAAATACAGGGATCGGCCAAATCGGAACAGGATTAGGCGTGGCTGACATCAATGGCGATGGTGTCTTTGATCTATTATTGGGGGCACCCCAGGCCAATCCGGTAGATTATTCTGGTAGCGAAGATGCGGATAGTAAGCCTCTAGCCTATGGCGGTCAGGTCTATGTTGCCTTTGGTGGCACCGGTTTAAATGGTTCTTTGAACCTAGGTCAACTCAATGGCAGTAATGGTCTGATTCTCAATGGGCAAGCTTTTTATAACCAGTCCAACCTGGGGGGAGGCACCCCCTCTGACCCGAATTTACAGCCGGACTTCACTATTGCAGATAACGCTGGCACCAACGTGGTCAATGCGGGCGACATCAATAATGACGGTTTCGATGACTTTATTATCAGCGCCGCCAACTCTGCCGCCAATGGCATTAATGGCTTAGGGCGAGCCTATGTGGTTTTTGGCAAGGCTTCGGGATGGAATAGTGCGATTAATTTGCAAAATCTCGATGGCACCAATGGATTTATCATCAACGGTATTTACGATACAACCCAAAATTTGGGGGGTAATGCAGGGTACTGGATTTCCGCTGTCGGGGATATCAATAACGACTTTTTTGATGACTTTATTATCAGCGCGCCAACCTTAGGAACCAATGGGCCTAACAGTGCCACCGGCCAAAGTTATCTTATTTTAGGTACAAGTCAATGGGCTAATTTCCTCAATCAAGGGGTACTGGAATTATCCGACGTCAATACTCTTAATAGTCGGGTCTTTTTGTTTAACAATCCTAACTCCGGTACTCAATTGGGCTTAGGCCTGGGGTCTATTGGGGATGTGAATGGAGATGGTTCCCCCGATATGGCGATCGCCACGCCTCAGATCTATCCAGGAGTCGAGACTAGCCAAATTTACGTTGCCTACGGACACCCTTGGGTCGGAGCGGGCGGCAGTATTGATGTCACCAAATTGCGGAGTGATAACGGTTTTGTCTTCCAGCCCGTCACTAAGAATGAAATTGGAACGGTGCAGTTAGGGGCGGATATTAACAACGACGGCTATGTTGATACCCTAATTGCGGATGCGGGCTTTAATGGTGCTGGGGGGAAAATTGTTTACCTTTTCTTTGGCAGTGACCCGGCTCAACCCAGCACTTTTGTCGATAGTGTAGCGATTACGATCGCCAGCAATGATGGTCTGATTTTAGGTCAGCAAACCCTCGACTACGGCGACTTCAACAACGATGGCATTACTGATTTTGTCGTTTCCCGCAGTGGCGCCTTAGGGCAAAGCTACGCAACCATTATTTTGGGTAGCGAAGATTCCTCCATCTGGTCAAGCATTAACCCCGATACCGGCATTGACATCAATAATTTACTTGCAAGTAATGGTGGTGTTAATATCACCGTTCCTAACGTTCCTAACCAAGGCGCACTGGTGAATCTAGCCTCCGGTGACTTTAACGGGGATGGTATAGATGATGTTTTACTTAGCAGCGCAAACCTCAACCCAGTCATTGTTTTTGGCAAAGAAACCTGGAGCAGTGGAGTAACTAGCAATGTCAATGTTTTAAATGAGTCTTTACCCATCCAAATTGAAGCGGGTAAACCAATTACAGCAGTCAATTCCCTGGGGGATGTTAATGGTGATGGCTACGAGGATTTTGGCTTGATTGGCATTGATGAGGTTAATGAAAACCTTTATGGTTACGTCATTTTTGGCAAAAACAATTTAGCCTCCAATTCCTCCCTCAATTTAGCAACCCTCAATGGCAGTAATGGCTTTAAGTTAACCTCTCCAAGCATTTCTAGCATATCTGAGCAGGGAGGAGTGGGCAGTATTAGCTTGGCAGGAGATCTCAACGGTGATGGCTTTGGAGACTTCATTGTCGGCCTGACGAATGATCTTAACTTTGGTAAGAATGGCGCAGCCTATGTTGTCTTTGGAGGCCGTAACCTTGGCTCCAGCGGCTCTTTCAACCTCAGCAACTTAAATGGTGGCAACGGCTTCACCATCCAGCAGGCTCCTGGCTCAGAAGACCTCGTAGGTTATAGTATCGCTGGCGGCGGAGATATCAATGGGGATGGTTATGATGACTTGCTGGTTAGTGCCCCTAGCGCAGGAGTTGGGAACCCAGATGGGACAAATAATGGTGATACAGAAGGAACTATTTATACTCTATTTGGTAGTTCTATTCTCGGTGTTGGTGGCACGGTGGATCTGTCCAATTTAAATGGCAGTAATGGATTTGAGACCGTTGGTGCCCAAGCCTATTCCTTTGCGGGTTCCTTTGTGGGGGGATTAAGTGATGTCAATGGGGACGGCTACGCCGATCTTGGCATTGGGGCCCAGGGTGACAACTCCCAAGGAGTTTCAGGGTTGGCCTACAACGTCTTTGGTGGGGACTTTACCCAGAATGTCACCTACGTTGGCACTATTGACAACGACATTTTTTCGGCAACTTCCCTCGCAACCTCATCCGCTCCCCATATTATGAATGGGGGTCAGGGTAACGATATTTTGCAGAGCGCAGGTGTAAATGTTTCCGCCGGGGGACGAGTCGTGATGAATGGAGGCCAAGGCAATGACTTGCTATCCATCGGGAGTCTCAATTTTGAACGCTTGGACGGGGGTAGTGGTAAAGATATTTTGCAACTCAATAGTTACATTCTGTCTTCCAACAACCTTGACCTCACCGATACCACAATCGGCAGTCGGATCCGAGGTATTGAAGTCATTGACCTAGGAATTAACAATCGGGTCACGTTGAACGTAGAAACCCTCACAGCCTTATCTGATACCACCAACACTTTTACGGTTTTGGGTCATAACTCCTTTATCGTCGCCAGTGACTTCCAGAATTGGACAAAATCAGGGACTGTGACAGAACAAGGTGTAACTTATGACCAGTACATAAATAAGGGAACTAAGCTCTTAATTCAACAAAGCAATAATCTATTTGAGTCCACCGCTGTTTCCTCTGTGGCGGTCTATGGTACAGAAAACGGTGAAACCCTCGTGCCAGGTATTTTTCCCGGATTTGTCGGCAAAGATAATATCATTTTTGCCCTAGGGGGAGATGACTTAGTCGATCTGAGTCTGGCCCAGGGCAACAATCAAGTTTATGGTGGTCCAGGTAACGATCGCCTTATTGCAGGACAAAATGATTCTCTGTTCGGGGGTTTAGGAAACGACATCCTTGATACCTCGGGCGATCGGGGAACTAATAACCTAAATGGTGGAGATGGAGATGATACTTTCTTCCTGGGACAGGGAGACAAGGCCTTCGGTAACGATGGTAATGATCGCTTCTTCATGCGGGGCAGTGGTCGAAACTTGATCAGCGGTGGAGCCGGAGCGGATCATTTTTGGATTGCGGATATTGACTTTACCAATTCTTTTAATGCGATTCTGGACTTTGAGCTAGGTATTGATACCATTGGGCTTAAGGGTTTAGCTTCCCGTCAAGACGATCTCAAGCTCATTCAGTATGGCACTGATGTTTTAATTGCCCTAGGGGATGAATATCTGGCTCGGGTAACAGGTGTCCTGCGTCCCTTCCTAGAAGTTGTTAGTGATGGCATAGACCTATTTGTTCAAGGTGCCCAAGATGTATCTCCCATTGTCGTTAGCAATACAAATGACTCGGGAGCCGGTTCCCTTCGGCAAGCCATTATTGATGCAGGCGCTAATGCCAGCCCCGATACGATTGATATGACTGGTATCGCCGCTGGCACCATTATTTTGAATAGTCCTTTACCCACTCTCAATAACCGTAATGATATTACCTTTGTAACTCTAGGAGCCTTTGGTACTCCAACGATAAAGTTTAATAACCCCTCGGCTTTCAACAATATTTTCACCCTTGAAGGGGTCGCAGTTAATCTTTCCTACATGAACTTGCAGAATGGCTATGCCAAAGGCGGCGATGGGGTAAGTGGCGGCGGCGGTGGTGCCGGGGCTGGTGGCGCCCTAACTATCCTCCAAGGTAGTACTGTCATTATTGATAATGTGAGCTTTGACAGCAATCGAGCCGTGGGCGGCAATGGAACAGCCGGGGCCCGTGGTGGTGGTGGTGAGATTTTTGGAACCCCGGATGATCGTCCTTCTGCCGGGGGAGGGGGCGGAAATTTTAACGCCTCTGGTAATGCCAACAATGGCGGTGCCGCAGGGTCTGTTGGTGATGATAAAGCTGGGGGAACTGGGGGAACTGGGGGAACTGGAGGTTTCGGGATCGGTGGCGGTGGCGGTGGTGGCGGTGGCGGTAGTTCAAGTGGTAGTCCATTTGATTTTACTCCCAGAAATGGAGGAAGTGGCGGCCCTGGTGGTGCTGGTGGCTTTGGTGCCGGTGGTGGTGCTGGTGGCGGTGGCGGTGGTTCTTCAGGACAAAATCCTGGTGATGATAAGAGAGGTGGCTTTGGTGGTTCTGGAGGGTCCGGAGGTGGCAATCCCATCGGTGGGAATGGTAGTGTAGGGTCTCAAGGGGGCGCTGGTAATACAGTTGAAGGAGGTAGTCCCGGAAATGGGGGTAGTGGCGGCGGCGGTGCTGGTTTAGGCGGTGCGCTCTTTATTAACCAGGCCACGGTTACCATCACTAATTCCCAGTTCAGTGGCAACACAACCCAAGGAGGAACTGGGGGAAATTCCGGTCAAGCATTGGGCGGAGCCATTTTTATTACCGACAATTCCTTCGTGACTGGTGCGGGTCTGACATTCAGCAATAATTCTGCTCCCAGTAGTCCCGGCGGTAGTTTTAGCAATGCCTATGGCCAGTTCCAAAACAATAATGATGTCTATGGCACCATTGATTCCCTTTCCAATGCTTCAACGAACCTATTCCTGGTTCCTCCCCTTACTCCCGAGGTGCAAAACGAGATAAGCGTCGTTGCTAAAGACAATCTTTTCTTTGTGCAATTGCCTGACGGCAGTGAAGTCAGTCTTCTTTACGAGGATCAGCCCTTTGTAAGTGGCAGTTTTGGAAATTGGCAAATCCTCGAAGCAGAAACAATTAATGGTGTTAATAACGTGCTTTGGCAGAATCCTGATATTGATGAAATTGGGGTTTGGAACGCCGATAGTAACTGGAACTGGATTTCGTCCGAAACTTGGCCTACCAATTCTTTCAACACTTTGGAAGCAGAAATTAATTTCCAGATTGATTTAAACGGCGATGAACTCCTTGGCGATCGCCTTACAAATATTGAAAGCAAAGGTAACACTAGTTTTCTCGAAGGTATCTTTGGTAATTATTATGTTCAAACTGGGGATGATTTAACGGCACCAATCAAATATCTGGGTGAAGTATTTGAAAACAATTTTGGTGACTGGCAGGGCCTAGCAGCGGAGACAGTTAATGGTATTAACCAGGTACTTTGGCAAAACCTTGAAACTAGTGAAATTGGTGTTTGGAGCACCGATAGCAACTGGAATTGGCTGTCATCAGACGTTTTCGCCGCTGGCTCTCTCCAAGCCCTAGAGCAACAGTTAATTTTTGCCGTAGATGTTAACTGAGTTATTAAAGCTTCCGGGAAGAGGTGATCAACTGACAAACTCATCACTTTCTGAAGCCGAGGAGCTCTGCGACCCCGAGTCCTTTTTAGGTAATCATGGACGACCTTCGGCATTATTCACATTTACCACGGCAAGACCTTAATATGGTGCGAGTCCCCCGCCTTGAGCGCCCTGGGCAAGCCCCTTCAAAAAGTCGTTTATCGCCAGAAGGGAACTGGCCCCTGCCAAAGCGAAAAAATTTCTCCGTGAATGTTTCATAACTGATATTCCCCATCATTTAGCTCTGAATTATAAAGTCTAATTTTCAATCAAAGCTGACCTCAATCACATTTTTGCCAAAGCTTTGATAGGCATCGCCCATTCCTTTCGCCATGGTGTCGTTGGGAAAAACGTGAAACTCGCCAGATTGTAGTGCAGCAATAATAGCTTCCGCCACTAGGGTGGGGGATTCGGCAATATCAGCCCGGCCAGAAGCATGGGTCATTTCGGTGGCGATGGGGCCAGGATGGACGCTCTGAACCAGAGTGCCTTGTCCAGCCAGAACTTCCCGCAATGCCTGGGTAATGGAATAGGCTGCGGCTTTGGAAGCAGAATAAGTAGCAACATTGCAGAATGACTTGAGGGAAACTACTGAGTTGAGTTGCACAAAAGCTCCCCCTCCATTGGCTTTGAGCACTGGAGCAAAGGCTTGGGCCATGGAGATCAACCCATACACATTGGTCTCCATTTCAAATTTCAAGCAGGCGATCGCCTCTTCGGCCAGGGGATTTGCAACTTTTTGCACCCCGGCATTATTGACCACAATTTCCACATCTGTGGCGGTTTGGGCAGCGGCGGCAATGGATTCTGGGTCTGCTAGATCGATCAAAATAGGGACTATTTTATTGCCATATTTGTCCACTAAGAAAGCGGCGCTTTCCAACTTTCTGACGGCGGCGTACACTTTTGCGGCCCCATGCTCCAAAAAAGACTCCACCAGTACTTTGCCTATCCCCCGATTGGCACCAGTAACCAGAACTGTTTTGTTGCTAATATCGATGGCCATGGGCATGTCTCCGGGAATATCAGTTAAAACATTACAACGATTAGCCTAATTAAGTCCCCAAAATTTAGATACGTTTCGTAAACTAAGTACAAATTATGTAAGTGGAGTTAGATTTTGGTTTAAAATTGCCTGGAGTATCTGCCAAAACATAAGTTCAAGCTGGCGATCGCCATTGGGCAATGGGTTCTAATAGGTTCTAGCCAAAGCAAGAAATTTTTCATTTAAGCAACTCAATTAGTGATACAGATCGTTGAATTGCCAAAAAATAAGTATGATTAATCTTAATGATTAGATTCCCGTCGTAGTTTACCCTGTTGCGGCGGCACAAAATCAATTTTTTAAAAGTCTTAACTATGAGTAAAATTAGGATTATTTCACTAACTAGAGGCAAATTTCTGTGAAAGTGAGCAAACGTTTTTTCCAGCCTTGTTTAGTGTTGGGGATTTCCCTTGGTTTATCTTTAGCCCTTGTTCCTGACGCCCTAGCCCTAAAAACCTATTATCAATTGCCCATAAGCCTAGCAGTAGAAGCGGCCATGGAAGCGGTCAATACCTGTCAACAGGATGGTTATAACGTCACCGCCACGGTGGTCAATCGAGAAGGTTTAGTACAAGCTGTAATTCGGGGAGATGACGCCACCCCCCACACCATCGAAAATAGTTTTTATAAAGCCTTTACTTTGATTACCCTGGGCCCCATCACTGGGCAAGATTCCACTGGGGCGATCGCCCAAAAGATGACCCCAGCTCCTTTGCCTGTGGGTTCTGTGCCCTTGGCTCCCAATCCTATTACTGGTCTTAGTTTTAGCACCGGCGGCTCAGCCATTAAAGTGGGAGACCAATTAGTGGCGGCGATCGGCGTTTCTGGTTCACCCAATGGTAATTTAGACCAAACCTGTGGTCTGAAAGGTATTGAAAAAATTAAATCCCGTTTAGTGCCTTAAACTTTTACCCTTGTCCATGGTTGGTAACCCTTAAGCTTTTTTTACGGAAGACGATCAAGCGAAATATAAAGAAAAGTATCTCACTAAAGCCATCGAAATATTTTCCATGAAACAGGTTAATTTTTTAGCTGGATTTTTGTCTAATTCCCTTATTACTTTAGTTATTATCTTTGTTGTCACTGTTGCCACCGTTACCACCTTACAAACAGCTAAAGCCGTTGCAACTTTAGATAATCAAAATATCTATACACCATCGGCGAGCAATATTCGAGGCATTCAGGAACGAATTGTTTATGATTTTCCCGATACGGGTTTGAAATTAACCATGCCCAGATTTCTTAAAGATCCTGTGGCTTTCGAAACTCCAGGCAAAGACGTATTAATTATGTTGAGAACACCGGCTGATACCTGTGGCTTGTATCAAATGGCGGAGGCTATCTTAACCCCTAATGCTGGTCCGCCGCCCCATTTTCATTACGCTTCCGATGAGTGGTTTTTTTCTACGGAACCATCCCAAGTTCGGCTTTATAGTTCTCAGGAATTTCAGGCCCCGTTACAAGTCGGTCAAATTCCTGGGATTAATGTTGACCCCATTAAAGTTGGTTCCGTTCTCGAAGATCAAGGGGAAATAATTTTTTCTCCTAGGGGGATGGTGCATTATTTTCGTAATGAAACTCCGGGGAAAGCGGAAGTCCGGGGTTTTTATAATGTTTGGGCTCCTGGCTATGGCATTTCCGAACGATTTGAAGGAATTGATAACCTTGATGGATCCAACAGCAACCAGTCCATCCCCTTGGCACAGAAAGAGTTTTTACAAACAGCCCTTTGGGGAATTCCCCACGATATCACCGGCGGCTTTGTGGGAACTAAGGATTATTACAATGAGCGGGGTTCTGTTTTTATTCATCCCGATAACATCGAGGAACTCCAAGCCCTGTTCGACCAGGGGGAAGCTTGCTATCCCAATGAAGGATAAATTGAATTTAATCTCTACATAATTAGACTTTTTTTCAAAAAAATATTTCAGTTTTTATTCTCAATTCAGGATTTTTTAAATGCGTATTTTTCCTGTATTTTTACTAACTTTCAGCCTTTTTTTAATCAAGGAAGAAATAGTTACAGCAGAAGTTAAAGTTTCTGCGCCGGTGGTTAATCAATCTGGCATTAAGCTAAATCTTGAGCGACAATTTACGGGGTCTGATGTGGCTATTAACCGTATCCATTTTAGTCCCGACGGACAATTTTTACTAACGGCGGCCGCAGATGGCGTGGGCACTTTATGGACTAAAGAAGGGGAAATGCTGGGGCAACTACAGGGTCAAAAGCCCCCCATGTTCAATGCTCGTCTTTCCCCCGATCGCCAAATTTTAATCACCACTGGCTATGACGGTACCATTCGCTTGTGGAATTTGCAGGGGGAGCTACTGGAGGAACAACAGCCCCATCGAGCAGCGGTGGCCGATGCCATATTTAGTCCCGACAGTCAAATTATTGTCACCTGTTCTGATGATGGCCAAACTAAAATTTTTACCCGCCAAGGTCAAGAAATAGCTAGTGTTTTAAAATCAGGTACAGCTCGAAATTTGGCGTACCATCCCCAGGGACTTTTAATTGCTAGTGTTTCCGATAGCGGTTCCCTCCATTTAATTAATCCCAACGGCAAAATTGAACGGGAAATTTCCACAGGCCAAGGGCGAATTAATAATGTTAACTTTAGTCCGAATGGTGAACAATTATTAACTTCAGGCATTAATGGTTCTGCCAAGTTATGGAATTTAGCAGGGGAATTAATCCATGAATATAAAGTTGTGCCCACCGGTTGGGTTAACAGTGCCCAGTTCTATCCTAAAGGTGAATGGCTAGCCACCGCCAGTGACGACGGTACGATTAGATTTTGGCAAAAAGATGGTCAATTAATTTATGAATTACCGTTGGTTAATGCCCGCTTAACTAGCTTGAGTTTTTCTCCCGATGGCAAGCAGTTAGCGGCCACCAGCAGTCAGGGACAGGTTTGGGTTTTTAATTTATCTTATTAAGGATTAATAGCAAGATGAAACATAAATTTCTAGTTAGTTTTTTACTGGGATTAACCATTAGTTTCGCGGGCGCCCAGGTTATTGCTAAAACGCCCTCGGTTAATAACGCCCCTGTAGCGCGGAGTGTAAACCAATCCCCCATTCAGCTAGAAGTTATTAAAAGTTACCAGGGTCATACGCTCAAAGGGGAAGCAATTATTCAAATTCATTACAGTCAAGATGGCAATTATTTGCTCTCTACTGCCACCGATGGTTTGGCTAAACTTTGGACAGCGGATGGAGAATTGGTGCGGGAATTTGCTGGTAAGCCTGTAGCTATGATTTTTAACGGTGCCTTTAGCAGGGACGGGAAAGCCATTATTACCGCTGGCTACAACGGTGTTGCCCGTATTTGGGATGTGCAGGGCAATGTATTGGGGGAAATTCTAGGCCACACTTCTGCTGTTACCGATGTAGTTTTCTTGAGTGATGATATGGGGGTAGTCACCAGTTCCGATGACGGCACTATTGAAGGTTGGTCAAACATTAAAGAACCACTGTTTACTGTAACTCGTCCTGGGGTGAGTCGTAATATGGACTTTAATGCCCAGACAAACTTGATTGCTGTCACCCAAGATATTGGCGAAATTACGTTACTAAATCCCGCTGGAAAAGTTGTAAGAATTATCGAAACCGATCAAGGTCGCCTCAATGATGTCGATTTTAGTCAAGATGGTAAGTTGTTAGTTACAGCTGGTTTTGATGGCACAGCTCGGGTGTTTAATCTTGATGGCCAAGAAATATTAAAAATTGATGTGCTTGATGATGGGTGGGTTACTGGGGTTGCCATCAACCAAGACAATTTAATTGCCACCGTTTCCGACGATGGCATTTTAAGAGTGTGGAATTTACAGGGACAATTATTGGGGCAATATAACCCCAATTTAGAAAGATTGGGCAGTGTATCTTTCCATCCCAACGGCAAAAATTTGGCGATCGCCGCTTACCACGGCACCATTATTTTGCTGGAGTTGCAATAAATAGGAAGAAGACTGATATTTTTGCCCGATTCTTAACTATTTTCACTTAACGTAAATCTGGCAGAACAGCATCCCGACCTTTAATGGCACAACCTTCGTCCACCATCCCAATGGGAGTGCCGGAAACCCCCAAGCCTCCCACCACTTTGCCCTGGGAAATCAAGGTCACTCCGCCGGGAAAAAGGGTGATGCCCGTGAGGGGATCGGCAGGCATGGGCCATGTGCCCACTCCCTGGGCTCCCTTTGCTTGCATTGACGCCAAAATACCAGAAGTCCTGTCCAAATTATGATTGGTAGCTAGGGTAACGGCGGAATAGGCTTTATTGAATGAAGTTTGCACCGTATGCACAAGGGCCCCATCGCTACGAATGACCACCAACACATTACCTTCGGGATTGACGACGGTGGCCGTAACCCCATAACCTTCCTGACGACAAGCGGCGATCGCCGACTGGGCCGCTTTAATGGCAATTTCCGCAGGTAAAACGGGGGTTTCTTCTAGGGCCAAAGCTGGTAGAGCTAAACCCGTTAAAGCAATGGTAGTTAATAGCGGAGTAAAAGTAAATTTGAGCATGGTGAAATTCCTTGTTTGACAACAAAATTGCTGGGATATTTTAGGCTAATTATTCTGTTAATTAACTGGTGGCACTAGGGACAAAATTAGGCACATTGGGATAAACATTTTGAATATCTTCCCGAATGGTATTGGGGTCATTTAATGCAAAGTTGGCAATGTCAATTTTTTTCATAAACGCCACCCCTGGTTTTGCCATCACATACTTAAGAAAATCTTCAAATACATAAACATGCTCCGGCCGTTGCAGGCGATCGTGCATTGTTACCGCCATCATCCGTCGTCGATAGGCAGCTTCCTCATAAAGGCGATCGAAAGAGTTTTTCAACTCGGTTAAGTACTGGCCAGAGGAAAAGAAGCGGGCCTCATAAGCACGAATATCATTCAGATAAACGGCGTAGGGCACCACCATGATAGATTTGCCGTTGTTGAGGTTAACAATGAAAGGTTCATCCCGGCTGACATCATCAATGTGATAAACAAAACCCAATTCATTCAGTACAGTAAGAATATTGACAGAACCCCGTAAACCCGGGGCATTGTAGCCCACTGCCCGCTGTCCTGTAACTTTTAGGATTATGTCCACATTACGTTGAATAAAGTCCCTTTCCTGGGGCGCGGTCATATTAAATTCATTGTCCCAATCCCAACCATGGGCCGCCGCTTCATGGCCCCGTTGGACAATTTCCTTGGCCCGGTCTGGATACATTTCCACCGTGCGCCCAGACATGTGGGAAGTGATTTTAATTTTGTACTTATCTAGTAAATCGAGAATACGGGGAACCCCTTCCGTATAGCCATAGCGGTACCAAGTAATGGTGGGCATATCGTAGTAATCCGGCGGCGGGGTAAAGTTTCCAAAGGGAGTAGGAGCACCTTTGGCCGGCTGACTGCCTGTTTCAAACATTAAAGACAGGGAAATAGGCAAACGGATATTGTCGGGCCAAAATTTACCGCCCCTATTGCTAGATTGTTGCGCCAACAGTGGCTTATTGCCCATCAAAGCGTAACTGGCGATCGCCCCGGCTCCGGTGGCCAGGCCATATTTAAACAGATCTCTTCTTTGCATAATTCAGGACTCCTTGGTGGTTGCAAAAGTGGTTAAAATTGCCTGGAAAATTTCCTCCGGTGCTTCCTCAGGAATGTAATGGCCACACTGTTCAATCACGTAACCAGTAATGTCATCACAATAGGGAGATAAACCGTTATAAATTAAAGATTTAGTGGCAAATTCTCCCCCCATAGTAAAAATTGGCTGACTAAAATGCGTCTCCGCCGTGGGAGTATTAGCCTTTGTTGTTTCCTCTAGGGCAGAGTACCAAAGAAAACCAGCTTTCATTGCCCCAGGACGACTATAGTAACGAGCATAGTAATCCATGACTTCGGGGGTAAGATTCTGCTTCCGTTTAGATTTATTAGTGAAATACCAACTGAGATATTCATTTTCTTTTCCTGTAACCAAACTACTAGCTAAATCCGGCACCATATGAAAATAAAACTGCCAAACTTTTGGTGCATTAACCACAGAGAAGAAATCGTTACTAACCAAACCGGGAATAGCTGCATCAATTAATCCTGCCCCCAGCACAGCTTCTGGAAAAAATTTCAGCACTGTAAAGGCAACCCAAGCCCCCACATCATGACCCACTAAGTAAAAAGAATTAATTTCTTTTTTGGCTAAAAAGGCTTTAATTTCCCTCGCCGCTGTGCCGCAATCATAGGGGCCATCGGGAATATCGGAATCCCCCTGACCCCTCATATCCAGGGCAATTACCCGGAAATGCTCTCCCAATTGTTCTAGCAATAGCCGCCAGACGTAGCAGGTTTGGGGCCAGCCCCCCAGTAGAAGTAATGGTTGCCCGCTTCCCCCTTCAATGGCATGAAGATTCACTCCTTCAACGTCGGTATAGGTATGCTCAAAGCTTGATGGCAAGGCGATAGGAATAAAGGGGCTATTCATAGATTATTGACTGAGTAAATTTAGTTAGTTTGATAAGTTTGTCGCAAAAATTTCAGTCCATCTTGGGCAAGGGCTTCATTACTGGGAGCCACCGTGCGCCACAAGCGGGCTCCATTAGCCAATTCCTTATCCTCAAAATTAAAACTTTCAATGGTGACCCAACCTTGGTAATCCATGGTTTGTAAGGCTTTAAACCAATGGCCCCAAGCAAAGGAATCACTGCCGGGAGTGCCCCGGTCTTTGGCACAGGCATGGATATGAAAACAATGATTGCTCGCTTGTAAAAAAGCTTTGATTACATCCTTTTCTTCAATATTCATGTGGAATAAATCCAGTAATAGCCCCAGTTGAGGACAATCCACTGCATCGAGCAATTCTAAGCCTTGAGCTACAGTATTTAAAGCATAACCTTGAAAACGATTCAGGGGTTCCACAGCAAACTTCAGATCAGTTTTGATCAGAGTTTCCGCTACCAGCTTAAAGGCCTCCTGCATGCGAACATTTTCCCGTTTTTGCAGAGGTTCTCCACTGAGATAACCCACAGGATGGGGGAACGGCCCAGAGAGTTGAATGATGCCGCATTGTTGACAGAATTTAATTGCCCTTTCCAGATAAGCAATGGATTCCCGCCAGCAGTCTTCATCCTTGGTAGTCAAGGATAAACCCCGGGGTAAACTGGTGCAAAAGGTTAGCTCTACACCATACTTTTCGCCATAACTTTTAAGTTGGAGGGGATCAATTTGGTCGAAATAATGGGTGGCAATTTCTATCCCATCAAATCCCCACCTTTTAGCATCTTGGAAAACATATTCTTCATTACCAAGAAATTCTTTTTTCCAGATAAAAGTATGAACTCCAAACTTGATTTTGGGGGAAGAAATCATGAGCAGGTTACCGATTTATCACCACGGTTAAAAGCTTCAATTACCTCCACCATACGCTCTAAGTCTTTATCATTTTTTAGTTTGGCAATTTGGGCAGGTAATTTGTCACTAATGGTGTTGACATATTCCATAAAGTAGGAACTTTGATTAATCCCATATTTGGGAGCTTCCGAAGCAAAGGCCGCCCTTTGGGCATTGGTCAATTCCGGTAAATTGTTCAAATCAGTAATGCGGGGCCCCACAGCTTGAAAATATTCCCGCATCCCACCGTCATGGTAGGGAAAATCCGGTGCAACTTCATTACGCATCCAAACAAAAACAATGGGTAATGTTTTATCCGTAGGATTAACAAAACCATGCATGTAATGGTTGGGAGAATAAATCAATTGTTTGGGTTCGCTTTGAATGCTATACAAATCTCCCCGACCGGCTCCCCCGACCACAGGTAACTCGTCCATATTGGGATATTGTTTAGTGCTGTGGAACAGTTCAATACCGCCTTCCGGAGTCCAAAACCATTCATTGATGAAGTAATGAATATGGGGCATGGGGCCGCCTCCGGGGGGAATTTGGGCGTGGGCGATGGCAAAACCAATGTCCTTGGCACTACAGGAAGCAATATCAAAAATTTCGTTGGCAGGAGTATAAATTAGCAGGGGATCCGCTAATTTGGGCATGGGAATATCGTCAAAGGTATGAATTTCTGTTTCTGCGGCAACGCTAAAATTTTGCAAAAACAGAATAGTCCCCAACGTCAGAGTTAAAACTAGACCAATACCCCAAAGTTTGACTTTCAATAGCATAATTGCTTCTCCAGGCTAATTTAGATTTAAAAACCAAATTTTTGCTTGATAAACGTGTAAGTGACTTGGCCTAAAAGACAGGCTCCGGCAGCGACTAAGCCTTCAAAAGGGGGAACGGGCAAGGGGAGTTTGAAAAAGCCAAAAATCACTCCTAAGATCCAGCCGCCAAGAATGGCAAAGCCTAGTTCTTTACTCATAAATTTTCCCAGAAATTGTTGAAAGTATTAAAAGCATTTAACAGTTGCATCGCCTTGATTGTAGGCATTGATAGTATCGATAATCCGGTTTAAGCTCTGATCATTTTCTAACTTAGTTAATGACGTTGGTAGCTTGCCGCTAACCCCATCTACATACTCAAAAAAGTAGTAGCTTTGGTTAATACCATAAAGGGGAGCATGGCTGACAAATTCTATTTTGGATTCCTCTGTGATAGCTGGCAAATGCTTTAAATCTTTGATGGGAATGCCCACGTCCTGGAAATATTCCCGGATGCCACCGTCATGCAATTCGTATTCAGGAGAAATGCCGTCTTCCAACCAAATAAAGGTCAAAGGACGGGTTTCTGTGGTGGTATTGGCAAAGCCATGGACTCGATATTTGGGCCCGTAAACGATCTGATTGGGTTCAGTATTAACAGTGTACACAGTGGTATTGCCGGCCTGTTCATCGGTGGCGGGATTCTCCAAATCGGGGTACTCTTTCACACTTTGAAATAGTTGCAGTCCCCCTTTCGGAGTCCAAAACCACTCATTGGTGTAATGATGGATGTGAGGTAGTGGTCCCGCCCCTGGGGGAATCTGGGCTTCCGCAATGGTGAAACCAATACCATCGGCATTGCAAGTGGAAAATTCAAAAATTTCCCCTGCTGGTCCCAGAATTTTTTCTGTTTTTTCTATGTTGGGATGGGGAAAATTATCCAACGTAGAAATTGCCAAGGCTTTAGGAATTGCTATGGTCAAAGTGCCTAAAACTATCAGTAAAATGAGGCACAACTTGGAAAGTAATGGGGATAAACGTAAAGTTTTCATGACGTTGACTAGGATTTGAGGAAAACTTACAATGTCTGCGTTTCGGCTATTTTATAAATCTTAATTTCGGCTGGCTTAGCTAATAAATCAGGAGATTTTTCCACAAATTCATGGAAGTAAGGGGTTTGAAAATGATAGTCGAGGGCCGCTCGATTCCGCCAAACTTCAAAAAAAAGAAAAGAATTATCTTCCGTTTCATCCTCATAAAAACTGTAGGAAATACAGCCAGGTTCCGACCGAGAAGGCTCAATAAATGTCTGGGATAGGGCAATAAATTCTTCTTTTTTATCGGGTTTTACCTTAATGTTGCCCGCTACGACAATGGGATCGTCCGCCCCCTTAACATCCTCTGCCAAACTGGGAGATGGCAGCAAGAAAATGCTAGTAAACACCAAAAAGGAAAGGATAATGGTCAGCCCCCTTTTTAGCAATGCTGCTCTGTTATCAGACAGAAAAAAATCAGCTCTCATGTTCAGATATATTAATAAGTTGTCCAGGTCATATCAGCTATACCTTGATTAAGTACCCAGGGGAAATCAAGCCAGCTGATCGCCGCAATCTTGCCAATTATCAGGCATTATAGGAATCTTCCCTAGCTTAGGCTTAGTACGTTTACAAATATTTACATGGTTAAATTTTGGCGATCGCCAATGGACAGTCTAGGGACAATTAAAATGTCAAGAATTATTGACTAATTGTCAAGGAATGATAGCTGCAAAACGTCGAAATGGGTCGAGCTGGATTTCCTCAGTAACATTTCGTTACAGTGGCAATTTAGTCGGGAGATTATGCTATGCTTTGCACCAAATTAGTTCTCTTTGAATTTTTCTTTCGGAGTGCGGAGTATTCTGGTTCTGAACAGGTGAATTTTTTCAAGCCCGTCACCCGTCGGAACTGACCCCCGCTTTGCTTAAATTAAACTGATTACTTTTAGTTATCTTGGCAAATCATCTATGTCATCAAGAAAAAATTACTACTTAGGTTTGAAAGCGGACTATTCGCAGCCCGGCCTTGTGCCCGATACCCTCAAGGAGAAATTAATCGCTGAAGGCATTGCCTACGTAGCCCAAAAGGAAGCCACCCTACCGGCGATCGATGATTCTTACACCCTGGAAGTTATTGAACAGGAAAACAAAGATTGGTGGCCAACCCACTGTGAAGCTTTGCGACAGGGTCGGGGAGATATTTTAACCGGGGAATACCGGGAAGATTTGGTTTACTTTTGCCAAGATGGTCCCTACTCTGGCCTGGAACAACAACAGGAACGGGAAAAACATTGGTGGGCTTTAATTGCTCAGCCTGGGGTTACCATGGTCTGGCCCATTGTCATGTTTTACGGTGAACATACTTTCTTTGAATGGAAATGTGTGGACGATGAAACCCACGAAACGATCGCCAAGGGCAATGTCACCTGGGTGCGCCGGGGTCACCGGGGTGGCTGTTATTTAAAAACAGAACAACTCACTTTTTATCGGGACGTGTTTGCTCCTGATAGTTTACTAAAACTAATCACTACCTAGGAGTTAGCCCCATGAGTGAGTTTAAAAACGCTGTGCTGGATGATAAAGACCTCCAGGCAGGTCTGGGTGGGATTAATCCTAAATTTGGTGATTTTTGCACCAGGGTAGCGGGGGAAGCCTGGGGTTTACCATTAATTGATCAAAAAACTAAAGCCCTAATTGTCATTGCGGTGGATGTGGCTAATCAGACCCTCAGTGGCCCTTTTCAAGCCCATGTGGATATGGCCCTAAAACAGGGTGCTACTAAGGAAGAAATTGAAGAAGTGCTCTCCTTCATGTGTGTTTATGGTGGCTTTAATAAAGCCGCTGGAGCTTTTGCCGCCCTAAAAGAAATTTTCGAGCAAAATTCTTAGATAACTTTTAAAAATCCCCCCTGGTTCCCAACCTCGGAGAAATTTATTCCTCATCAAATTAGGAGCTTTATGACCACAACAAAAGGTAAGATTGGTGTCTTAATCGAAGAACATTTTGATGGCACTGAATATCGCTGGTTTAATGAGTATTTTCCCGCCCAGGGCTATGAAGTGGAATATATCAGCCATTTGTGGGGACAACCGGAACTGAAGTTTGGTTCTAACCCAGAAAATGACCAAGTGGAATACCACGTCACCGTAACCACGGAAGTGAATGATATTGACCCCAAAGATTACAAGGGCATTATTGCCATTGGGGCCTACGCCATGGATCGCTTGCGGTACCAAGCCACCGTCAAAAAAGGTGAAAAAAATCAAGCCCCCGCAGTTATTTTTCTCCGTAAAGCAGCGGCCACTGAAGGGTTAAAGCTGGGAACCATTTGCCATAGTTTATGGCTATTTTGCGCCGATCCCGATCTGCTTAAAGATAAAAAAGTCACCTGCGCCCACAACATTATTTGTGACGTGGAAAATGCTGGAGCGGATGTGGTGTATGAAGAGGATCAGACCGCCGAGTTGGTAATTGACGGCGATCTAATTACCGGCAAACATCCAGGCATGATTGAAGAATTTGTCAAAACTTTTGTTGAGCAAATCGAAGCTTAAAAACCTTTCCGTCCTTCCCGTGGCATCAACATATGAGTCCCAAAATTAACTTTCCTTTTTCCGATCTGATTGCAGGTTATGTGACAAGTTACGACCAAGAAGCGGATATTTTTGGTCTGAAAACCTCCGACGGCCAAGAGTTTCAGGTCAAACTTAGTCCCATGGCCTACGCCAAAGTGATCCAAAACTTTGATGAAGGTTATCCCGATGCCACCGGCACTATGCGGACTTGGTTAACCCCAGGGCGATTTCTCTACGTTTACGGCGTTTTTTACCCTGATACGGCTATTTTTGACGGGAAACAGGTGGTCTTTGCAGGCAAAAAGCCAGCGGAATACGTGTTTGAGAAACAGGATTGGTGGATTAAACAGGTAAACTCCCTCGGTAAGTTTTTTATCAAAGCCCAATTTGGCGACGGGGAGATTGATTACCGCCATTACCGCACCGATTTGTCCATGAGTGGGGAGCGGTCAACGGTGAATTTTCGCCAAGAAACGGATACCATTTCCCGCCTGGTGTACGGCTTTGCTACCGCCTTTATGATGACCGGGGATGACCAATTTTTGGAGGCGGCGGAAAAAGGTACGGAGTATTTACGGGAGCATATGCGCTTTGTCGATAAGGACGAAGACATTATTTACTGGTACCACGCCATTGATGTGCAGGGGGAAAAAGAACAAAAAATCTTTGCGTCCGAATTTGGCGATGATTACGATGCTATTCCTGCCTACGAACAAATCTACGCTTTAGCCGGCCCCATCCAGACCTACCGTTGCACTGGCGATCGTCGTATTCTCCATGACGCAGAACAGACCATTAAACTGTTCGACAAATTTTTCCTAGACAAGAGCGAATATGGGGGGTACTTTTCCCATCTCGACCCTTTGATGTTGGATCCCCGCAGTGAATCCCTCGGTCCCAACAAAGCCCGGAAGAACTGGAACTCCGTGGGGGATCACGCTCCGGCTTATCTAATTAACCTATGGTTGGCCACCGGGGAGCAAAAATATGCCGATATGTTGGAATATACCTTCGACACCATTGAGAAATATTTCCCGGACTACGACCATAGCCCCTTTGTGCAAGAACGTTTTTACGAAGACTGGAGCCACGACACCACTTGGGGCTGGCAACAAAATCGGGCTGTGGTGGGGCACAACCTCAAAATTGCCTGGAATTTGATGCGGATGAATAGCCTCAAGTCCAAAGAAAAATATGTGGAGTTAGCCAAGAAAATTGCTGACCTGATGCCGGCGGTAGGTAGTGACCAACAGCGGGGCGGCTGGTACGACGTGGTAGAAAGGTTGTTGGATAACCATAGCCGTTGCCATCAATTTGTTTGGCATGACCGCAAAGCCTGGTGGCAACAGGAACAGGCGATTTTGGCCTATCTAATTTTGGCTGGTATTTTGGACGATGAAGAATACCACCGCCATGGCCAGGAGGCGTCCGCTTTCTATAACGCTTGGTTCCTAGATTTAGAAGATGGGGGCATTTACTTTAACGTCCTTGCCAACGGCATTCCCTACCTAGCGGGGGGTAATGAACGGGCTAAGGGTAGTCACTCCATGAGTGGTTACCATTCCTTTGAACTTTGTTATCTAGCGGCGGTGTACACCAATTTTCTGATCACCAAGCACCCCATGGATTTCTATTTCAAACCCTTGCCTAACGGTTTCCCCGACGGTATTCTGCGGGTATCCCCGGATATTCTTCCCCCTGGCAGTGTGGCGATCGCCAGTGTGGAAATTGACGGCAAACCCTATGAAAATTTCGATGCCCAGGGCTTAACTGTGACCTTACCCGACAGCCAAGAACGGGTCAAAATCAAAGTTCGTTTAGTCCCCACTGCCTAAGCCCCATGGATATTCAAATTAATCAACAGGAAGACATTACCGTTGTCACCCTTAGCGGGGAAGTGGACGCCAACACGGCCCCGAAAATCCATGAAGTGATTCTGCCCCTAGCGGAACCGGGGTCAAAAATTCTTCTGGACATGACCGCTGTGCCCTATATGTCCAGCGCGGGGTTACGGCTTTTGCTCTATCTCTACCGCCAAACCACCGCCAACTCAGCCCAATTAGTATTAGTAGGGCTTTCGGAGGAGTTGATCGACACCATGGCCGTGACCGGATTTCTTGACTTTTTCACCACCCGTCCCACCCTAGCCGAAGGCAAAGAGGCATTTTAGCAGGACACCATGGAACGCATAGATATTCATCCCACCCACACCGCTAACGGTTACAAACTCCGCTGTGGCCAGCCCTTTCCCTTTGGGGCCACCATTGTGCCGGGGGGAGTTAATTTTTCCATTTACTCTAGCCATAGCACCGCTTGCACCCTAGTACTGTTCGAGAAGCGGGCTCCCCAGCCCTTTGTGGAGATTCCCTTTCCAGAATCTTTTCGCATTGGTAATGTCTATTGCATGGTGGTGTTTGACCTGGATTTTGAGAATCTGGAATACGGCTATCGCATGGAAGGCCCCAATAACTTCCAGCAGGGCCATTGGTTTGACCCCAGTAAAGTCCTTCTTGATCCCTACGCCAAAGTGGTCAGTGGCCGGGATGTTTGGGGCACCCAACCCAATTGGGACGATATTTATCAACACCGGGGCCGCCTCAGCTTTGACGATTTTGATTGGGAAAACGATTCCCCCCTGGATGTTCCCCTCGAAGACATGGTCATTTATGAAATGCATGTGCGGGGTTTCACCAAAGATCCTTCCTCCGGAGTAAAGGAAAATCACCGGGGCACCTTCGCCGGCATTCTCAGCAAAATTCCCTATCTACAGGAATTGGGTGTTAATACCATCGAATTAATGCCGATATTCGAGTTTGATGAGTTTGAACATAGTCGTTACCACCCAGAAACGGGGGAATTTTTAGTTAACTACTGGGGTTATAGCACCGTTAACTTTTTTGCACCTAAAGCGGGTTACGCTGCCACCGGTAAATTCGGCATGCAGATTGACGAGTTGAAAAACTTAGTCAAGGAACTGCATAAAGTAGGTATTTCCGTCATTTTGGATGTGGTTTTTAACCATACGGCGGAGGGCAATGAACGGGGCCCCACCATTTCCTTTCGAGGATTGGATAACAAAACCTATTACATGCTCACCCCGGAGGGTTACTATTTCAACTTTAGTGGCACTGGCAATACCTTAAACTGCAATAATCCCATTGTGCGGGGCATGGTGCTGGACTGTCTGCGATACTGGACAGCGGAATTTCATATTGATGGTTTTCGCTTTGATTTAGCCTCTATTTTGGGAAGGGATCCCTGGGGCTACCCCTTGGCCAATCCCCCTCTTTTGGAAACCCTGGCCTTTGATCCCATTTTGGCCCGTTCCAAACTTATTGCTGAAGCCTGGGATGCCGGTGGGCTATACCAAGTAGGATCTTTTCCCAGTTATGGCCGCTGGGCCGAATGGAATGGGAAATACCGAGATACGGTGCGAAAATTTATTAAAGGAGATGCGGGGGTAATTGGGGAAATGGCCCAAAGGCTACAGGGTTCCCCCGACCTTTATCAAGGAGCCGGACGACCTCCCTCCACTTCGATCAATTTTGTGACGGCCCACGACGGCTTTACCCTGGCGGATTTGGTGGCCTATAACGGCAAACATAATTACGCTAACGGGGAAAATGGCAATGATGGAGCCAACGACAATTACAGTTGGAACTGCGGGGTAGAAGGTCCCACCGATAACCCTGATATCCTCAGACTCCGGGCCCGGCAAATGCGGAATGCGATCGCCATTTTGTTGGTGAGTCAGGGGGTGCCCATGCTGTTGATGGGAGACGAAATGGGCAAAACCCAAGACGGCAACAATAATACCTATTGCCACGATTCCCCTTTCAATTGGCTCAATTGGCATTTACTTGAACAAAACCAGGCTTGGTTTCGGTTTGTCAAACACTGCATTGCTTTCCGTCTAGCCCACCCTGTATTACGCAACAGTGAACATTTCCAAAACTGCGATTACCTTGGTGTGGGATTTCCCGATATTAGTTGGCACGGAGTCAAGCCCTGGCACGCTGACTGGTCCGCCGATAGCCGAGTTTTAGCTTTTATGCTTTGTGGTCGCCATGCCAAAGGTGGCCGAGTTAAGGATAATCAAATTTATGTGGCCATGAATATGCATTACGAAAGTCTTTGGTTTGAACTGCCAGCTCCCCCGGTGGGCACCACTTGGCACGTTTTCGCCAACACAGGGGCCCAGCCTCCAGAAGATATCCATCCCCCTGGGCAGGAGCCCCCCCTCTCTTCCCAATCATCCCTACTCATTGGCGATCGGAGTGTTGTTATTTTACTGGCTAAATAAATTGTCTTAAATTTCCCTTTCCCTTCAATTCACCATTATTTAGATTTTTGTAAAAAACCATGGCTTTCAACATCGAATCGGAAATTATTAATAACGCTGCTAAATTAACCCTAATTGGTGAACTAGACGGCGGTACTGCTCCTTTGTTTAAGGAAAAAATCGAAGAAGTTGCCCAAGCAGAAATTTCAAAACTAGTGTTAATGATGGATCAATTGGAATATATGTCCAGTGCCGGTTTACGTATCTTAGTTTTTGCCAAACAAAAAATGGGCAGTGGCGTGGAAATATTTTTAGTGGGTACCCAGGAAATGGTCAATGATACTATTGAGCAAACTGGATTACACCACAGTTTTCATTTAGTGGAAAGCTATGATTTTCATTCCTAGACAACAAAGTTTTGCCAGTGCATAGTTGAAAATCAACCGCATAAATGGAGGAGATAGAATATTAGTAAGGAGCTAAATTACTTTTGGTAAATTAAACCAATGAAAATGAAACTGATTCAACCTTTCATACAATCAATTCGGTTTCGCATTGTTGGACTTCTCCTGCTTTGTCTGATTCCTCCTACCTTAGGAGGGATTTTTCTTATCGACTCCTATACCGGAAGACAATTAAAAAAAATTGCAGAGCAAGATCTTCAAAGCCGGGCAAGATTGATTATCCAATTGATTTCCCGTTCAGATCGAGAGCGTCAACAAAGTACAGCTTTTGTTGCTTCCCAACCGGCAATAGTCGAATTCAACGTTGAAGCATCTCAGTATTTTTTAAACGAGTTCATTAAATTTCACCAATGGAATGGGTTCTTCGTTGTTGCCAACCAAGAGGGGGAACTAGTTGCGGGCAGTGATGGTGCCAACCAAGAAAAAGGATTACCTCTTAAGCACTGGTTTGAAGAAGTAAAAGATAAAAATCGACATTTAAACCGGTTATTTCCTGGAAAGACCTATGCAGAGAGCAAAGATTGTTTAATTGTGCCTATCCACAGCAAAAATGATCAAACTCAAATTGGCATTGTTGTGGAATGTATTCCCTTACCAGTTATTGCTGATTTTGTTCAAAAAATTTTAAAAGATGCTGAGCTTGAGCGTATTTTATTAGTCAATTATGAGGGGTATATTTATGCCGACACCGATTTCAAAAATTACGGCGTACTAGAAAACAAAAAAAAATCTCCCCTTGTCAATCGGCTGCTCAATGACCAAAGTGGGTTTGTTTATAGTCAAGGTAAGTTTTCCTATCTTTCTCCCGTCCATCTGCGGGGAGCCAAAACCTGGGGATTAATTGTAGAAAATTCAGAATCTGACATTCAAGCAGCTATTTTGAATGTTAATAGAATTGGTTATCTGCTAGTTTTAGTAATTGGGGGAATTGTGGCCTATGCTTCCTGGATGGTAATCCACCACAGCACGGTTCCTATTTTGGATCTAACTAAGGCTTCCCAAGCGATCGCCGCGGGAGATTTAGATTATGAAATCAATATTAACCAGGGCAATCGTCAGGATGAAATTGGTATTTTGGGTAATAGTTTTATCTACATGAAAAACCAAATTAAAACCCTGATAGCTCAGGAAGTTAAGGATGGGGTTAACCGTTTGGAATTAGAAAAAGGTCGACAAATTCAGCAAAACTTTTTACCCATTAGCTTGCCTGATTTACAACAGTGGCAGATAAATGCTGTTTTTGAACCGGCTCGCTCTGTTTCTGGAGACTTTTATGACGCCTTTTTGTTAGGTGATGATTATTTGGCGATCGTGATTGGTGACGTATGCGATAAAGGGGTAGGTGCCGCTATGTTTATGGGGTTATTCCGCAGTTTATTGAGGGTATTTTCTGGGGAAACAATGCCTGGGGACACCTGTATCCGCGACGTTAACTATAAATGCAGCGCCAATGATGGCAATGGCAAAAAAAAGGTTATCGTGCAATTTTTAAATGCAGTGCGACTCACTAATGATTACATTGCCACAGAACACGGAGACATGGCCATGTTTGCCACTCTATTTTTTGGTGTAATTGATATTAGTAATGGTAATCTGAGCTATATCAATGCTGGCCATGAACCAGTTTTTATCTTAAATTCTGAGGGTATTAAGCATAGATTAAAATCCACTGGTCCTGCGGTAGGAATGATGCCCAATTCTACTTTTACAATTGATAGTTTAAAAATTGATCCTGGAGAAATGTTGATTGGTTATACTGATGGCGTTACCGATGCTCGATCGCCAACTAAAGAATTTTTTGGTCGTCAACGATTGATGGAAACATTAACAGCCAATTTTTCAGCAAAAACAGAAATTCTAGACATAATTAAACAAGAATTAATCGGACATATTGATGGTTCTATTCAGTTCGACGACATTACTATGATTGCTGTTTACCGTAATTAGGTGCCATGACTATTTTAAATTTTTCCGCTGATCTAAATGCCTTAAACAGCATTGGCAAACATATTCTAGAGCAAGCTCAAGCGGTTGGATTACCCAAAAAAAGAGCTTATAAACTAAGATTGGCGGTGGATGAACTAGCAACTAATATTATTAATTATGGCTATGCCAATGCACCGGGTCATAATCAAATTAGCATCCAAGTAGAAGCGGATGATTGTCAATTAAAGGTTACTATGGTGGACACTGGCTTGCCCTACGATCCCCGCGATCGCCAATTTGATCAATCAATTCTTAGTCTGGAAGCAGAAGATCGACCCATCGGTGGACTAGGGATTTTTTTGGCTCTGCAAAGTGTAGATGAATTTACCTATGAAGTGAGGGGAAATAAAAATATTAGTTGTTTAGTCATGAATTTTGATCCTCCGGGCAATGATTAATGTTACGAGAGAAAGTAAATTAATTGAATAATTGCTACAATTACCAACATTTAAATATTTGATTTGCCCACTGCAACCTTTTCTTTGTTATTGTTTCTTTTTTCATGGCGATGTTACCTCTGCCAAACTATTGCCGTATTGCCCCGCGCCAACCAGAACCATTATCTAAATTTCACGGCCAGCAGTCTATTAGGTTGCAAAGTTTTCCTGAGCTCTGTTTAAGTTTACCTGAAGGCAGTCATTATTTGACTGCAAGAATGAATTTATATGAACATTTTGGTCATGATCAGGTGTTTAAAGCTTGCATTGATTACCTAGAAAAAGCCCTAGAAAAATTGGGAATACTAGATAGCGATATTCCAGCTAGGTTATTACTAGTTTTTCCGGATCACACCCGCACCGCCATTGCGGTTCGCCTACTGTTAGACGCTATTTTTTACTTCCAGGAAACCTATAAGCATTTACAATTCAGCATCCTTTTTGGTTTAGGTACCCATCCCCCTATGACACATAAAAGTGTGAGTGAATATTTGGGGGGGGAGCGTTATCAAAAATTGATTAATCTGGGAATTACTATTCGTCAACAGACCACAATTGCCCCCCTGGAACCCCAAGTAAAAATTAAGGTGCAAGATCGATTAAAAATTGATGAAGTTTCCAATTACAGTTTTGCAAATTTGAATAGAAACACTGCCCAGTTACAAGAAGTGATCGCCGATTTAAATACGGTTAATTTATCTGATTTAGATGAAAATTTATTGATAAAAAACCAATTTGATTTTCCTAATCAAACCAATGAGTTAAATCAAAAACCTCAAATAAAAACAACAAAACTATCCGATAATTTCAATCCGTCTCAAGAATATTTTCTTTCTTTGCCTGGGGAATTGTGGCAACATCACCTTACTATTGTAGCAGGAGACACAGAGATACATCCCTACGAAAGAAGGGGCGGAAGTGGCGGCTTGAATAAAATGTTAGTGGTAGGTTTGGCCAATATTCAGGCCATTCGTCGTAGTCATAGCACCAAAGTTTTACTAAGTTCGCCAATCAGTCTAGACCTAACACAAAATGCCTTTGTTCATACCTTGGATTATTTAGTAGAGTGCTTTAATCAATCTCTATTAACTCGTACTCCTTGCCTTGCTCGCACCTATCCCCTCGGCTTTTCCGTTGTTTCCTTGGAAAATCAGCATGTTAATGGTTTTTGGTTCGGCCAAAAGGATCAAGACCGACAAGCTCTGACGGCGATCGCCAAAGAAAGTCGCACTGTTCATTTACCAGAAAAAATTCATATTCTAGTGGTGGATACAGATATCAAAAAAGGCACTGATATTTTAGCTGGCGCTAGAGCTTTACAATACGTATGCGAGTGGGATAGTCAAGAAAATTGTCTGCTAGCCGATACTCCTCGTCAAAGAGTTGCCCTCCTATTTAACCCTTGTCTGGAACAACAAAACCATGGTGGTATTGGTAACCAAGGGACTAAAAAGCAATTAGATGTCTTGCAAAAAATAGTGCACAGCAAAATAAAATTATTTAGTAGTCAGTTACAAATGTGTGAAAATTTCGATGATGTAATTGGTATTATCAAAACTTACCGTCGACAAGTTTTAACTGCTTGGTATCACCATTTACAACTCATTAGTGAATTTGATGATTTTCTTGTAATGATCAGAAATGTAGTGTTGATTATCCAAGAGTTGCCTAACTCATCTAAACACCAAATTAATACTAGGGAATTTCTGCAAGCAACCTTAGCCAATTATGCCAATGAATACAGTGAAGAGGCAAAATCTATTCAAGAATTACTTGATATTTATCTCACCCACGAAAATTTAGGAGCAGTGATTACTAAAATAGATCAACTCCAGCAATATTATCAATTATCTGAAGGTTTGGGAGAAGGTGGGCAAAGAGTTTTACGTTGTTTAAAATTACTGCATAAATTTGAAACTTTTTTGCTAGCCACGGACAATCAAACCGTACTAGATTATTTGGCTAAACTAGATCCCGATTTGAACAACTATCTTCCTCCAGCATTAAGGAAAATATTAGATAAACAAAAAATTCATCTAAATTTACTAGGAATTCGGGGCATTAATTTGACTGTTTATTCACCCCAACAATGTTTAGAATTAGCGATAAATTACGGGCAATATTACAATCACGAATCTCAAGACCTACGTATTGCTTTTCTACAAGAGCCGTTAATTGTTTACCATTAATCATGATTGACCAATGAATTCATTCTTGATTATTATTTTTCGACTGTATTTGCCTATTAGTGTGGCAATTTTAACTGGTGTTTTATTGAGTTTTTCCCTTGAAAAACTGCAGGGAAACTTTTCAAAAAACAAGCATCTGTCCCTAGTAGTTCCCAATTACTTGGGTAAGTTTCTCTTTTGGTTTGGAGTTCCCCTAGGGGTAATTAACTTTGTTCATAAAGCGAATTTATCCGGAGGAATTTGGCTCTCCCCCATCGTAGCTTGGGGCGCGGTTGTACTGGGGATTTTTCTAAGCTGGCTCTGGGTCCAAACCCTTTTTCCCAAACCATCCCTTGCTTTCCAAACTAGTTTTACTTTAGTTAGTACAGTGGGCAATACTAGTTACATCGGCTTTCCAATTATTCTATTGCTTCCCCAACTGGGGCCAGACTATTTTGGTTGGGCAATTTTGTATGATCTTTTAGGAACTTTTTTAGCCGCCTATGGCTTAGGCTCAATTTTAGCCAGTCGTAGTTTACTTACTAATCCCAACAAAATAATCAGCTTTGGTCTCGATTCACCAGTATTTCCTATTAATCAAAAGACTATTACTGACCATATTAAGTCGTCTATATTAAAAATTTTTCAATGGCTAAAAAACAACTTAGTTATCTTAGTTAAAAATCCTACTTTAATTGCTTTTATCATTGGTTTGATTTTGCGTCCTATAGTCTTTCCTCCCTGGTTAGATATTTCTTTAGGGTGGTTTGCTTGGTCGATAATCATGCTTTCCCTAATATTGATGGGCATGCGGCTACAACAACTCGACTCATGGGGCAACATTAAGATTGCTTTCAGCGCTGTCTCGATTAAAATGCTTTTAGTTCCCCTAGTTATCGCCATGGCCCTAACCACTGCTGGATTGAGTGGCCCGCCTCGCCTAGTCTTGGTACTACAATCATCCATGCCTTCTGCTTTTGCTAGCCTGATATTAGCAGAGGCCTACGATCTAGACCGAGATTTGGTGGTGACGTGCTTGGGGCTAAGCTCTTTGATGTTATTTTTCACCCTGCCTTTCTGGCTATGGGGCTTTACCACTTGGTAAATTTGGTTACACGAAACTCGCCATTAATCACTGAATGGAATCAACATTTTGCATAAAACTTTACCAAGATTTTTATCTTTTCCCATTACTATTTGTCTGGTAACCTTTGGTTCTTTCTTCTTATTTAGCTGTAATTCAGGTCAGGTTAACCAAATTTTAACACCTGCTGATGACAATGTGTTAAACATATGGTGGAGTGAAGGTTATTACCCAGAAGAAACGGAAGCGATTCAATCTTCCATTGATGCCTGGCAGGCTGAAAGTCAAGCTAATGTTCAGATAATTTTTTTTAGTGAAAAAGATTTAGTGCAACAGCTGGAAAATGCCATCAAGGCCGGTAATCCACCGGATATTATTTATAGTTATAATCTTGATTTAGTGCTTCTGCCCCGACTAGCATGGGAAGGAAAATTAGCTGATGTTTCTAGTATCATTGAGCCGATCAAACAATTTTATGATCCAGAAGCTCTTCAAAGCGTTAATTATTTTAATAATCAAACTCGCCAGCGTTCCTACTATGCTGTCCCCATTGCCCAACAAACAACCTATATTCATTATTGGCAAGATTTACTAGCCCAAGCGGAAATTAGCGACGCTCAGCTTCCTACAGAATGGGATAGTTTTTGGCGCTTCTGGGAAGTAGCTCAAACGAATTTAATTAAGCAGAATATTGATAATATTTACGCCATTGGTTTACCTATGTCTGCAATTGCAACTGATACTTTTATCGTGTTTGAACAGTTTTTAGAAGCTTATAATGTGCAGCTTTTAGATGATGAGGGCAAACTCCGTTTTGATAATCCCCAAGTCCGCCAAGGCATTATTAATGCATTGGAAGCCTATACCAATCCCTATTTGGAAAATTTTGTTCCTCCCAATGCCATCGAATGGGGAGATCCGGACAATAATATTAATTTTTTGAGTAATGGTACCTTGATGACTGCCAATGGTTCCCTCTCAATTCCGGGCTCTCAAAAGGGAGACGAAATTAATTATTTTCAAAGAATGAGGACCATCCCTTGGCCTAATAAGCCAGATAACACTCCCATGCGCTATATAACTTCTATTAAGCAAATTGCCATCCTGGCCGAGACTGATCGCCTAGAGGAAGCAAAAAATTTAGTGGCATTCTTGGTCAAGACAGAAAATTTGGAAGCATATTTAGAAGGAGCCCAGGGACGATTTTTGCCGGTTATGCCGGCGATCGCCGCCAATGAATTTTGGTCTAATGGAAAGGATCCCCACATTGCGGTAGCCATTACCCAATTTGACAATACCCGTAGTTCCTATGTCTTACTTAACCCGGCCTATAGTGAAGTTCTGGCCCAAAATGTCTGGGGAGAAGTTATTCACGCCATTGCCACCAATCAAATCACGCCTGAAAAAGGAGCCGATCAAGCCATAAAAAAAATAACTGATATTTTTAGTCAATGGAAATAATTTATTTATGCAAAGCTGGCGACACAGGTTCCTGAGTTATGTGCTTTTAGCCTGTTTATCCTGCACTAGTTTTACTGCCTTTATTATCTACGTTAATCTACGCCAAGCTGTAATTCAACCCACGTTTGAATTTTTGACAGAGATGACAGAGGTAAAAATTGAGCAATCAAATCATTGGTTTAGTCAATTAAAAACTGATTTTAAGGCAGACTTAACAGACACCCAAGTCAAAAAAAATGCCAGTATTTTGTTGACTCAAAGACTTAATACTAACCCTGAGTATCAGCAAGCCTACCACTATTTACACAAACATTTTAATCAAAAATATCAACAACGCCTAGCCACTTCATTAATCACCAATAGTGGCATGGTGATCTTTTCCACTGACCCCAATCAGGAGGGTCAATATCGTCCTCTACAAAATACTACAACCTATTTTAAGCTGGAAAATATCAATAATTTTACACCAAATTTTTATCAGTCTGCCACCAATCAACTACCGATGATAACCCTAGCAACTCCTTTGTTTGATCAATCAGAAAAAAGAATTGGGGTGCTGACCATAGATTTAAACTTGTCTGATCTTGACCAATGGATTCGTCAACCCGTGGCCCAGGAGGAAAATACAGAGCAATTAATGGGGGAGGTGGAAAGTTACCTAGTAGGAGGATTATCTTTAACCACCAACACTTTTGTGAGCCAGAATATTCATCGAGGAGAAAATAAAATCAATACCACCGAAGATGTCATTTCAATCCCCACCCTAAAAAGTAATGGCATTAATAGGGCTTTGGAGATGGAAAGTGGTCAAGGCATGTATTTAAACTATGAACAAATACCTGTTTTGGGAGTTTATCGTTGGTTGCCTGCCTATCGGTTTGCCTTACTGGTGGAAGTTCGGCAGGCCAAAGTGTTTAGCTTTGCTCGGTTTCGTGCCGGGCAATTATTTGTTGGTGGTTTGGTATTCACTCTGGCGGCATCCTTTGGTTTATTGTTGATTAAAATTTGATTGCAAATTTCCTCCTCCACAAGATAGATATCCAGGAAAATTGATCGCCACCTTAAGAGTTTTAAACAAATCCTAGACGCAAGAAATAAGCTTTTTTCTCCGTAGAATCAACGTCGAAAGTCCCCCTTTTTAAGCCGGAGCTTTAGTGAGGAGATTTGGGGGGATAAATACCTAGCCTCGCACTTTTCAAACACTTTCTAAGACGAGCAGATAATTTTGGGTCTATCCCCGTCCCTTTGACCGGGTAATGATTTCAGCATAGGTAAAATTTTTTAGGCTAAGTATGGACAATGACTGTTATTTACCTGGAAATTGGAAATTCTGTCATTCCCACGGGAAAGGCCGCCCTAACCCCGTAAAATAAGGGGCAATTAGTTTTCTCGTATTTTTTCCATTGTTGTGAATACCACGGCTTCTTCCCCTTGGCCCCCCTTTCTCCAGCAGTTGTTGGACCGGCAATCCCTCACCCGTCAGCAGGCAGTGCAGTTAATGGAGGGTTGGCTGGACGACGATATTCCACCGGCCCTTTCCGGAGCGATACTGGCGGCAATCCAAGCTAAGGGGTTAGATCCCGAAGAGTTGACGGGCATGGCCCAGGTACTCCAGGAACAGTCCCAGGGGAACCAAGGGCGGGAGATGGTGGCCCCGTTGGTAGACACCTGTGGCACTGGGGGGGATGGCTCTTCAACTTTTAATATTTCCACGGCGGTGGCTTTTGTGGTGGCCGCGGCTGGGGTGAAAGTAGCTAAACATGGTAACCGTTCTGCTTCTAGCAAAGTTGGCTCTGCTGATGTCCTAGAGGCGTTAGGGCTTAACCTCCAAGCTGGGGCAGACCAGGTGGCGGCAGCGGTGTCGGCAGTGGGCATCACATTCTTGTTTGCGCCGGGTTGGCATCCGGCCCTCAAAAGTGTGGCTCCCATTCGCAAAACCCTTAAAGTCCGCACTGTATTCAATTTGTTGGGCCCATTGGTTAATCCTCTCCGTCCCACAGGGCAAGTGATTGGGGTTTATTCACCAGATTTTCTCTCCGTCATGGCGATCGCCTTAAAAAATTTGGGCACTGCCAGGGCCATGGTGCTCCACGGTCGGGAGCAATTAGACGAAGCTGGTTTGGGGGCTCCCACGGACATAGCTAGTTTTAACCAGGGAGAAGTGACCCCCCAGGTATTGGATCCCCAGAATTTCGGTTTAGCTCCGGCGCCTTTGACGGCCTTAAAGGGAGGGGATTTAGCCGAAAATGTGACCATCCTCAGCCAAGTTTTGCAGGGAAAGGGAACCCAGGCCCAGATTGATGCAGTAGCACTCAATGCCTCCTTAGCCCTCCAGGTGGGCGATGCGGTGCCCTGGGGTGACCATGGCCAAGGCATTCATTTGGCCAAAGACATTTTGAGTCAGGGGGCGGGTTGGGACAAACTACAACAATTGGTAGCATTTCTGGGAAGCTAGGTTTAGTTAGTTTTAGTTTGGTTTGGCTAACCTTGTTCCCACAATTGTTGTTGCTGCTGAATCAATTCCACTCCCCGGGAAGTGCCCAAGCGGGTGGCGCCGGCCTCGATTAATGCTATGGCTTGCTCCACTGTGCGAATCCCTCCGGATGCTTTAATCCCCACCCGTCCTTGACTGATTTGATGTAACAACCGCACATCGGCAACGGTGGCCCCCTTGCCCCAGCCGGTGCTGGTTTTAAGGTATTGCACCCCTGCATCCAAACAAATTTCCGCTGCTAATCTTTTTTCCGATTCCGTGAGCCGGCCCATTTCCAAAATGGCTTTCACTGTTAGCCCTGTGGCTTCCACAATGGGGGCAATGTCGTTATAAACGGCTTCCGTATTACCGTCTTTTAATAATCCCAGATTAATTACCACATCCAATTCGGTGGCCCCCAATTCCGCTGCTTCCTGGGCCTCATAAAGTTTACTGCCGCTGGTGCTAGCTCCGGAGGGAAAACCAATTACCGCACAAATTTCCACTTTTTTCCCCCTCAACAATTCCACGGCTTGGGATAAAGCGCTGGGATAAACACACACCGCAACAAATTTATGGTGTAGGGCTTGGGCGCAGCAAGTGGCGATCGCCTCACGGGTGGTGGCGGGGTCTAGGGCAGCGTGGTCAATGTAGGGAGCAAGGTCAAACTGACGGGATTTTTCCATGGGATGAAATGGCAAGGACAGGGGCAATTACTCGACTTTTTCCTGGGGATTTCAATAAAAATCGCTAGTGGGTACCTCGTCATCGGCGGGAGCAATGGGTAAATTGCTAAAACCCTCTAGCAAGCCGTACACAGCCCAGATTGCCATGGCCCGCAGATAATGACTCGCCCGGAAAGTACCCACCGCAGTGATTGCCTCTGGAGTGCGGAACTGTAAACCATTGTTATACACCTGATTAACCACCGTCTCTGTCATTTTTAAAGCTTCTTCTTTCATGCCCATTTGGATCAAAAAGGCCGCTAAACCGAAGTTAATCCCCGTCCAAACTTCCAAGGGATGGGTATCGTTGGGATTTTGGGGGGAACCGTCGGGTAAAAGACCATTGGCGGCTCCCAGTTCACCATGGGCAAATTTGAGGAAACAGGTGTCGTACACCTTGGCTAAAGCCTTTTCAGCGTAATGGTGCTCCACCACATCCGGCAGATTCAATAACCGGGCATAAAATTGCCCACACAGTTGATCCGCCATCACCACCTTGGAACCGCTTTGACTATCTAGGTTGTAGTATTCCCCATTCCAAAGGGTGTCTTGGTACAAACTACGGGCTTGGGCTAACCAAGTTTCATACCTGGCGATCGCCGTTTGGATTTCCATAGCATCTAGATCCGTTTGTTGGGGGGGGTTTTCCAGCAGATATTGCCCCATCACCAAAGCCGCCTCTAGGGCCGCAATCCATAGCCCACCACAGTAGGCACTAATACCCTGCAAGCGCCAATCGTCAAAGGTTTGATCCGGTGCGCCGGAATTTTCGGGAATACCATCGTTATCAAGATCAAATCCTTTCAGATAATCCAACGCCGCCACAATGCTGGGCCAACATTCCCCCAAAAATTCCCCATCCGCATCGGGTAAAAGTAAAAAGTCTCGATAGACCAATAAAACAAAGTCACTGCCCAAATCCTTCCAGAGGTTACAGTCCTGGTAAGCAGTGTAATTACTCCTTTCCCAAGGATGCTCGTTGGGAGCCCCCAGATCGTGGGGAGTGGCATTTTTCACTTTGCGGGGAGCGAGGGAAAGGTTATAGCCAATTACCCGTTCCTTGGGATCTTCCGTGGGAATGGCTCGGGCAAACGCCAACATCACCGCCTGCTCCAACTTAGGCCAATGCATCAATAGCCCAAAGGAGCCGTAAAGCCGCACATCTAAGCTTTCATACCAGCGGTAGTCCATGCATTCACAGACCCCAAACTGCCCGACTGGGTCGTTTTCCGTCGCCGCTGTCCACAGGGTTCCCCCCTGGGTTAACAGGTATAACTCATTAAAGAGGGACATTTTGAGCCAATCCGGTAAACGGGGATTTTCCAGAATGGGAGCCTGCCAAGCTTCAATTTTTTTCCGCCAGGTATCGCTATGTTTCAACGCCGTGCGGATCATGGACCAAACATTTTTGCCATTGCGGCCGTAGAAATCCGTATAGCGGCGGTAATAGGTCACCCCCTGGGCAAATTCCGTAATGGGCAAATCCCACGCCAGTAGGAAGGGAATTTTCTTCGTTTTTCCTGGTCGCACAGTGAAGCGTAAACAGATAGCTCCCGCAATTTGTTCCCCCGGTTCCGCCGCCGTTTCATCCTGGATATCCGGTAGGGAGCCATTGCCCGCAAACCAATCCCACACATCTGCCCCATCCCCACTGGGATTCCAACGGTTATGGTAAAACACTTCTACGCTGGGATTACTAACGCTGGCGATGCACATTTGCCCTTCCCCTTCCCGGAGGGCTTCGTGGGGTTGTACCCGATTAAATAAACAACCAACCCGGAAACCATCCTGGATCCATTGGTTAAAATTCCCTGTACTGTCGCCCCAGCGGGGTTGGTATTCATACTCTGGGCTACCATCGTCCCGCAATTTGACAGTGGGGGATTTGATGGCATTGGTGAACCAGCCAACGCTGTTCTGCCAGGTGAGCATAATGCTCAGGGTGATGGGTTTATCGGTGGGATTATGGACAGTCCAATCAAAAACCGCCAGGGGATAGCTACTTTCCTGGTAGTTGCCGCCCCACACTGGGGAAAACTGTTCACAAATTAATTCACTTTTAAAAACGTCTTTATATTCGTACCAACTGCGGGGATAGAGGGCGCTGTATTCTCCCTTTTCTTTGGGGTACCATTGCCAACGGTCCAAACTGCCATCTTCAGGGGCTTCCGTTGCCATGGCATAGGCTTTGGCTTCTTCCCCTGCCACCTGTTCGTAAACACTAAATTGACAAGCAGGCAAATTTTTAAAAATGTGGTTGCCCCCGTCCAAATGCCACAGGTTAAATTTCCCCGTTGGCGATCGCCCAATGCAACCGGCTCCAAACCCCCCTAGGGGCATACCATGGTCCGGGCCATCGTCAAGGTTACTGGCGTAGCGTACAGTGTAGGGCTTTTCCCAATCCTTACCAATGGATCGTTGCCAAGCGCAGGCAGGAATTTCAGGTTTCTGGACTAACAGGGACATTGGCGGCAGGGGCTGTGGATTGGTTAGTTAACTGTCTGCATCATGGTAATCGAACCGGGAATATGGGGGAAGGGACAGCGATTAGGATAGACTCAGTTCTTGCCATGGATAGTCGTTCAATCCCTGTTTTTGTTAGCCCGAGTCAAATAAACCACAGACCTAAACCCTAAAATGGGCTTGTTATCGAGAAATTAAGCTGTGAGCGTTATTGTCCCTGAAGATATTTTGACGGCAACCCCCATGACTGAAGCTGAAATGCGCCAGGAAATTGCCATTATGCTTTTTCAGAGAGAAAAATTGACCCTGGCCGAAGCCAGTCGCTTTGCGGAGATGCATAGAGTTCCATTCCACCATCAACTTTCTAGGTTCCCCATTGAAAAGGCGATCGCCAAAAGATCAGTCAAGTCATATTCCGGCGAATGACCATTTCAGCCCTTAATTATTTTGGTTAGCAACGAATTTATTAACCAGTTCAACATCAATATCTAACTCCTTGGCAATTTCGGCAATTGTAAGACCTAATTTCTTCAACAGGGGTATGGTTTCTAGTTTCGCCTCCAGCCTACCTTCTAGTTTGCCGGCAATTTTACCCTCCTCTAAAATTTCTTGATAGACAGCGGATTCTTTCATAATTTCACTCCTTAAAATTGTCTTGATCAGCTCAGGGGCCAACAGAATCCCTCCAAAAACAGAGGTTGCTGCCATGAGATTTGCCTTAACCCGATTATCCTCAATCTGTTCCAATGCAGTCGCCACTTCCCTCAATTTTAATGTAGGGTCAGAGGTCTGCGTCAATACCGCTAGGGGTAATAACCCTGGACTTTGGAGAAATGTCTCCGATGGTTGCTCCCAAAGCCGAATCGCTTGATAACGGTGTAAAGTCTCCCCCACCTGAAAACTATCCTGATAAACTAAATCATTGTTACTACGTTTCAGGTAGATGACAAATTGGTGCATAGTCTTCTGGGGGAAACGACGATAAACCCTTACCCGATAGTCCAACATCCGAAAGCCCATGGTGGGGTCAGGCTCCGTTTGGAATTCCAGATGCAACACCAAGTCTTCCGATTGCTCCAAAATCAGGGAGTCAGCCCGAATTGGCTCCAGGGAAAGTTCCGTCGGACTCAGCTTAGTCAATTTAATGGGTCGTCCCAGTAACCAGGCGGCATAGTCTTCGGAAAAGGATTCGGCCAGAAATTTGCACAGATTGTCAAACATACCCGAATTTTACGATCGCCAATGGTTGGAACGAATTAAACTAGCAAGTAAACAAAGTTCTTATTTTCCCCATCTTGACCAAGTCAGATAGAGGAGTTAGTTATTTAAGTCCAATTTGGATAATTGTTACTAAATTTAATGTTTAACCACCAATAATTATAGTACAAAAATGACTTGAGATGATAACTATGAATTTTAAACTGGAACAAGCGTTGGCTATGGTATTTATCATCGCCCCGCCCCTGGCGAGCACCAACCATCTATTAGCTAGTTCACCCAGTTATTATCCCCCAGCACAAACCCTGGTAGCCCAAGGTAATCAAGCAGAAATGGCCTATGCACAAATGGATCAATCCATGACCAATGCCATGGGGGAAATTGTGCCCTTTTTGACACTGCTTAGTGAGATGGAAAACGTCCAAACTGATGAGCAATTACTGGCGTTGGCCCAACAGCTATATCCCATGGCTAATCGTATTACTAATAACTTTAGCCAAGCTTATCAAGCGGGGGAAGTGCTGTTACCAATGTTGCCAGCCGGTTCCATGGAGACTCAATATTTGAGCACAGTGGTTGCCATTAACGGTTTAGGGTCTCTGGCTTTTTCCCCTTGGCAAGAAATTCTTGGCCAGATTCAACAGGCCTATCAGGCAGAAAATACCGCCATCCTACAAGCGGCGATCGCCAAAGTACCACCAGCCATTAACAAATTAGCTGAGTTTGGGGGACAGCTCCAGTCCGTATTTCAGCAGGGGCAACAAATCCAAGCATCCCAAGCTTCAGCTTCTTCTAACATGTCTCCAGAGTATTATCAGCGGATGTCTGACATCTACCGCATGGGTCATGAAACTAGCATGGGAATTTTGAACAATATACGCTCTGATGGTGAATGGCATTACAACTATAGTACCGGCAGAGATGAATACCAGTATTACTAAAGGTGGATAAACCAGTCCCCAGCAGTAAATTTTTGCCGAGCATCAAGTTTTGATAGCGCTCAGGAAATACCTTGGCCATAGAACTCGTTGGACGTCCTTCCACTAGATGAGGTCATTCCATAGAAAGTGCTTGAAGAGTTTTAGGCAAGCCTTTGAAGGATGAGATGGCGTTGCCAACATCCCACGGGGTTAGCTAGCAGAGCGTCAGAGAAAACTCACTACTTCAACACCAAAGGAAAAACCCTCAACCTTGCTTGCGGGGAATTTGGGGAATTTAATGATGGTTGCCCCTTGTGTGCCGCTTGGAGTTTATCTGTCATGGCGATCGCCAAAAGTTTTTGCCAGTTACTGGTGGGAGGCAAAGTTAAAGCCCGTCTTTCTGTGAAGTCTATATTTGATGGCACCGTGGATTACCACCGTGCATTGGGGATGTTGTAGGCGATCGCCGAATCATCGACGCATTCCGCCAGAAATACTGCCCCAAAACCACCAGTACCCAGTAAAGACTGCAGGACATACCGCCCGCCTAGGCACTTTTGCTCTAAACTTCTCCAGGACGACAAAAACATAGGCTTTCAGTGTAAACAGGCAAAGGTACTATGTAAAACTATGCCCTCCTGAAGACCATCATAGGTTCGCCCACCAAAAGCGAATATAAAGATTAGTAAAGAAAATTACTTTGCCAACCCCAACATCCGGCGATAATGCAAGCTTCAGCGAAAAGCAAGAGATTCTAGAAGAGATTAGAGCAATTTCAAGATAATTCCATTAATTGCTTGACTATTATTAGAGTTAGAATTCTTAGTTAATCGTCCCTTTTTGGAGAAGTATGCCGCAATCGGAATCAAACATTGCCCTGCTAATTGATGCGGATAATGCCCCAGCGTCCAAAATTGAGGCGATCGTATCGGAAATTGCCAAATATGGAGTAGCCAATATTCGTAAAGCCTATGGCAATTGGAAAAGCCCTAACCTAAAAGCCTGGGAAGAATGTTTACATGAGTATGCCATTCGTCCCGTGCAACAGTTTGATTACACCAAGGGTAAAAATGCCACCGATGCCGCCATGATTATTGATGCCATGGATTTGCTCTACACCCAACGGTTGGACGCCTTTGCCATTGTGTCAAGTGATTGTGACTTTACCCCTTTAGTAATGCGGATTTTGACCAATGGACTAAAAGTTTATGGCTTTGGGGAGAAAAAAACTCCCTTGCCTTTTGTCTATGCTTGTTCGACATTTTTATACTTGGAAAGTATTGATCAAATTGAAAACTCTGAAGGGGCGACCCAAAGTTCCACTAGTGTTAAGAAAACTGGGAAGGAATTGAAACAAGACGCAAAATTAATTAGTTTACTTAGGAGTGCCATTTCCAGCACCATTGACGACGATGGCTGGTCAAGCTTAGCTGAAATTGGCGGCCACATCAAAAACCAAGCATCCTTTGATTCCCGCAACTACGGCTATGCCAAGCTAAGTAGTTTATTTGAGGCGATTGATTTGTTTGAAATTGAGCGTAAAAACAGGGCAATTTACGTTAGGAATAGACAAAAAAAGTCCGCCACATCTAAGTCCTAGTTCTGGGCTGCACTATAGCTGAAAGATTTCAATACTCTACTAGAACGAAACTAGCTGCAGTTCTCAATCTAGGCCTATAAAAATTGGCCAGTATAGCCGGTATTCGGATAGCCACAATTACTTAATAGGGTACATCTTCTACTGGCAAAGTTAATTACAATAGCAGAAGATGCACCAACGAATTTAGTGGCTATGGCTTTTTATCTGTTTATCTGTCATTGATAAATTGCTAAAGTTTGGCGTGGGCACCATCACAGAAGGGGGGATTATCGGTGTGCTTACAAAGACACAGGGCTACCTTTTGTGATTTCTCTAGGGTGAACTTTTGTGGGGTAAACCCCGTACCTTTATGTTTGCCATCACAGAAAGGTTGGTTGGTGGAATTGCCGCAGGCACACCAATAATAGTCTCCGGCTTCAAGCTCCATAACCATGGGTTTTGTATCGGCAATGGTTGGTTCAGTCATTATTTTCTCCTCTCAGGATATTGGTAAAAATTGGGTAAAATCGACAACACTAAGGTAGGTCAAATAGTAGAAATTCCGTTGCTTCCCCCTGGCCGGTACAGGTGATGGCTTGCTCTTCGTTAATGCCTGCTCCGTCTCCGGTTTTCAGGGTTTTTCCATTCAATGTCAGATTGCCTCGGATAATCTGTAGCCAGGCTCTACGGTTAGATAGGCTGTAGCTGACTGTTTCCCCTTGCCCCAGAACGGAAGCATAAATGCAAGCATCTTGGTGGATAGTAACGGAACCATTCCGACCATCGGGGGATGCCACTAGCCTTAATTGTCCCTGTTTGTCTTCCGGGGAGAAAAACTTTTGCTCATAACTGGGTTCTACCCCAAATTGATTGGGAGTGATCCAAATTTGCAACAGATGAACGGGTTGATCGGGGGAGGGATTAAATTCGCTGTGGAGGATGCCGGTGCCCGCACTCATGCGTTGCACATCCCCAGGACGAATAATTGAACCATTGCCGATACTATCTTTGTGTTCCAGTTCTCCCTCCAGGACGTAGGTGACAATTTCCATATCTTTGTGACCATGGGTGGCAAAACCCTGACCAGGGGCAATGTAGTCTTCATTAATGACCCGCAGATTGGAGAAATTCATGTGGGCGGGGTCATAGTAATGGGAAAAGGAAAAGCTGAAATAACTATCTAGCCAGTCGAGTTTGCCATGACCCCGGGCTTCGGAGGGGCGGAGTGTGATCATGATGACCTCCGTTATTTTTGTCGGTTGAGGTTTGTGACCTTGGTTCCCATTCTAGTTTGCATCCCCAATAAAGACAATATAGTATTTTAAGCACAGATTGCATCCAAAATAGGGACAATAGGAATATCAATGGACAAACTTGAAAGTATTTACGCCTTTACCCAAGTTGTGCGGGAGGGCAGTTTTGCGGCGGCGGCGCGGAAAATGAATCTGGGGCGATCAACGGTGAATAAGATGGTGATTGCCCTAGAAAATGAGCTTAAAGTACAGCTTCTCCACCGCAGTACCCGTAAAGTGACCCCCACCCCCACAGGGATAGCCTTTTATGAAAAATCGGTGCAAATTTTGGCAGATTTAGAGGAAGCAGAATTGTCAGTGTCCCAACTCCATGGGGAACCGAAGGGTCTGTTGCGAGTTAATGCACCCATGACCTTTGGCACCATGTACATTGCGCCGCTGGTGGCGAAGTTTATGGCTTTACATTCCCAAGTGGAAGTGCAGTTAACTCTGGAGGATCGATTTGTGGACGCGATCGCCGAGGGTTACGATTTATTGATTCGCATTGCCCAACCGCTGGAATCGGCTAGTTTGATCTGTCAACCTTTATTTCAGACTAAGTTACTACTCTGTGCGTCACCGGAATATTTAGCTGTACGGGGAATGCCCCAAGCTCTCGAGGATTTACAGCGCCACAATTGCTTACTTTATGGTTATTCCAGTGGGGGGAGTCAGTGGCAATTTCTCGGTCAAGCAGGGGAAAAAGTTATATCTGTTAGTGGCAATTTTTGCTCCAATAATGGGGAAGCTTTGGCGATCGCCGTGGCCCAGGGTTTGGGGATTGCGTTATTGCCCCAATTTATTGTCCAACCCTATTTAGAGGCAGGAAAAATGCAAATCATCTTGCCGGACTATTGCCTACGGGAATTAACTGTTTCCCTGATTTATCCGGTTAACCGCCACCTGGCCACTAAAGTTAAACTCTTTACGGAGTTTCTCCAAGACCATTACCGCAAATAAGCAATGGTTACCCCAGCTCCCCCGTCATTTTGGGGCGCTAGGGCATAACTTTTTACCAAGGGATGGTGGGACAAATATTCCTGCACTCCTTGGCGTAATTTTCCCGTACCTTTGCCATGGATAATCCATAACACCCCGGCATCTAAAGCTTGATTAAGGGCTTTTTCCAAGCGGGATTCGGCCCGCTCTAGGCGATCGCCGCGGCAGTCCAACGTATTTTTTTCTGTCCGCACTAGCACCGGCGGGGATTTAGCTTCAGTTGCTGGAGGCTCGGCTTTAACTTTTTTCGGCACAGGTTCCGACTTAGGAGGCGGCTCCACCTTTTTGCCGTTTAGGGATTCAATGTCCGCCATGGGCACCGTCATTTTCATCAAACCTAGGGTGACGTTAACAGTTTGGGCAGTGGCATTGACCTGGGTCACTTCGGCGGTTTGGCCAAAACTAGGAATACGAATACGTTCCCCCACTGTGGGCTGGTAACCAATTGGTTTAGGGGCAACTTTTGCTTTTTGTTCAGCCTGAATCTGTCCGAGAATCTCCGTCGCCTGCTGAGCCTTTTGAGCGCTAGGTTTACCCCGTTGCAGTTGGCGGATAACTTTGGCAATTTCTTCCTTGGCGGCGGCGATCGCCTGTTGCACTTCCTGGTCTTGATAAGACTTTAATTCCCTTTCCCTCGCCTGCAGACTGGCCGCTTTTTGGGAAACCTGTTGGTAAAAAATTTCCGTTTCCTGGAGTAGCTTTTGTGCATTGGCTGCCTTTTGTTCCTGTTCCCGTCGCTGACTCTCCAACCCCGCAATGACTTGGTTAATGTCTTCGGAAAAACCGCCTAATTTATCCTTAGCCTGTTCAACTATGGCTAGGGGCAAACCTAAACGTTGGGCGATCGCCAGGGCGTTGGAACGGCCAGGAATCCCCCAAAGCAAACGGTAGGTGGGGCTGAGACTTTGGTCATCAAATTCCACTGAGGCATTTTCAAACCGGGCATCCTGGTATTTCAGCGCCTTCAATTCCCCATAATGGGTGGTGGCCACCGTTAAACAGGGCTGGTCTGCTAAATGACGCAATAGGGCGATCGCCAGGGCACTACCCTCGGTAGGATCGGTGCCGGCCCCTACTTCGTCCAGCAAGACTAAAGATGGAAAAATTGGATGGTTGGGAGAATCAATTTCCGGGTCCAATACATCCTGAACTCCAGAGGGCAAAGCCTGCAAAATGCGGATAATGCGGCAAATATGCCCCGAAAAGGTGGAAAGATTTTGTTGTAAAGACTGTTCATCGCCAATATCCGCTAATATCTGGGCAAACCAGGGCATTTCCACTGTTTCCTTAGCAGGAATGTATAACCCCACTTTGGCCATCAAGGCCACCAAACCCAGAGTTTTGAGGGTAACGGTTTTGCCGCCCGTATTGGGTCCAGTAATGGCAATGACTCGAATTTGAGAATCAATGGTTAACGTGATGGGAACCACAGCGGGCCCCCCTTCTTTTTCTGCCTGCCAATGGAGCAGGGGATGGCGCAATTGTCGTAACGTAATCGGCTTTTCATCTCCTGGGGTCAACCATTGGGGAGGATGGGCCCCCAACCAAAAGCTATAGCGTACTCTGGCCGTGGCCAAATCCAAGCGGGTGGCGATCGCCAACAGATGTTCCAAATCCAGCAGAACTTCTAAAACTTGATCACTCAGTTGTCGCAGAATCCGTTCTTCTTCCGTTTGCTCCTGACGACGGGCTTGCCGCAGTTTATTGCCCAATTCCACAATGGCTTGGGGCTCCACATACAGGGTGTTACCACTGGCGGAACTATCATGGACAATGCCGGGCATCTGTTCTTTGTAACCCGCTTTGATGGGTAAAACAAATCTGTCCCCCCGTTGGGTAATTACTGCTTCCTGGAGGGCATTGCTTTGGCGTTGAATGATTTTTTGTAGCTTTTGCTGGATTTGCTCCCGTACAGCCTTTAATTTTTGGCGAATTTCCCCCAATTTGGGGCTAGCCCGCTCGGCCACTTTGCCATCTTCCCCTAGGCAATGGTGGATGGCCTGTTCCAATTCCGGTAGGGTTCTTACTTCCGCCACCAAGGTTTGCAAAATTTCCAGGTCATCCCGTTCTTCGATGACCCGCCGCAATCTCCTTACCCCTGCTAACGTGCCGGCGATCGCCAACAGTTCCAGCCCCGTAACCAAACCGCCCCGTTCTACCCGGGCCAAAGGTTCAGTAATGTCGGCAATACCTTTAAAATGCCAATTACTTTCCGGAGAATTTTCAATCGATTCCACCGCCTGGGTTTGGGCTAGCAATTCCCGACTTTCTTCCCACTGGGAAGGGGGCAATAAGTAGCGGGCGGCGATCGCCCCTAAGGGAGTTTGGGTAAAAGTGGACAAATGCTGACAAAGCCTGGGCCACTCCAACAGGGCCAAGGTCTCTTCCGCAATGGTTAAATTGGTGGAATCACTCACTCTTTATGTCTTCGCGCATACTAAATCTATTAACTGTCCTGGTTATCCTCAGAAAAATCCACAAGCACTATGGTGATGTTGTCCGAGCCGCCGGCATTTTTGGCTTCTTCAATTAATTGGACAGCCTGATCATCACAATTCCCCTGACCAGTGAGGATTTTTTCAATTAAATTATCGGGCACTTCCTCCGTTAAGCCATCGCTACACATCATAAAGGTGTCTCCCGGTTGGGCATCTAGAGCTTCCACCTCGATAAAATTCAAATCCTGCCGCCCCAAACATTGAAACAGCACATGGCGCCAGGGGTGGACCTTAGCCTGGGCCGGGTCAATGTCCCCCATTTTCAAGGCCCTGGCCACCCAGGTATGGTCCTCCGTCACCCGCTCCAATTGCTGATTTCGTAAACGATATAGGCGAGAATCCCCCACATGGGCCCGCCAAGCACCATCTTCCCGAAAGGCGATTAACACTGCGGTGGTACCCATATCCCGCCGTTCCAGGTTAATTTTTTGATCCTCAAGAATACCTTCATTGGCATCCATTAGTGCATCCCTCAGCAATTGTTCCGAGGTAATCTCCGATTGCCAGTAGGTGTCCAGGTAATCCCGTACCCTTTCCACTGCAATCCGACTGGCCTCTTCTCCTCCGGCGTGCCCCCCCATACCATCGGCGACAATGTAAAATCGTCCCTCTGGATCAAGGTAAAAACTATCCTGATTGTACTGACGAACTAGACCGGGATCCGTCTTTCCCGTGGAACTACAACTAACAACTGATAAATTCACTTCTGTCACAGGCCTTAGAAAATTGGGTTAGTTTTTAGTGGGCAGAGAGAGAGTGCTTGTCTTTTAAAACATCCGGTCCTGTCTTTCCAAACGTTTTAATAATCGCCAGAGGGCAAAGGCTGGCACCAATGACATTAATAATACAACCGCCGCCGCCATAAAATAATTATTTACAAACAATAGCGTGGCTGATAGGACCAAAGCACAGGTAAATAAAACATAGTTGGTGCCCATTTGCATAGTACCCATCCGTCGCAAAAGTCGATCAGTTTCCGTTGATCTAACCCGAACTCGGATATCTCCCCGGTCTAAACGGTCAAGGCTGTCTTCAATGCGCCGGGGTAGCCCCAAGGCACTATTACCCACCTGCACCGCCTGGCGACCTAGTTCATCCATAATGTTACCGGCGGGGTTAAAACCATTGGAATTGTTCATAATTTGTAAAGCGAAGGGTTGGGCCACAGCCATGAAATTGAAATCCGGATCTAACCCTTTTCCCACCCCCTCCAGGGTCGAAAAAGCCCGCATCACAAAGGTAAAAGTTGCCGGAAAACGGAAAGGTTGATCGTAGGCAATCTCGTAAAGGTCGTCACTAATTTTGGTAATGGACTGTTCTTCAAAGGGTTTATCCATGAAGTTATCCAACAAAAATTGCACCGATCGCCGGATAGGGCCCATATCTTCCGTTTCCTTCAGGGCTCCCAGGGCCACCAGGGAATTGACAATGCGCTCGGCATTTTTTTCCGCTACCCCGAATAGGGTATCCATGAGTTTATTTTTCGTGTCCGGGGTAATTTCCCCCATCATGCCAAAGTCATAGAAAATTAATTCCCCTGCTTCCGGGCTGACGGCCAAATTACCAGGGTGGGGATCGGCATGGAAAAAGCCATGGTTCAGCAGTTGGAACAAGTATGCTCGGGCCCCCAGTTGGGCCAACTCTTTTCGTTCTAACCCCGCCGCTTCTAGGGCATCGTAGTGGCTGATTTTAATGCCGGGCAAATATTCCAACGTCAAAATTTGGGTGGAGGTGTAGCGCCAATAAACCCGGGGCACCTTAACCCAATCTTCCCCCCGGAAGTTACGCCGAAAGGTATCGGCACTGCGTCCTTCCCGGAGATAATCCGTTTCCTGCCAGAGGATTTTGCAACATTCCTCGTAAATGCCGTTCCAGTCCCGGCCCCGGCCCCATTTGGGATGGTTTTGGAAATATTGGGCAATTTTTTTCAGGATGGCCAGGTCAATGGTAAACAGTTTTTTTAACCCTGGCCGTTGCACTTTCACCACCACATCTTCGCCGGTGTGCAACTGAGCTTTGTGCACTTGGCCCAAGCTAGCTGCTGCTAAAGGGACGGGGTCAAAACTACGATACAGTTTGGCGATCGGTTTACCTAATTCCTCTTCAATGATGCCGGCGGCCTGTTCGTAGCTAAAGGCGGGCACCTCATCTTGAAGCTTGGACAGTTCCTCCACATATTCCGCTGGAAACAAATCGGAACGGGTGGAAAATAACTGTCCCACTTTAATGAAGGTAGGACCAAGGCTAAGCAAATTTTCTCGAATCCATTTGGCTTGACGCCGCCGCCGTTGCTGGAGTTTTTCTTCCGTGTAACCTCCGGCATAGCTCCACTTTTTGCCGTTTAACCAGAATTGGTACAGCAATGTCAACACAAAGCCCCAAATATCGATGCGCCGCCGGGTGATGGAATAGTTACCCCGATTCCAGCGATACCGACCCTCCGCTTCTAGGGGCGATCGCCGTTGGGGGGGCAGAGATTCAGAATAGGAATTTGTGGGCTCAAGCTTAGTGGATAGGGCAGACACACTGATACAAAGAAAGGACTAAAGGAAATAATACGGAATGGGAAGATAGGGAATTAAATTTATGAAGTAGGGGTTTCTTCGTGTTTTTTTTCAGGATGGACATTAGGGATTACATAGGTGCGACCGCTGATAGCCTCTCTTCTTTTTGTGTCTTCGTACATTGCCTGTAAATCGTGGTTAAAAGACTTAGAGTAAGCACGACGAAGTTTATGAATTTTTTCAACGATTTCATCCTTAAACATGGCTAGTCTCCTAAAAGTTCATAGGGCGTAAACAGTATCGGTAATTTGAATCCAAAATCAAACTCTGACTAGGTCTAGCAGTTAGATATTCAAAAATACTGGTTTTTAGGTAAACAGTTTCAGCCATGAAAGTTCGGTTAACCCTGGTTATCCCGGTAGTTTTTCAACTCGGATTTGAGGCTAGCAATTTCTGCCCGCAGTTTATCCAATGTTTCCTGCAACTCATCCGCACTAACCGGGCCATCCACCGTGGCGATCGCCGCCCCCTCCTGGGTGACATCATTGGCCGCGCGGGATTGCACCTCGGCAATGAATTGACGTAGGTTTTCCCGTTGTTCCGCATCAAACTTGCCCAACTCACTCAGGGCATTGGTTACGCCGTCTTCTACCTTTTCGCTGAGGACTTCGGCAAAGGCGCGGCCGAGAAAAAAGGCCTGGAGGACTTGGTTTTGCATGGACTTTTTTTATGGTTGCATTTGTAAAGAATTATAACGTGCCCCACCATGATTCTCATCCTCCCCCTGGGAATCTAAATTCCAGCCGGCTTGGGGAGGGAAACTTTGCTCAGAACGGAACAGACCACCACTGTCCTGGGGCTCCGTGGGCACCGACGGGTCTGCCACTACCCTGGGGGGAGCCGACCGTAGAGCCATGCCAAAGCCCATGCCCGCCGCCAACATAATGCCCGCTGTGAACACAAGAGTTTGTCCCAGGGGATGGGGAGCTAAAATGCGCATACGTATGAAGTTAACTGTTTGCTAACTGTAGAATAAAAGGCCAGCCTAGGCATCGGGGAAGGTATTTTCAAAATCTTCGATCAAGTCGTCTAATTCCGCCAGAGCTTGGGAAACGTCCAGGGAAAGGATGCCCAGGTTAGGTTGCTCCGCCAGGTCTTCGAGGAATTTACGCTTTTGTTTGATGGTCAGGATGCGTTCTTGCAACGTGGTTTTATCCAGCATGGTGATTAAGGAAAATTAGGAGTTCACTTTTGAGTTATAGCCCTTTTCAGCCGGGCTAACAATGGCACAATCTACAACGCCAGCAAAATTTTAAGGGTTTGCTTAACCGGGAGTTTGGCCATCAAGAAGGCAAATTAATGGACTCGAAGACTCAGTCCATCGAATGTCTGACCATCACCAAGGGCCTCTTCGGTAGACATAATGGGAATTTCTAATCATGGCAACGCTTCTCCATTACCAACGAATGCGGGGGTCCACCAGTTGGTAAATCAAATCCGCCAAACTACTGAAAAAGACAATTAAAACGGCATAAAGAAAAGTGACCGCCATCACCACGGGGGTGTCACTGCGATAAATGGATTCAATTAACAAAGCTCCAATGCCTGGTACTCGGAAAACCTGCTCAGTTACTAAAGCTCCGGTGAAAATGGTGGGTACATCCAGGGCAATAAGGGTGATTAGGGGCAAAGAAGCATTTTTTAAAAGATGGTTTTTCAACATTCCCCAGGTGCCTAAACCTTTGGCATAGGCGGTGCGAATGTAATTTTGGGGCAACTCTTCCAACGCGGCGGAACGGACAAAGCGTAGAATTACCGCCGATTGATAGAACACTAACACCCCCACTGGCATCAATAGTTGACGGATTTGGGTTCCCAAACTAGCCATGCTATCCACCGTCAGAGTGCTGTCGTAAATGAAGGGTAACCACCTCAACTGCACACTAAAAATTAGGATGAACAGTAACCCGGTCAAAAAAGTGGGCAGGGAAAAGCCCATTAAACTGATGCCACTGATTAACGGTTCCCACCACCGTCCCCGGTACAATGCCGCTGTCACTCCCAAAGGAATGGCGATCGCCAAACTGATCAGGTAGGCCGTGCCCATTAACCACAACGTTGTCGGTAGCCTTTGACCAATCAAATCAATTACGGGACTACGGCTGGTGAAGGAATAACCCAAATCCCCCTGCAAAAGACTCCATAACCATTTTAGGTAACGGATGGGTAACGCTTGGTCCAGCCCCAAACTGCGGCGCAAATTGTCCCGCACTTCCTGGGAAATGGAGGGGTTAGTGGCCAATTCCCCCAAAGGATTGCCCGGGGCGAGGGCTAACAAACTAAAAATCACTAAACTAATGCCCAACAAGGTGATGACGGCGATCGCCAAACGTTTACAGATCAGGCCAACGGCAGGGGGCAAGGGGGACATGGGCATAGATAACAGTGGGACGCACCAAGGCAATTAAGCACAAAAAGGGGAATTTTTTCTGTAACTGACAGCTTAAACTTTTGTGATAGGCTATGCGAGATAAACCGATCTAAGCTTAATTTTTCAGGGGATTGCCATGCGTGTGGGGCTGTTATTTGGTGGGTGTTCTGGGGAGCATGAAGTCTCGATCAAATCCGCCCAGGCGATCGCCAAAGCATTGGCCAGCGACGATAACCAAACCAAATATCAAGTAAGCCCTTTTTATATTCAAAAAAATGGCGTTTGGCTGGGGCCAGACGTTTCTCAACAGGTTTTGGACCAGGGAGTTCCCTGGGGGGATCAGCCCGTTACGGCCGGACAACGGTGGCAGTTTCCCCCCGAAGCGGCCCGAATGGAGGTGTGGTTTCCCATTTTGCACGGCCCCAACGGTGAAGATGGCACAGTGCAGGGGTTATTTAGTTTGATGCAAGTGCCCTATGTGGGCAGTGGCGTGCTGGGTTCCTGTGTGGGCATGGATAAATTGGCGATGAAAATGGTCTTTGAACGGGCAGGGTTGCCCCAGGTCAATTACATGGGGGTAGAACGGGGGGAAATTTGGTCTAATCCCTGTGTTTTTCCGGCTTTGTGCGAAAAAATTGAAGCCCAGGTGGGCTATCCCTGTTTCGTTAAACCGGCCAACTTAGGCTCCTCCGTGGGCATTGCCAAAGTGCGGAACCGTAGTGAATTGGAAGCAGCCCTAGACAACGCCGCCAGTTACGATCGCCGCATCATTGTCGAAGCGGGTTTAACGGATATTAGGGAAGTGGAATGTGCGGTGCTGGGCAACGAAAATCCCCAAGCTTCCGTGGTGGGGGAAATCACCTACGACAGCGACTTTTACGATTACGAAACCAAATACACCGATGGCCGCTCCCAAATGCATATCCCCGCCAACTTACCTAAAGCTGTGGTGAACCAGATCCAGACCATGGCCATTCAAGCTTTTAAAGCTGTGGATGCGGCGGGCTTAGGACGATTGGACTTTTTCTATCAACCGACTACGGGGCAGATTGTCATCAACGAAATTAACACCCTGCCTGGTTTCACCGCCTTTAGTATGTATCCCGAACTGTGGCGAGCTTCTGGGGTAGAATTTCCTAGCTTAGTGGATCGATTATTACAGTTGGCATTGGACTACCATGGCCGTCCCGGTCACCAATAAGTGCTTGCTGGTGATCCATCGGAATCACCGATAATCTCCGCTGAAACGCTAAATTTTTCACTCCCAAGGCTTTATTCCCTATCCATATGGCCCGTTTGTCCCAGGAATTGCAGGATTATTTCTTTAAGGAAGACCGTGGCCCGACGGTGAACCTGGCCCAGGTTTTGGCGATCGCCAAGGAGAAAATTTTTGGCATTGTTCTAGTAATTCTTTCCCTCCCTTCGGCTTTACCGATCCCGGCCCCCGGTTATTCCACCCCCTTTGGCGTACTAATTTTTCTGGTGGCAATTCAATTGATGGCTGGTCGTCAGGAGCTCTGGTTACCCCTCTCCTGGCAAAGCAAAACCATTAAAACCAGCAAGGCCCAAGGCATTGTCAAAGCTGGTTTACCCTGGTTGAAAAGACTAGAGGCGATCGCCCACCCCCGCTTCCCCCTCGTTTGTCAAAGTCGCCTGGGCAAAATTCTCATGGGTATTACCGTTGGCTCCATGGCCATTTCCATGATGATTCCCATTCCTGGCACCAACACCCTGCCGGCCATGAGTATTTTCATCACTGGTTTTGGTCTCCAGGAGGATGATGGCTTAATTACCGGAGCAGGGATGATTTTTTCCGTTTTAATTGGCGTCCTGATGGTTTCTGTGATTTACGTTTTCTTCAACGGCGGTATTACCATCATTGACATTCTTAAAGATTGGCTCAAAGTCCAGTTTGGCGGGGCTTAAATCCTTAATCTGAGAGTTTTTTGTCTAGTCTTGCTTCAAAAGAGTTGTTGTCCAAACCTTTAGTAAACCGGGTAAACTCTTGCGGGTTTTACTGGCTAAGCCTATTTTCCAGATACGTTTTAAGCCTTTTCTAGGGGAGCCATGGTCAAACCTTCCCGCCGTAGTTGTTGATGGTACAATTCCGCCTGCTCCTGGGGCCCCACCCAAACAATGGCTAAGCCGTCGAAGTGGACTTGATTAGTTAATTCCCAAGCCCGATCGCCGGTCATGCCGGGGATGTATTTAAGCAAGCAATCGGACACATGCTGAAACGTGTTGAAATCGTCGTTGAGGACAATTACTTTAAAGTTGGGATAGGTTTTGCGGACTGTGCTAGTTAGGCGATCGGGGGTGCTGGTGGCGGCGTTGCTAATCACGACAGTAATCCGGTTGCTTGAAGACTATAGCCAAATTTTATCCCGATACCCTAATCGAGTTTTAGTAGGTTTCCCCTAAATTACCCCAGCTGGTTAACGAAAATTGAATGCCAGGCCAATCCACCAAGTCCACTTTAATCATCGGTTACGGCAATACCCTGCGGGGGGACGACGGCGTGGGGCGTTACCTAGCGGAAGAAATTGCTCAGCAAAACTGGCCCCATTGTGGAGTTATTTCCACCCATCAACTCACCCCAGAATTGGCCGAGGCGATCGCCGCTGTGGACCGGGTAATTTTCATTGATGCCCAACTGCAGGAATCAGCAAACGAACCATCGGTGGAAGTTGTGGCCTTAAAAACCCTGGAACCCAACGAACTGTCAGGGGATTTGGGGCACCGGGGTAATCCCAGGGAACTCTTGACCCTGGCTAAAATTCTCTACGGCGTTGAGGTAAAGGCTTGGTGGGTGTTGATTCCGGCCTTCACCTTTGATTATGGAGAGAAATTGTCTCCCCTGACCGCCCGGGCCCAAGCCGAAGCCTTAGCCCAGATCCGCCCCTTGGTATTGGGGGAGAGATAAAGCCAAGGGAAACTCAAAATTGAAAAGTTAGGCTTCTACGGCCACAGCTTTAGCTTTTTTCTCTTTTTCAGGCTTTTCGGGGGTGAGCTTAATGCTCAAAAAGCGCATCACATTATCGTTAAGACGCATATCCCGTTCAATTAAAGCAATCTGCTGGCCTTCACCGTTGAAGTTGAACAAAACATAAATGCCATCGTTAAAGCGACGGATTTGGTAAGCTAGACGGCGTTTACCCCAAACCTTCACCGATACTTCTTCGGCGGCATTGTTGGTCAAAAATTCTTGGTATTTGGTAACTTCTTGGCTAACCCGTTCTTCATTCAGGTCGGGACGGAGAATTACCATCAGTTCGTAACTATTCACAAGCACATGACTCCTTATGGACTTTAGGGCTTAAACTCAGGCAGGCGCAGCAACCATCATCGTCTGGGCTAGTTCAGTTGCCATGGAAGACACTGTTATTCGCTAAAACCATGACTAGCTGACACCAAAGTTTGAGTAAAAGCAAGGATCTTTTATCATACTCGTTAGGGTGGCCGGGGAGCTAGGGGTTAATCCCATAGTCGAACCTTTACCAAAAGCCTGTCCATGGACTGCAATACCCCTCTGACTCTAAACTTTGGGCAATGTTGGATGGGTTACCGTCCCCTTGATCACTTTCTTTAACACCACCATGGTCCAACGTTACGTTCGTATCCAGGCTGACTCTGGCACCGTCCATTATGGTTTGTTCCAATTGGATCACAGTGTGATTTTGCTAAGTGCGGCGCCTTGGTTGGGGGGCCAAGCCCTAGATGTTGCCGTTAGTGAAGGGGATTATCGGTTACTAGCTCCCTGTGAACCTTCTAAAATCGTGGCGGTGGGACGCAATTACCGGGCCCATGCGGCGGAATTGGGTAACGATGTGCCGGCGGAACCCCTCTTATTTTTTAAACCTCCTTCGGCGATCGCCGCTGACCAGGAAGAAATTGTTTATCCGTCCCAGTCCCAACGGGTGGACTACGAAGGGGAATTGGCAGTCATTATTGGCAAACAAGTAAAAGATATTACTGAAGAAGAAGCGGCCAGCGCCATTTGGGGCTACACCATTGCCAACGATATTACGGCTAGGGATTTGCAGCGGCAGGATTCCCAATGGACGCGGGCCAAGGGCTTTGACGGTTTTTGTCCCCTGGGGCCCTGGGTAGTACGTCACATCGACCCAGAGGCCCATTTGGAAACCACCGTTAATGATGAGGAAACTCCCCGGCAAGCCACGGCCATCAGCGATATGGTTTTTACTCCCCCGGTATTAGTGAGCTACATTTCCCGAGTGATGACCCTCTACCCTGGCGATGTAATTTTGACTGGTACTCCGGAAGGCATTAGTGCCCTCCAAGTGGGAGACAAAGTGGAGGTGGAAATTGAAGGCATTGGTAATTTAACTAATACAATCATCGCGCCTCCCCTAACGGCCCCGGAGTTAGCGGAAACGGTGGAGTTGGAAGTCGAAGCAGATAATTGATCTTAATTTCCGCCTCTGCTGTGCCTTATTGACCGAGATTTTTCCCTTGCCCATGAGTGAACCTAACCTCAACCCCGCCTATACCCTCGACCAGGCGATCGCCAATTTGCAACAAACAGAAGATGCCAGTGCCCGTTACTATGCGGCCTGGTGGATTGGTCGTTTTCGCGCTGCTCAACCGGAAACCATTGCTGCTTTGTTGGTCGCCTTGGAAGATGAAACTGATCGCTCCCCGGACGGTGGTTATCCCCTGCGGCGTAATGCGGCTAAAGCGTTGGGAAAATTAGGCGATCGCCAAGTGGTGCCGGCCCTAATCAAAGCCTTGGAATGTGAAGATTACTATGTGCGAGAGTCAGCGGCCCAGGCGCTGGAAGGTTTGGGGGATGCTAGAGCGATGGCACCTCTAATGGCCAAGTTAACGGGGGGATTAGCAGCGGCCCAGCTTGTGGAGGGTAAACCCCATTTAGCCCAACCCTACGAAGCGATTATTGAAGCCCTGGGTACTCTCCAAGCTGTGGAGTCCATTGGTTTAATTGAACCGTTTCTAGAGCATTTTTCCCCGAAAGTCCAATACGCCGCCGCCAGGGCCCTATTTCAGTTAACTGGGGATAACCGTTACGGCGACCTTCTCATTACTGCTCTGGGGGGGACAGACTTACAATTACGCCGTTCCGCCATGATGGATTTGGGAGCCACTGGCTACTTGCCCGGCGCCCAGGCGATCGCCAAAGCCTTTGCAGAAAATAGCCTCAAGTTGATCGCCCTGCGAGATTTGTGGGCCACCCATCGCCAAAGGCAAGCAAGTTCTGAATCGAAGGCGCTCAGTCCAGCTAGCCGACAAATATTGGAATTAATGGATAGTTTACTCTGAAATAATTGGAAATTTACAGATTTACGGAGATTTCAAGCTAGCCCCAGGGATTCTTCCAACGCACCAATTACGACTTCCGCCACCTGTTGAATGCGAAAACGACAGGCCAGGGTTTCAGTGGAATTAAAACTGCCATTTTCCCAAAATTTATTACTGCCAGCGCCACCACCACACAAACCGAAATAATCACAGGTTTGGCGACATTTTTCCACCCCCTGGGTCATATCGTGGTAAATGCGCTGGAATTTTTCCGTTTGACAAATAGATGCAAAAGAATCCGTTAACACATTACCAAAAATAAAATCACCATACTGGGGCGTTTTAATGGCTAATAATTCTGGGTCAAAGGTGGAAAAGTTACCCTGGTGGTCGATGCTAACAATGGCAAAGGGACGATTCATATCCGTGTGATCGAGACGGTCTTCGGTGTAAATCAAATTGCATAAACATTCAAATTCCCGCACTCGAAATTCTGGTTCACTGGTGCTGGTTAATTGCCAAAATCGTTCCAAAAATTGTCGATATTTTTGTAAAGTGCCCTGTTTATTCAGGGAAGATTCTGTGTTAATTCCCTCTGTTTCTTCCATATTAAAACCCACATCCAGTAGGTTATGATCCCGGAAAAAGTGAAAAATTTCGTCGGGATAATCTAAAGATTCTTCAGTTAAAACTGCAATAACACTGTGACAAATATCATTTTTTTGTAACCATTCAATGCCTCGCATGGTGGCGGCATGGCTACCCCGGCCAGTTCTGGTTTTACGGTGTTTATCGTGGAGAAAAGCGGGGCCGTCTAAACTAATACCCACATGGACAGGATATTGTTTAAAGAGGTCACACCAAGCTTGGTTAATTAAAATGCCATTACTTTGAAAGGAATGGTCAAACCACAGTTGGCGGTGATTGTATTTTTCCCCGTAGGTTTCGATCTTGGCAAAAGCCTGACGGTAAAATTCTAGCCCAGCGGCCAATGGTTCCCCCGCATGCCAACACAGACTAAAGTTGCTAGTGGTAAAAGGGCTAGCAAAAATCGCCTGCATAATTGGTTCCAACAAATCCAGGGGCAGATGATTTTTTAAATGGCGATCGGGTAAGTAACAATAATCACAATCTAAATTGCAATAGGAAGTGGGTTGAATAATAATTAAATTGGTGGGGCCAAAATTAGTTATGTCCACATCCCTTATACTTTCATTAATGGGTTGGGTTTGGTTGACTAAAGCTTGCATAAGTGATCACCAATTGAGGCAAATGATTTGTTATTACAATTAAAGGGGAGAAGTACATACCCAGATTGACTTTTGTTCATTAACTGGATCCATAATCAGTTGTGGCGCTAACCCTAAATTAGATTCCCTTGTTTCTTCAAAGTTAGAACCAAATACTGCTTGAAGTGGTTCACGGGCAATCTCCACAGGAACCTCAAAGGTGACAGCATAAACTCCCCAGGTGCCCGCCGGAATCATAACTGCTGAAACAGGAAGACCGTAATAACTTTCCTTAATTTGATAGTAAGCAAAGTCATCCTCGATTTTATCTGGCACAAGACGCTGAAAAAATCGATGTTTTGGCCGATCAATCCCTTCCCAGGGAGCAAGATAAACTCCTTCAAATTTACATTCAGGAAAGCTCCGCATCATGTCCTCAAAATCACTGGCAAAGTTATCGGTAATGACTTTCGCCGGCTCGGCAAGAAGGGGTTGGGATGGTAATAGTTGGTAACCAACAATTGCCAGGGAGACTATCACTACCCGATAAGCAGAAACAGATGAGAAAGAAAACAGCAATTTTGTTCCCTAGGTTTCAGTGTTGGCTGTGAAATGTTAGTAAACTACCAACGATTAACAAAACCACCGCCGCCGCCCCGGTTAACAAAGCCTCCCCCGTCTCCCCAACCATTGCCCCAGGGATTATTAACATTGGCAAAGCCGCCGCCCCCACTGCCATCGGCCCAGCCGCCGCGCCCGACATTAGCAAAGCCACCGCCCCCGGCACCATCACCCCATCCTCCCCGCCGGGCATTACCAAAACCACCACCACCGCCACCATTGGCAAAACCAGCTTGTAGATTAGCTCGATTGATGGGAGTTTCCTCTGGGGACATTTGATTAGCCCTTTGCTGTAGAGCTGAGCTGATATTGTTTAACCGAGTGGAAAGGGCATTCTGAGAATTAGTTGCCAGGGCATTGCCCGGTTCTGCCACTGTTCCGATCGCCGTTAGGGCAATTACAAATGCTGTCCAGCTAGAGCGGTTATTGATAGCCATGGATATTGCTCCCAGATTAATGAGGTGATGGGGAAAGAACAGATGGATGGATCTCAATGATAAGCCTTACCAACGGTTGATGAAGCCGCCCCCATCAGGCCAACGACGGTTATAGAAACCGCCCCGATCGCCCCAGCCGTTACGCCAAGGATTGATATTGCCGAAGCCACCGCCCCCTCGGCCATTGCCCCAGCCACCTCTACCTAGGTTAACAAATGTACCGCCACCTCGCCCATTACCCCAACCGATCGCCACCTGCATAGGGGTTTCTGGAGATTGGGAAGCATTTTCTGGGGAATTAGCTTTATCAGCAGTGTTTTTAAGGCTGGAATTAATGCGAGCAATGCGGGATTCAATGGTGGTGCCTTGATCTGGGCCATGATGGTCAACAGTGGCAGCCTGAGCTGAAGCGGACGTTACCCCGGCGATCGCCACCAGGAAAGCGGTCCAGCTAAGTTGGTTAGAGTTCATGACAAATACCTAAAAATGGACAACAACAATGGGGGTAGGGATTAGCCAAGGTTGGAACAGTCCCCAAAACGTGCCAACCAAATTACTACCAATTAAAGTCAACTTCGTTTACTGGCCATTTTTGGGTTCCATCACCTGCTCATGGGTAATTACTAGGTAATTAAAAAATTGACGGAGATTGTCATTGTCCACGGGCACAATACCTTCGGTGCCGATCCATTTGTCAACGATGGCCACATCTTCCGGATCCCCTTGGACATAACCCTCCGCTAGCCGTACCAGGGCCCGATTTGCCAAACGCAAAAAGCCGGGATTGTCCTCCCGCACCATACAACCGACCCCATACCTAGTTTCTGCTGGTTGGGGAATAACTTTTGTGTCAGGCATATCCAATACTTGTCGTAGACCTGCCAATTGAATACCATCTCCGGCCACTGCGTCTACAGTTCCTTTTTTCAAAGCTTCCATCCCCGCCCGCACACTGGTAACAGGCACCACTTCGATCTCATTTTGAACAATTTTCACCGCATCTTCCACAATAGTGTTGGGTACCATGGCTACCCGGCGTCCCATTAACGTTTCGCGGGAATTGATGGGAGTATCATTGGGCACCAATAATTGAATGCCAGCCACCGCATAGCTAACTGTGAAGTCCACGTAACGGTCCCGCTCCCAGGTAAAAGCAGTATCACAAACAATGTCTAGCTCCCCGGTTTTCAGTTTGGGCAAGGCATCACTCATATCCTGCACTTCAACAATCTGCAAAACCACATCCCGGCCCAGTTCTTTACCCACTTCCTCGCGGATACGGTCGGCAATGTCGATGGAGTAGCCCACCACCTCATTGTTATCGTTGATATAGGAAAAAGGCACATTGTCCAGGTTGGCCCCGATGGTTAAATTACCGGTGCGAATAATTTTCTCCATTACGGTTTCGGCGATCGCCGCTTGGGCTCCCACCGTAGCGAGTAACAGCCCAATGAAAGTGGCGGAGAACTGCTTCAACATGGCATTAATTAACCAAAAAGTTTGCGTCCAGTCTAATATAGACCGGCTTTTGCCCCGGTAAAGTAAAGAACTATTACAAACATTGTCGCAATCACTTTCTATGACCTTTGGCATTCTCCACGGTGTTAGTGTGGGCCCCGGTGACCCGGAGTTGATCACCCTCAAGGGGTTAAAGATTTTGCAATCCTGCCCCGTGGTAGCTTTTCCCGCTGGTTTACAAGGGCGATCGGGGGTAGCAGAACAAATCATTAATTCCTATCTGAAACCAGAACAAATTCGTCTGTCCCTCAAATTTCCCTATGTGCAAAAGGAAGAAATTCTAGAGCAGGCCTGGCAGGAAGCGGCCGCAGAAGTTTGGCCCTACCTAGAAAAAGGAATGGATGTGGCCTTTGCCTGTGAAGGGGATATTAGTTTTTACAGCACCTTCACCTACCTTGCCCAAACCTTAAAAAGTAACCATCCCCAGTTAGGGATCAACTACATTGCTGGGGTAAGTTCTCCCTTTGCTGGAGCTTCAACCCTGGGTTTACCCCTAACTTGTCAGGAAGAAAAGCTCGCAATTTTACCAGCATTATATTGCCCGGAAGAATTGGAAAAAGCGTTGGATTGGGCGGAGGTAGTAGTGTTGATGAAAGTTCGTTTAGTGTATGGACAAGTGTGGAAAATTTTAGCTAAAAGAGGACTATTAGACCAGGCTTGGCTGTTGGAAAAAATTTCTACCGCCGAGGAAAAAATTTACCATCCCCTCAGCCATTATCCCCAGCTGTCCCTCTCCTATTTTTCCCTAATGTTAATCAAGCAAAATCAAAATAAGATTGGCAGAATTTAACGGAGAAAATTTTCGAGCATAATGCCTTCTTTGCGGCCGTGATCAGTTTGGCGATCGTAGTCCAGATCCCTTTGGCGGTAAAGCTGGATAATCTGTTGAGCAGTGCTTTCAGCTTTGGTTTGTAGACTCTGACAGTTGGGAAATGGGCCGAGATTTAGTAAGGCTTTTTCAATGGCCCTAGCCCCATACAGACCGGAATTTTTATGGTTTTCCTCATGCTTAAATAAAGCGGCCAAGTAGTGATTAAAAACCCTGCGAGCTTCCGGATCACTGCCGTGGTTAGGGGGAATGCGGGGTAGGGTGTAGATAACATCAAGGTTGGTGGTAACTTTAGTGATTTGACATTGTTGGGCTGTGGACCACCATTGATACTGCCAGCGCACTAGCCATTGAGTATAGCCACGGTAACGTTTACCTTGAAAAATAATCGGGCTACGTTGATTTAATTCATTATTTAAATCCCATTTAGTTTTGGGATAAATAGAATAGTATTTATACTCGATTTTAACAATTGGTTCTGCCTCTACCCTAGCCGCCCCAAGCAGTCCCAAAACTATTGTTAATGGGGCAAGCAATGCTGACTTAACATACATTTTGCTCAGCCTGTTCACTGTTGGTAGTGATTACCTCAATTTGGTAATGGTTGCGCCCTTAGTATCAATGGGCAAACAATGACTTTCCGCTTCAATGCCTGCATCATGCCAGGTTTCCACTAGGGTGGAGGCGATCTGGGGAGCCCGGACTTCATCGGCGATCGCCAATAGGGTAGGGCCAGCACCGCTAATTACTAGGTTATAGGCCCCGGCGGCGAGGGCGGCCTGGTGGAGTTGGTCATAGGCAGGAATCAAACTCTGGCGATAGGGTTGATGGATTTGATCCTGGAGGGCCAGGGCTAACCAATCTCCCCGCCCTTGGCTAAAAGCTTGTACCAACAGCGCTAGGTGAGAAGCGTTAAAAATGGCGGCACTACGGTCATATTGATGGGGAAGAACAGCCCGGGCCGCTTCGGTGGATAACTCGAAATTGGGAATGGCCAAAACCGGGACAAATTTGCTCGGCCAATCCAAAGCAACCAATTGCCAATGGTCACCATTTTTGACAGCCAGTTGACAGCCCCCCAATAGGGCCGGAGCCACATTATCGGGATGTCCTTCCATGGCGATCGCCATCTGCAAAATTTCCGAGGTTGTGCAGGGATTACCCGCCGCTTGATTGGCCGCCAATAACCCCCCCACAATGGCCGTAGCTGAACTACCCAAACCCCGGGCCAAAGGAATTTCCAAGTCAATTTCCAGCTTTAGGGGTGGTATAGCCTGCCCAGTTTGTTGATAAAAGTAGGCGATGGCTTGGTAGAGTAAATTGTCCTTGGTGGTGCTGATTTTTTCCCCGTCCCTGCCCCTGGCTTCAATCAATAGATCAACTTCCGGGTCCGTCGGATCAGTCACCGTCACATGGTTATATAACCCCAGGGCCGCCCCCAAACAATCAAAGCCTGGGCCAATATTGGCGGTGGTGGCGGGCACAGAAACGGTAAAGCTGACCATGGCAAATAGCAGGGAAAATGGGGATTAATGCTCTGGCATTATCGGGCTTGGTCTGGGCCAGAGGCAATAGTGGCTTGACCCAGAGGCGATCGCTTGGCGGATACGATTGATTTTTGCCAAGGCGAAAATAGTTTACTTAGACCATGGCTACCTGAATGAATGATTGGGCAGTAATGGAATTAATGGGAGTAAAATATCCATCTATTCATCTGGTTTATTAACATTTACCTATATTTATTTGGGAGTTAAAGCCTAGCCAATGAAATCCACTGGAGAAACACTGAACATAGAAGAAAAAGTTTTTGCGATTGCGGATCAATTTGATCACCAAGGAAAAATTGTCCAGATCAAACCCTTTGGCAACGGCAATATTAATGACACTTTTTTGGTGGATCTAGACGGTCAAACGCAAACTAGTTTTATTTTGCAAAGGATTAACCATCAAGTATTTAAAAATCCAGCGGCAGTGATGGGCAATATGGTCAGGGTAACTACCCATATTAAGCAAAAATTACAACGGCAACCCCTGGAACGCCCTTGGTTAATGCCAGAAGTAATTTTGACTAAAAATAATCAAGATCATTGGGATTCGGGCACTGGAGAATTTTGGCGGGCGATTAGCTTCATTGCCGGTTCGGAATCCTTTGATATTCTGACAGACCCAGCCCAGGCCAAGGAAGTGGGCACAGCCCTAGGCATTTTCCATCAACTGTTGAGCGACCTTTCCCCCAGCCAATTAGTCGATACTCTGCCTGGATTTCACCATACTCCCATTTATCTCCAGCAGTATCAGCGGGCCCTGGCCCAGAATCCGAAGCTAACAGGATCATTAGGCCCAGAAATTAACCATTGCCAAAGGGTCATTAAAACTTGGCTTGATCAGTGTGGAGTATTGGAAACAGCTAAAGCGCAGGGACAATTACCCCTCCGGTTAATGCATGGTGATCCCAAAGTGAATAATATTTTGTTTGATCGCCAATCGGGAAAAGCAGTCAGCGTGATTGATTTGGATACCACTAAACCAGGTTTAATCCATTACGATTTGGGGGATTGTTTGCGTTCCGGTTGCAATCTGTTGGGAGAAGAAACGGAAAACTGGTCAGCAGTGGAATTTGATCTAGATCTTTGCCGGGCTATTCTTGAGGGCTATTTACCCCAATGTCAGCATTTTCTCACCGCCGCTGATTATGATTATTTGTGCCCCGCCATTGTCCTGATTAGCTTTGAATTGGGACTACGGTTTTTTACCGATTACCTTAACGGCGATCGTTATTTCAAAGTTAAATACCCGGAGCACAATCTAATCAGAGCTTTGGTGCAATTCCAGTTAGCTAGCCATATCCAAAGCCAAGAAGATGCCATTCGTCGGATGATCGAGGATATCAGAGGTTAAAGCCTTTTTGGATAAGGAATTATCCTCGCCGCTTACTATAGTCAAGGGTAGTAAACATTGGTTTTGCAGACTCTTTTTGCCAACTGATAACTGTTAACTATCCCCCAAATGGCATTGCACAGTGCTGGTGAGTTGGTCCGACCAATGGGCCGCCGTCTCCGCACAGGCCGCCTCCACCATGACCCGAATTAATGGTTCTGTGCCCGAAGCCCGCACTAAAATTCTTCCGGTGGTGCCCATGGACTTTTCCGCCGTGGCGATCGCCTGTTGCAAAGGGGCGCATTCTTGCCAATGTAAGCGGCGCTCCCGGTCTAGTACCCTGACGTTGCGGAGAATTTGGGGATAGGGTTGGAAACTTTCCGACAGCAGTTCGCTCAAAGATAAACCGGACTTTTGCACTAGGGTGGCTAAATGCAAGGCCGCCTGCAGGCCATCCCCGGAATAACTGTGGTGGTGGCAAATAATGTGTCCTGACTGTTCTCCCCCTAGCATGGCTCCGGTTTCCCACATTTGGGCTTGGACGTTTTGGTCCCCCACCGCAGTGCGAATTAATTTACCCCCCAGTTTTTCCCAAGCTCGCTCAAAGGCTAAGTTGGCCATGACAGTGCCGACAATTAGGTTATCGGGCAGATGGTTGCTCTCCTGGAGAGTTTTGCCCCATAAAAAGAGAATGTAATCTCCGTCCACCGGGCGGCCCTGGGCATCCACCGCCATCACCCGGTCTGCATCGCCGTCAAAGGCAAAACCTAAATCCGCCCCGGTTTCCCGCACAGCCCTTTGCAAACGATGTAAATGGGTGGAGCCGCAATCAACGTTAATTTGACTGCCATCGGCCAAATCGTGCAGAGCTATGACCTCCGCTCCCAAACTGCGAAAAATATGGGGTGCCAAATTGACCGAAGCTCCCCAGGCTAGATCCAACACCACTTTTAGCCCTTGAAAATTCAAGGGTTGGGGCAAACTACCTAGCAAAAAATCTTGGTAATATTGGACACGATGGGGCTGGCCATAACTCCTTCCCCATTGACTGGCATTCAGCCCGGAGGTTTGATTTTGTCCCCGCAGTCCTGCTTCGATCGCCGTGGCTAGGGATTTGGGTAATTTTAGCCCTTGGTGATCAAAAAACTTGATGCCATTGTCTTCCGGCGGATTATGGCTAGCGGAAATCATAATGCCCCCGATTGCCGCTGTTTTTCTGGTGAGATAGGCCACACAGGGAGTCGGACAAAGTCCGAGTTGCCACACCTCTACCCCGGCACTGTTCAAACCGGCGGCCATGGCGTTGGCTAGCATGTCACTGGAAAGTCGGGAATCCTGGCCGATAATCACTGGTCCAGCAGTATCAGTTTGTTCCCGTAATACCTGCCCCGCCCAAAAGCCCAAGGATAAAGCCAAAGGAGCCGTCAACAATTCCCCAGCCTTACCCCGGATACCGTCCGTGCCAAACAATGGCGATCGGGGCAAGCTCAAGCCGAATTCTCCCATCGTTGACGGCAAAGGCAGATCTAAACCACGACTGTGGATGGGGGAAGCAACCATCTGAAAATTTTCCTCACACAATTCTTCCTCTCAGGATAACTGCTCCGGGAAATTTCAGGTAAATCACGCCCCACTGGATTGCCTCAGGGGTTGAACGTCCGCTACCCTTAGAACTGTGACGATTTGTAAAAATCCGCCCAATTTTTAAATTCTGATTCCGGCGAAATATGCCCCATACCATTGTTACGGAAACCTGCGAAGGCGTGGCCGACTGCGTTGAAGCCTGCCCCGTAGCCTGCATTCACCCCGGAGACGGGAAAAACACCATTGGCACCGATTGGTACTGGATTGACTTTGCCACCTGCATCGATTGCGGCATCTGCCTCCAAGTTTGCCCGGTGGAAGGGGCCATTCTGCCGGAGGAACGGCCTGATTTACAGAAAAGCCCTGCCTAGGGTTGGGAGGGGTCTAACTGCCCTCGACTAGCTTAAATTTTGCTGGTTGACTGATATTCACTAAGTTCCGTGGCCTGGGTCGATCAAACTTTTCCACCCTTTATCTATGTCTGACCTCCTCGTTGTTAAGGACGTATTCGCTGGCTATGTGGCTGATGTGCCCATTTTGCAGGGTATTAATTTCTCCATTGCGCCGGGGGAGTTGGTCACAGTTATCGGCCCCAACGGAGCGGGAAAGTCCACCCTAGCCAAAACTATTTTTGGCCTACTCACTCCAAGCCAGGGGGAGATTATTTTTAAAGGGGAAAATATTACCGGCCTTGGTTCTGACCAAATTGTGCGTCGGGGAATGTGCTATGTGCCCCAGGTTTGTAATGTGTTTGGCAGCCTAACAGTGGCAGAGAATTTGGATATGGGGGCCTTTCTACACCAGGGTCCTACCCAAACCCTAAAGGACCGCATCTATACCATGTTTCCCAAATTAGCCCAACGCCGCAACCAGAGGGCTGGGACTTTATCGGGGGGAGAACGGCAAATGTTGGCCATGGGTCGGGCTTTGATGTTAGACCCGGATTTGTTGTTGCTAGATGAACCGTCGGCGGCCCTATCCCCCATTTTGGTCAAGGATGTGTTCGCCCAAATTAAGGCCATTAATGCAACTGGTAAGGCAATTATTCTAGTGGAGCAAAATGCCAAACAGGCCTTGATGATGGCTGATCGGGGTTACGTGCTAGAAAATGGCCGGGATAAGTTGGAAGGATCGGGGCAAAGTCTACTCAATGATCCTTTGGTGGGAGAACTTTATTTGGGGGCAGCGTATCACAACTAAATTTTTCGAGGGCGGCGGGTTTAAGACCGGATTTTTGAATGATTGCTCAGTATCCACAAAATCTCCAAAATTTCTCAACCCCCCCTTCTAGGAATAACGATTTTTTTGCCCTGACCGATTAGTTTTTATTAATTAATTGCCAATTACCTTGCGTATTCTTTCCACCACCAACGTTCTGCAGACCCCCACGGCGATCGCCTTGGGAAACTTTGATGGAGTCCATCGGGGCCATGGGGTGGTGTTGCGTCAGGTGATGGATTTTGCCCAAGCGGTGGAACATCTCTTACATCCAGCGGTGGTTAGTTTTAATCCCCATCCCCGCAGTTTTTTCAGTGGCCGCACCCAACCTTTATTGACTCCCTTGCCAGAGAAAGCAGCGCAATTGACGGCGATCGGCATTGAACAGTTGGTCTTATTACCCTTTACGGAAAAATTGGCCAACCTTAGCCCCAAGCAATTTGTCCAATCCATTTTAGTGGAGCAATTGCAAGCCAAATTTATCAGCGTTGGCCAGGATTTTTGCTTTGGTCATCAACGGCGGGGCAATGTGCAGGATTTACAAAACCTTGGGCAAGAATTTGGCATCACCGTGGCGATCGCCCAATTGGAGCAAACGGACACGGAACGGATTAGTAGTTCCCGTATTCGCCGAGCCTTAAAAGAAGGCAAGTTGGCAATGGCCAATCATTTGTTGGGACGGCCCTATGCCCTCAGGGGGACGGTGGTGCAGGGACAGCAATTGGGGCGTAAATTGGGCTTTCCCACTGCTAACCTTTGTTTGCCAGCGGATAAACTCTGGCCGAAGTATGGAGTGTATGCGGGTTGGGTCAATCTAAATGCCTTGGACGTACCCATACCAGCGGTGATTAACCTTGGCGATCGCCCCACAGTCAACGGCCAGGAACCTTCGGCGGAAGTGCATTTACTGCAGTGGTCAGGGGATTTGTATGGCCAAGGTTTAGAGGTGGCCTTGACCCACTATCTGCGCCCCGAAACAAAATTTGCCGGCTTGGACCAATTAAAAAATCAGATCGCCCAGGACTGCCAGCAGGCAGAAAAGTTACTCAATCTGGATGGGGCGATTCCTTAATGGCTTCAATCTAGGCGAGGGGATCGGCACTGGGGGGAGTCGGGGGAGCAGAAAGCAAATTTCTCAGGCCCAAAGAACCAAAGGCGGCGAAGCCGATGGAAAGCATCAAACTGCTCAGTCCCACCCGTAAGCCTTGTTTAAGAGCTTGGTTAGAGGCTTGGCTTTCTACTTTTTGCCGTTGCTCCGTCACCTGGTTTTCTAAATTAGTTTTAATTTCTTCCATTTTTGACTTCAGGGCGGCAGGATCTTTAGACATTTCCCGTAAACCTTTGAGTTCGTTCACTTGGCGTTCAATATTAGCCAGCTGCTCTTGGTTGAGGGGATTACCATTCGCTTGACCGGAGGCCAAAAGTTGCTCCCCTTCTTGGATTTGTTGTTCCAACGCCTCTGGATTTTGGGACAGGGCATCAAATTGTCTCAGGGCCCCTTCCACCTGTTCTTGCCCCTGGCCAATCTGGGTTTCCAGTCGGGCCAACTCCGCTGTCTTAATTTGGTTCACATTGGTCAAATGTATGGGGATCAACAATAAAAAGACCAACCCCAAGGCGATCGCCAAAATATAAATCGGCATCCGCAAATCAAAGCCATTTTTAGGGGAAGCTCCGGCGGTTTTTGCCATGGTATCCACCAAGTAACCAAGGGAAATCAACCCCATGCCCAACATCGGCACTATACCCCGGTCAACAATGCCCGTGATCGTTGTCAACTGCCACTGGGGATCAGCCATTTGCAGAGGGAAGATGAGGCTAAAAAAATCCAGCAGGGCAATGAGGACGAAAATAACGCCAAACAACTTTAATGTCAGGGCGGTAAAGGCAGGGATGTTCATAAATTCCAGAGAGCAACGCAATATACTATACGCCATCTTAGCTAAGCACTTTCCCCCCATGAGGCGCAATTTCAGCTTTGGGGGTGCCTCCTATCGAAAGTGCAAACAAGATCCAAGATCAAAGTTAGATGGTCTAGATTAGATTAGGCGAATTAAGCCAACGTCTGTCAAATTATCTAAATTATTTCCATTTTGCCATTGCCCATGAGCCTCCCCGCACCGGAAACTCCCCTCTATAACCATCCCCTGCCCCAATTAGAACGCTGGCTCATGGCCCTGGGTTGTCAGCAAGACCGTGGCGATCGCCATTGTTGGCTACTCCATCAAGGGGACTGGGATGCGGAACTGAGTTTGGACACAGAAGAACTTGTGATCTGCTACTTCCCCCACCAACCCCAACGCAAAGTGGTGCGGAGCTTTAAATATTCCCTCAGTCGCCAAGACGTGGAAGCTGCGGTCCTGGAAGGTCCCTAGGTTAACCCCAGGGAAGATATCCTTTACCACCATCCCTTAAACAAAACCAGCAAAGAGCAGTAACAACCCCCAGGTAATTGTCACTGCTTCAACCAAAAACATCGTTTTGGAAATCCTGGCGATCGCCAGTTGCGGCCATTGGGTTTGCCCCATCAGCCCCTAGTCGTCGTAAATGCGGCACTCAGCAGCGTCGGGGTTTTCGTCACAGAACTTTTCCAGGGTAGTTTGGGTGGGATGTTGTTGACGTTGGTGGGCGGCTTCCGCTTCTAGCTCTTCCACCGCATCCCAGGCCGCAGCGCACTCCGCCGGAGAGGCTTCATCGGTACTGCAAACTTGTCTAGCGTTGGCTAGCTCCTGTTCGATTTTTTCTTGAATATTGCTCATAAAGTTTAACCGCCTACGATTGTCTACAGAGAGTAAGGCTCATTCATGTTAGCGAATTTGGTTGGCTTTGGGTAGAAGGAACCACAACGGGAATATGCGGTTTTCCTCACTTTGCTGACCTCAACTTGCCCCATACGGCCCTGGGGGCCACCACCGGGGATAGTATGAAGAATTGTGAAAATGATCACAGGTTCACAACAGTTTCCTCCGGGAAAGCATGGGGTCAACTACACCGATTCCCAAGTTTAATTAAGTTTAATTTCGCTCATAGGTCAACCACTGCTATGGACAAGCCACGTATCCTTTCTGGAGTTCAGCCCACCGGAAATCTGCACCTAGGCAACTATTTAGGAGCTATCCGGAGCTGGGTTGAGCAACAGCAACATTACGATAACTTTTTTTGCGTGGTGGACCTCCATGCCATCACGGTGCCCCACAACCCCCAGACCCTAGCCCAGGACACCCTCACCATTGCGGCCTTGTACCTCGCCTGTGGCATTGACCTGCAATATTCCACCATTTTTGTCCAGTCCCATGTGGCGGCCCACAGTGAATTGGCCTGGTTGCTCAACTGCGTCACCCCCCTCAATTGGCTAGAACGGATGATTCAGTTTAAAGAAAAGGCCGTTAAACAGGGGGAAAACGTCAGCGTGGGGCTATTGGACTATCCTGTGCTCATGGCGGCGGATATTTTGCTCTACGATGCGGACAAAGTGCCCGTGGGGGAAGACCAAAAGCAACATTTAGAGTTGACTCGCGACATTGTGATCCGCATTAACGATAAATTTGGCCGGGAAGATGCGCCGGTGTTGAAGTTGCCAGAACCCCTAATCCGGAAAGAGGGAGCAAGGGTGATGAGCTTGGCGGATGGCACAAAAAAAATGTCCAAATCCGATGAGTCGGAACTGAGTCGCATTAACCTGTTGGACCCACCGGAGATGATTAAGAAAAAAGTTAAAAAATGTAAGACTGACCCCCAGCGAGGTTTATGGTTCGATGATCCGGAACGCCCTGAATGTCACAATTTATTGACTTTGTACACTCTCTTGAGCAATCAAACTAAGGAAGCCGTGGCTCAGGAATGTGCCGAGATGGGTTGGGGTCAATTCAAGCCCCTGTTAACGGAAACGGCGATCGCCGCCTTGGAACCAATTCAAGCAAAATATGCAGAAATTTTGGCGGATCGGGGGGAGTTGGACCGCATCATCCAAGCGGGTAACGCAAAAGCCAGTCAAACTGCCCAACAAACCTTAGCTAGGGTGCGAGATGCCCTCGGATTTTTAGCACCGCCCTATTAGGGCCCGTCATCGGGGCACCAGGAGCCGTGTTAGGATGAAGTTTGGGATGCGCCTCCACGGCCGAATATTTCCTGTGCAAACTTCCCTTAGCACGACGACCGCAAACGGACTCAGCAGTGGTCTGTAAACTATATTTATGAGGAACAAACAATGGCAAAACGTCGTAATTTAAAGAAGGAAAAAGCTGAACGTAATCGTGCTTATGCCCGTCAGTTTCGCTCCGCCAGTCGCACCCAAAACCGCCGCTATTCCGGTGGCCAAAGACAACAAGGTGACTCCAATGGCTCCAGCAATAACGGTGCCGCCAGCGACGTTTAATCTATTTTTAGCGCTCCTAAGGGTGGCTAAAACTTTGCATAAAAAACGGCGATCGGTGGGTTTCGGCCCGCCGTTTGTTGTCTGGGGTTTTTGGAGACTGGGGCTAGTAGTAAATTTTCCTTGCCATGGTTGAGTTAGACCGGAGTCGGGTAATCCATTGGCTCCAAGAAAATGTTTCCCCCCAACGGTTAGACCATATTTTGGGAGTCGAACAGACGGCGGTGCAATGGGCTCCCCTCCATAAAGTTGACCCAATCAAAGCGGGACAGGCAGGACTACTGCACGATTTAGCTAAATTTTTCCCGCCGACTAAACTATTGGTGATCGCCAAGGAACATAATTTACCCCTCGACCCGATTTTGCAAGCCACTCCCCATTTAATCCATGCCGATGTGAGTGCGATTATTGCCGCTGAGGAATTTGGAGTTGATGATCCGGACGTTTTAAAAGCTATCCGTTGCCATACTCTGGGGGCAGTGCCCATGGACCTTTTATCCTGTTTAATTTTTGTCGCTGATGCTCTGGAACCCACTAGGGGCAATGGTTTGGAGATAGAAAAATTACGCCAGGTAGCCCAACACAATCTTTACCAAGCCGTGCGCCTTACCTGTGAGCAAACCCTGACTTATTTAATCAAGCATCACAAAGTTATCCATCCCCAGGTGATTTTGACCCGCAATTGGGCGTTACAAATGGAAAAGTAAGCACAATATTCCCAGGGGTTCTAGCTACACTAGAAAAGTAACCCTTAACCTGTCCATCGTTTTTTGGAGTTGACCGAATCCTAATATGACTGAAATTTCCCGCTTCGATGCATACCCCCCCACTTTGACCGTTAATCCCATCGTTCCCGCCGATGCCCCCGCCACTGAACATCTGGTGTGGACCATTGCCCAAGCCGCGGAAGAACGTAAAGCAGGGGATTTAGTCATTCTCAAGGTGACGGATGTGTCCTATCTGGCGGATTATTTTGTCATCTGTACCGGATTTTCCCGCACCCAGGTCCGGGCGATCGCCGACAACATTGAAAAACAAGTGGAACTGGTGCACGGTCAACTGCCTACCCATACGGAAGGGAACAGTGAAAGCATTTGGGTGTTACAGGATTTTGGTGATGTTCTCGTCCATACCTTTATGCCAGAGGAACGGGAATTTTATAAGCTGGAAGCTTTTTGGGGCCATGCCCAGGAACAAACTTTAGCTGATATTGCCACTGCGATCGGTGTTGCCTACAATGCTCCTACTTCTCCTTAGGGTGTTTAGATCCCACACTGATCCCTGCCTAGTCAGGATTTGAGCAATAAGAAAGTCACCGTACCCAGGCCGGAGATCGCCAAGTAGGGCCAACGGATCAACTTCGAGGTTGGGGCCATGGCCAGGATCGTGAGTAGAAAAAGGTCGAGAAAAACTCGGCTGTAATTGAGGTAGTAATTGAGAATATAAAAGCTGGCCACCAGTAACAAACCGCCATAGAGCCAGCCGCCGTAGGCTAAGGTTCTGTTGCTTTGACGCCGGGGCAGGGTAAGCCAAATGAGTAATGCCAGACTTAGCAAGAATAACAGCCAGAGATAGGCCTCGTAGATGTTGTTACCCGTCAGTCCTGCTTGAATCAAACTCTGAAATTTTTCCCCTATCCCCACCAATGGCCAACCGAAATTGCCGGTGCCACTGCCCCCTGGCAACTGTCGCCAACGGATATAGCCTAACCAAAGGGTCAAGGGAATAAGGCTGAGTAATAACGCGACCATCGATCGCCATTGTTGATTTTGCACCAACGTTAGAGCAATGGCCAGCCAGATAATTAACGATGTTTCCCTGGTTAATAACGCTAGGGCCAAGAGGATAGGCACCAGCCACCATTTTTTACTTTGATGGGGGGGAAATATTTGCTGACAGACCACTGCCCCCATACTGAAAGCACTGGCCAGTAAGTCCGCTGTGGAGAGAAATAGCACCATCCAAATCCCTGGAATGGCCAGCACTATTAAGACTCCAATGGTTTTCTGTTTTTGAGATTGAAAATAAACAGCAGTTAAGCCTGTACAAACGGCGATCGCCAAAATATTAATCAACACCAAAGCCCAGGGAATTAACACCGGATTGCCTAAACCAAGCAGATAGCCCAGCAGAGGATAAAGAATACGGCGATAACGATAGCTGGGATGATCAAGGGCCGCAATGGAGCCGTCATTTTGTAACCCCGGATCCAGGGCAATGGTTAAAAATTGTTGGCCGTCGTAACCCAATTCCCCTTGGTAAATTAACGTTTCCGCCGGATTCAACAATGGGGACAGGGGCAGCACCGAACCAATGCGGAAAAATCCCGTGATCTGCCCGTCAAATTTTGCCCAGTAGAAATACCCCGCCACTGCGATCGCCAGCCCCAAGGCCACCAACATCGCTTTATAAATGTCTTGACAATCAGTGTTTTGAGCAATCTTTTCCACGGCGATCGGGTTGGGATGATAACAATAGAAGCCAAGATTAGGGAGTTTCCTCCATTGCTTCACAGAAGGAAAACCAAGGCCGATAGCCTCTGATGCTATGCTAGATCGAGTCTATTTTTAACAATATTTTTTAAGTTTCATGACTGTTTCGACCTCTGCTCCCACAGTTCGGATAGGCTCACGGAAAAGCCAACTAGCCCTCGTGCAAACCTATTGGGTGCAGGAAGAATTGCAAAAACACTTCCCCGATCGCCAATTCGATGTCGAAACCATGGAAACCCAGGGGGATAAAATCCTCGATGTGGCCCTAGCAAAAATTGGGGATAAGGGACTATTCACCCAAGAACTTGAAGACGGCATGTTGGGAAAAAGAACCGACTTAGCTGTTCACTCCCTCAAAGATTTGCCCACTAATTTGCCAGCGGGCTTGATGCTGGGCTGCGTGACCAAACGGGTTAATCCCGCCGACGCTTTGGTTTTAAATGCTAAACACCAAGGCAAAGATTTGGCTTCCTTGCCGGAAGGGGCGGTGATTGGCACCTCTTCCCTCCGTCGTTTGGCCCAACTGCGCTACCACTTTCCCCATTTAACCTTTAAGGATGTGCGGGGCAACGTTAATACCCGTTTGGCCAAATTGGATAGTAATGAGTACGATGCCATCATTCTGGCCGCCGCTGGTTTGGAACGGTTAGACATGGCCAATCGCATTGACCAACTAATTCCCCCGGAAATTTCTCTCCATGCTGTGGGTCAAGGGGCTTTGGGCATCGAGTGTCGTGAAGGCGATCAAGAAATTCTCAGCCTGTTGAAAGTGTTGGAAGACGAAAATAGCCGGGATCGTTGCTTAGCGGAACGGGCCTTTTTGCGCCAACTAGAAGGGGGGTGCCAAGTGCCTATCGGTGTTAATACCCATTTAGATGGCGACAATTTAACCCTTACCGGCATGGTGGCCAGTTTGGATGGCCAAAGGTTAATTAAAGATACCCTCAGCGCTCCCCGGAAAGAAGCGGAAAAATTGGGTCAGGATCTTGCCCTCAAACTCCGGGAACAGGGAGCAGGGGAAATCCTAGCGGAAATCTTAGCGGAAGCTGGCCGGGGATAAACTGTCCGGTTCTAAGCGGAGGCTGGATTTGGCATCCGGACGTGCAAAGTTGCCTGTTTCGAGTTGAAAGAGATAATCTGGCCTTGATGGGGGAAACAGCTTCACTCATATCTTCCCCGGTCAAGAACTATGCCCAACTCTGATCGCCAGGAACAGTTAGCCCAACTACGGAGCCAATATCCCGAAAAGTTTGCGTCCTACAGTGAAATTTTTAGCCATATCCACCGGGGCGATCGCCTGTTTATCAGCACGGCCTGTGGGGAACCGCAGTACTTAGTGCAGGAGTTGGTCAACTATGTGCAAGCCCATCCTAAATCCCTATTTGATGCGGAAGTGCTCCAGGTTTGGACTCTAGGTTTAGCACCCTACACCGACAGTAAATTTGCCAAAAACTTTCGCCATAATTCCTTTTTCATTGGCCACCACACCCGTAGCGCCGTTAACGAAGGTTTAGCAGACTACACCCCCATTTTTCTTTCCCAGGTACCAGGGCTATTTGAGCAGGGATTTGTCCCTATCGATGTGGCTTTAATTCAAACTTCTTATCCCGATGACCATGGTTACGTCAACCTAGGGGTGAGTGTGGATATTGTTAAAGCGGCGGTGGAGCAGGCCTGTTTGGTAATCGCCCAAATGAATAGCCAGGTGCCCAGAATCCACGGGGATGGCTTTATTGCCTTGGAAAAATTGGACTATATCATTGCCCACGATGAACCGCTGTTGGAATATCAAATGGAGCGGGACAATATTCTCGCCAGCCGTATTGGAAAATATGTTGCTAGCTTGATCCAAGATGGGGACACGATTCAAGTGGGTTACGGTAGTATTCCCGATGCAGTATTGAGTTATTTAGGCAATAAGAAAAATTTGGGAGTGCATACGGAATTAATTTCCGATGGGCTGGTGCAATTGCTCAAAAGTGGGGCAGTGAATAACAGCCAAAAAACAAGAAATCGGGGCAAAGTAGTGGCAACTTTTTGCATGGGCAGTCGGAGTACTTATGATTATTTAAACGATAATCCCGCTGTGGAATTTCGCACCGTTGATTACACCAACAATCCCATTATCATTGCCCATCACGACAATATGGTGGCCATTAATAGTGCCTTGGAAATTGATTTGACGGGGCAGTCCACCGCCGAATCCCTGGGCAGTAATTTTTACAGTGGCATTGGCGGCCAAGCGGATTTTATGCGGGGAGCAGTGATGGCCAATGGGGGACGTACTATTTTGGCTTTGGAGTCCACCGCCGAAAATGAAACCATTTCTCGCATTGTGCCCTTTTTGCGGGAAGGGGTAGGCATTACCCTCAATCGAGGCGATATTCATTATGTAGTAACAGAGTATGGCATTGCCTATCTCCACGGTAAAAATATTCGGGAACGGGCCATGCAGTTAACGGCGATCGCCCATCCCAAATTCCGTCCCTGGTTAATTGAGCAGGCGAAAAAAAATCATTTAATTTACGCTGACCAAGCTTTCATTGCCGGGCAACATGGGGAATATCCGGAAAAGCTGGAAACCTATCGCACCACCCGCACCGGACTAGAATTGTTATTGAGACCAGTGAAATTTAACGATGAACCTAACCTAAAAAATTTTTTTTACTCCCTCTCCGATGAAAGTTTGGTAAGGCGTTTTATGTCAGTGCGTACTGATATGTCTCACCAGAGATTACAACAGTTTTCTGTGATTAACTACAACGAAGAAATAATTATTCTGGCGATCATCAAACAGCAACATCAAGAAGCCATTGTGGGGGTGGGTCAGTATGCCCTCAACGAAGATAGTCACACAGCCGATGTCGCTTTTGTGGTGCGGGATGATTACCATAACCAAGGCATTGGTGCTCTGCTGTTGAATTATTTAACCCAATTGGCCAAAAAACAAGGTTTACTGGGTTTTACCGCTGATGTTTTACTGGAAAATCGAGCCATGTTGCATCTATTTGAGAAGATGAACTTTCGCATGGAACGACGTATGAGCGAAGGGGTTTACGAATTAAAAATGTTTTTTAGTTGAGCCGTCTTCTTTCTGCTAATTTATTGAAGGAATTTTTGATGCTGGCGTTAGTAATTTTACCGCTTCTTAGATTTATTAAAATCTCGTCATAAAACTTTACTGACTAGCGGTTTATTTTCTGGCTAAAAGCGCTATCACTTAAGTAGGTGGAATTGGCAGATTTGTAGTAGTTGATACTTAACTTTTTAGGGAATATCGCTGTGGGAAAAATCGAGATCATTTTCCCAGAAAAATCATTGCTGGATACGTTGAGGTTATTTAAATTATGACGAGTTCCCTTTATTTAAGCACCACCGAAGCCCGCAGCGGTAAATCTCTAGTAGTATTGGGCATTTTAGACTTAATTCTCAAAAAAACCACCCGTATTGCCTATTTTCGTCCCATTATTCAAGACCCAGTTAATGGCAAACATGATAACAACATTATTCTGGTGCTGGAAAATTTTCGTCTCCAACAAACCTATACCGATTCCTTTGGTTTGTATTTCCATGAAGCGGTGAGTTTAGCCTCCGATGGAGCTATTGATCAGGTATTAGACCGAATTTTGGCTAAATATCGCCATTTGGCAGATCAAGTAGATTTTATTCTCTGTGAAGGCTCAGACTATTTGGGGGAGGAATCGGCTTTTGAATTTGATCTCAACACCACGATCGCCAAGATGTTGAACTGCCCCATTTTGCTGTTGGGCAATGCCATGGGCAACACCATTGCCGATAGTTTGCAACCCATCGATATGGCCCTGAATAGCTATGACCAAGAGTCTTGTCAGGTGGTGGGGGTAATCATTAACCGAGTGCAGCCCGAATTAGCCACAGAAATTCAAGCCCAACTGGAACAGCGTTATGGCGATCGCCCGATGGTGTTGGGCACTATTCCCCAGGACATTATGCTCAAAAGTCTGCGCCTGAGGGAAATTGTCAGCGGGCTCAATGCCCAAGTACTCAGCGGTGCGGATTTGCTCGATAACTTGGTCTATCACCATTTAGTGGTGGCGATGCACATTGCCCACGCCCTCCATTGGTTGCACGAAAAAAATACCCTAATTATTACCCCTGGCGATCGGGGCGACATCATTCTGGGGGTGATGCAGGCCCACCGCTCCCTCAACTATCCCAGCATTGCCGGTATTTTGCTCACTGCAGATTACCATCCCGAACCGGCCATTATGAAACTAATTGAAGGGCTACCCGACGCCCCTCCCCTGTTGCTGACTAGCACCCACACCCATGAAACTTCCGCCCGTTTGGAAACTCTCCACCCTGCCCTGAGCCCTACGGATAATTATAAAATTCGCCACAGTATTGCGCTGTTTCAACAACAAATTGATGGGGAGAAATTACTCAATTACCTTAAAACCATCCGCAGTAAAGGTATTACCCCCAAACTGTTTCTCTACAATTTAGTTCAAGCCGCCACCGCCGCCCAACGACATATTGTCCTACCGGAAGGGGAAGAAATTCGTATTCTCAAGGCGGCCGCTAGCTTAATTAACCACGGCATTGTCCGTTTGACTTTACTCGGTAACATTGAGGCGATCGAGCAAACGGTAAAAATTAATCACATTGACTTAGATTTGAGCAAAGTTCGCCTCATTAATCCTAAAACTAGCCCAGACCGAGAGCGCTACGCCGAAACCTATTACCAGCTACGTAAACATAAGGGGGTAACCCTGGCCATGGCTCGGGATATCCTCACCGATATTTCCTATTTTGGAACGATGATGGTGCATTTGGGAGAGGCCGATGGCATGGTTTCTGGCTCCGTCAATACCACCCAACATACCGTGCGTCCTGCTTTACAAATTATTAAAACCCAGCCAGGTTTTTCCTTGGTTTCTTCAGTCTTTTTTATGTGTTTAGAAGACCGAGTTTTGGTCTATGGAGATTGTGCTGTTAATCCCGATCCCAATGCAGAACAGTTAGCAGAAATTGCCCTTACTTCTGCGGCTACGGCCAAGAATTTTGGCATTGAGCCCAGGGTAGCTCTATTGTCCTATTCTTCCGGTTCTTCTGGGCAAGGGGCCGATGTGGAAAAAGTGCGGCAAGCCACGGCGATCGCCAAGGAAAGAGAGCCAGATTTAGCATTGGAAGGGCCGATCCAGTATGATGCGGCGGTGGATTCCACAGTGGCGGCCCAAAAAATGCCTGGGTCAGCGGTGGCGGGTAAAGCAACGGTGTTTATTTTTCCCGATTTAAATACCGGTAACAATACTTACAAGGCAGTGCAAAGAGAAACAAAGGCGATCGCCATTGGCCCCATTTTACAAGGATTAAATAAACCAGTTAATGATCTAAGTCGGGGTTGTTTAGTGGAGGATATTATTAATACGGTGGTAATTACAGCTTTGCAAGTTAAATAATTTTACTCTTAATTAGTTAAAATGATCCCTTGAATTACCTTGATTTTGCCCTCCAAACTACCAATAGCTGGGCCGAAAATTGGCATCATTTAAAATCACCAACGTGTCCCCGGACGGAGCTAGCACAAACAGACCCTTACCATAGGCATAGCTGACCACTTCTTGGCTTAACACCATGGCTGCCACTGCACCTAAAGCTTTAACATCCCGGTAGCGGGGCATAAACTGTTTGAATTTACCCAACCGTTCCAGATGCTCATCCACATCCTTTTCCGTTAACTTACTTTTTACTTCAATTAAAATAGCTTGGGTTTCATTGACTACTAACAGGTCAATTTCTAATCCCCCATCTTCCCGTTGTACCGATACGCCAGGATGAAACTCATGGACGTCAATGCCTCTATCCTGAAACAGTCCCACCACAGCGGGTCTAACTTGCCATTCCACAAATTCCCCCAACCGATTACTGAGTTTACCCACATCCCTACTAACTCGTTTGATGTAACGCTCTGTCTCTTGGAAGCGGCGATCAGTTTCTTGAAAACGGCGATCAAGCTCTTGTCCCTGTTCCTTAAAGAGGCGCTCGGTCTCACGCAAATTTTGCTGGGTCTGTTTTTGGGAGGCGGCAAGTTCGGCTAATATTTGCCAGACGTCATCGGCGGTGGTGGCCATGGTAGTAGTAGCAGGGACTGAAACTAGGGAGATAGTCTATTTTAACTCTCCGAATAAATTGTCAAACCACTAACTCTGCCATGCCAAGGAATTTAACCCCCTCCGGATTAACCATAAATCGACAGGGCATTACCTCCACCCCAGCGGCGATCGCCTGACGGAATAGTTCTCCATAACGGCGATCGTAGGCATCTCCGGGGGAAAAATGGGTACAATCACCCCGATTGATGAAGTAAAGCATCACTGCCCGGGCTGTAGGGAGAATATCTATTAACTCCTGGAGATGTTTTTGCCCTCTGGTGGTTTCCGTATCGGGAAATAAAGCCAATTTTTCTTGGGACAAGGTAGTATTTTTTACTTCTACATAAATTGACTTTTCTTCTGGCTTAGTGAGCAAAAAGTCAATACGACTTTTTTTATCTTTACCATAGGGAACTTCGGGCTTAAAAGTATCGTAGCTGTTCGTTAAGTTAGGAAAAATCCTATCAGCCAAAGCCTGCTTGATGACCCGATTGGGCAAGGCAGTGTTTACCCCAACCCACGTACCATCAATTTGGATCATTTCCCAGGTATAGGCTAATTTACGCTGGGGATTATCACTCTTAGACAGGTAGACCTGCGCCCCAACTTGGCACACCCCTGTCATGGGGCCAGTGTTAGGACAATGAGCTGTGACTATCTCACCATTATCTAACTCCACATCAGCTAAAAAGCGTTTGTAGCGTTTTACCAAAATGCCACTAATTAGAGGCGGATAGGGATAGAGAAAGTCCATTAATTTTGTTTAACTGGGCCCACCGAGGAAATCGTCTTTAAATAGTTGAGTAACTAAATTGCTTCCAAAGCTTCAGCAGTGGGAGAAGCCTGGGTTACTAGATTATCATTCTGCTGGGCCAACCACTGTTGATAATCTGCCAATAGTTGTCCTTGGAGTCGTTGTTTGATGCGGGCCAAAACTCCCCGCAATAGACCATTGGCCGCCATTTCTAACAACGGCTTTGGAGTTAACCAAAGGGCCTGGGGCAAATCTACTCCCACTTGCAAATCTGCTTTGCCCTGGAGGAGGGTATGGCCATCTTGGCAATAGGGAGCCAAACGACCTTTTAATTGCAAACTAAAGCGATGGTTAATATAGTCGATGCCCCGGATTTCACAGCTTTCCGATTCTAAAAATACAGTGCCAGTGGCGTTGGCCCACACTTTCAGTACCACTGTGGGTTGAAAATGATAAATATCTAAAAAATTGAGCGGTCGCATTTTCAATCTAAACTGATCGCCTGGTAGCACTTCCATCAATTTAGGGTCGGCGATCGCCTGGACTAGGCGCTGGGGTTGGCGTAAATAGTGCTGCAAACTAGGCAGAGGTTCAGACTGCCGCAGTTGTAATTGTTCGGTGGCGGAAAAGGTAACTCGCATAATTTATTGTTGTTCCTTTTATTCCAGGGGTGAGGTTTGCTGAAAAGGAGAATTGTTAAATTTATTTACATTTCTTAAAAATGCTGGTAGGGATTATACGGTTTTTAGGCCATTGATCCCGTCAAAACCAGGGGTAACGTAATGAAAGTTAGCTTTTCTTTAGCTAGCTAAATATTCCTGGATCATGGACTTGCGTTTGCGTAATTTATTTAGGGCTTCCCGCTCAATCTGCCGCACCCGTTCCCGACTGATGCTGAGCATGGAGCCAATGCTCGCCAAGGTTAGGGGTTGGCCATCATTGAGGCCAAAGCGGAGAATGAGAACTTCCCGTTGTTGGGGCGTTAATTCCGCCATCAGGCTATCGAGATCCAACTGTAGGGAGGCATAGGTGGCAAAATCCTCTGGTAAAGGACCGTCGTCTTCCAACAAATCCCCTAACTCAGTATCTTGGTTGTCCCCCACCCGTAAATCCAAGGAAAGGGGATGGCGAGAGCGCTCCAAATATTCCCGCACTTGCTTGGGAGTTAATTCTAGATGTTCCGCCAATTCCGCAATGGAAGCGGCCCGACCCTTTTCCTGGGAAAGTTGTCTTTGGGCTTTTTTAATTTTGTTTAACTTTTCCGTAATGTGGATTGGTAAACGGATGGTGCGGCTCTTTTCGGCGATCGCCCTGGTGATGGCCTGGCGGATCCACCAATAGGCATAGGTGGAAAACCGATAACCCTTGGTGGGGTCAAACTTCTCTACCCCCCGTTGCATACCAATGGTGCCCTCTTGGATGAGGTCAAGTAGGTCTAGATTACGCTTGAGATATTTTTTGGCGACAGATACCACCAGCCGGAGGTTAGCCTCCACCATTTTGCGCTTGGCCCGTTCCCCTTCCTTGATGGCTTTTTCTAATTCTCGAATGGACAAATCGGCCGCCTTAGCCCACTCGCTGGGGGAAACCGGCTCGCCATCCTTGCCTTCGGCCAAAGACTTCTTGATTTCGTTGAGGCTAACAACCTGTTGGATTTGCTTAGCATAAACAATCTCTTCCTCATGGGTGAGCAGGGGCACACGACCAATTTCTCTGAGATAGGCACGGACGGAATCGGGGCTGGTTCTGGCAGTCATCTTGGATTAGGGATTTCAGTGGAAGAATCACAGTGGTAGACCAATAAACCCAGGGAACGCCATGTTAGTAATATTCGAGACGGACTGGGCTAGGTAAATGACGGATAATGCCTGTCCGATGGGGGCGTTTGGGACAACTGGAAACGGACGATTGATGGGGAATGACTGGGATCAATCCACTAATAATACTAAACAATTCTTTAAGTTTTGTAAAGTTTTTTGTGAAGCACATACTCCTCCAGAGGCTATCGTCTGGGTTAAGAAGGCAATAAAAAACGCAAAAATCCCCCATAAAGCTTGATTTCTCTAGGGTTAGGAGTTTTTAAGTTTGATTATGAGAAAACTTTACAATTCCTGAAAATAGCTCCCCAGCACTGACCGGAGACTAGCGCACGCCCAAATATTTATGAGTTTGCAGGCTCAAGCGCCATTGGGAATGGGTGAGGATATAGGCAAAGATTTTTTCATTCATTGCTTCCGTTTCCCATTCAGCTTGTAAATAGAGCGGAGTACCGGGGCTAATTTTCCTAGCTTCCATTTCCGCCCAGTCAAAATCCTCATCCTGACTGATAATCACTTTCAATTCGTTGGCCAGGGGATAAATTGCTGCCTGGGGAAGCTTATAGGGTTTGGGGGACAGGGTAATCCAGTCAAATTGACCTGTCAGTGGGTAAGCGCCGGACGTTTCCAAATGCAGACGTAAACCCTGGTTTTTCAGGGTTTTACAGAGGGGTTGTAGGTCGTGCATGAGGGGTTCTCCCCCCGTAATCACCACAAAGCTCGGTTTAGCCGTAACTGCCTGTTGCACAAGTTCTGTCACTGTTTGTCGGGGATGGTGTTGGGTAGGCCAGGTTTCCTTTTGGTCACACCAAGGGCAATGAACATCACAACCCCCAAGGCGAATAAAAAAGGCATTGCCGCCAGCCCAAGCTCCCTCCCCCTGTAGGGAATGGAAAGTTTCCGCAATGGGATAGGACACAGTTAACAATTCAGAAATGGGGCCCATACTCATACTTCACTCAAACACTAGCTGTTCACCAAACTTCCCCAAATTCCCCATGGTCGGGAATATCGCCATAACATTAGTTCGGCCGTTCCTCTAGGTAGGGTAAAGAGATTTAAAAACAAGGCCGGGTAAGCTCATCATTAACCAAATACAACTAAGCTAAACCAATCCTAAACAACAGGCACGGAAATCTTCTCCCCGTTCCTCAAAGCTATTATATTGGTCGAAACTGGCACAGGCCGGGGAAAGCAAGACTGCACTGGCATTGTTTTTACTTGCTAACTCTAATCCTCGCTGAACGGCATTGGCCATGGTTTCCACTATTTCGTAATTCTCATAACCCACTGCCTTTAACCTGGTTGCAAAGTTGGGGGCTGCATCACCAATCAGTAAAACCGCCACCGCTTTTTGCCTAATTTGGGCTAACCAAGCTTGATCATCCCCTTCTTTCGCTTCTCCCCCTGCGATCAGAATGGTGGGGCCTTTCATGGAAGATAGCCCTACTTCCGCCGCATCATAGTTGGTGGCCTTACTATCATTGATAAATTGCACTCCATTGATGGTGCAAATGGGTTCCAAACGATGGGGTACCCCGGTGAAAGTTAACAAGGTCTCTGTGATCGCTTTTTTGTCTATGCCCGCTAAACGGGCGGCGGCGATCGCCATTAGTAAATTTTGTTGGTTATGTTGCCCAGGCATTTTGAACAGGTTAATGGGGGCAATTAATTCCCCAAAGGCATTAACCCAATTATCCTGGAGGTAAACCCCCTGTTTGGGATCACAAAGACCAGCCAGATGATTAGCTCCCTGGGTACTAGTCCAATGGGCTTGGGGGTAAAGGTTGGGGCCGTGGCTGTGGAGATGGGGATCATCGCCGTTGAGCACCTGGATGGCGGAGCGGGAAAGCAAACTAGCTTTAATGTTGAAATAATTCTCTAGGGTTTTGTGACGACTGAGGTGATCCGGCGTAAAGGTTGTCCAGAGACCAATTTGGGGTGCAAGGGTGGGGGAAGACTCAATTTGATAACTGCTAATTTCCGCCACAATCCAATCGTAGTTTTGGTTTTGCAAGACCAGTTCACAGGCCGCATAGCCAATGTTGCCGCAGGCCGGAGCATTCAGCCCAGCTTTTTGAAAAATTGCTTGTACTAAAGAGGTGGTGGTGGTTTTTCCGTTGGTGCCCGTAATGCCCACCCAAGGCACCGCATGGAGGTACTGCCAAGCTAATTCCAATTCCCCTGTCACTTCCACTCCCTTTTCCCGGGCCGCCACCAACAGAGGAATATCCCAGGGCACTCCTGGGCTCACTACAATGCGTTCGGGCCAAGCTTCCTTAACTGGGTCCAGGCGATCGCCTAGTTTGAGGCTGATTCCTTCCTGGACCAAGGGTTGTCCCATATGCCGGAGTTGGTCGTTATCCGCCTGATCAAATACCGTCACCTGCCAGCCATCCCGATGCAACACTCGAGCGGCGGCAATACCGGAACGTCCTAACCCAATTACACAAGCCTGGGGCATATGGTTTGACTTTACTGTTAAAAACTATTGAAAGTTGGGGGCAAAAAGGGAACGCCCCTGGCATCGATGTCGCACCATTTTAGCTTTGAGGGGGATCACCGCCAACTAACCAAAACCCCCCCAGGGATAAAGCCGGGATATTTCGGCTCAATTTAAGATTTTTTGCCGCTTGATTGGGCATTACACCAAAGCAGAAGACACTTGGCTTTGTCCTTCCGCCACTAGGTCAAAATATTTCGCCAAACCTTCCTCTGGCCCCACCACGGAGAGATAGGGTTCGGCTAAATAGGTTTGGGCCACCCGTTGGGCATCGACCTCCGTTACCTTCTGCACCTGTTCCTGGAATTCGCTGTCAAAGGCTATACCCAAACCCAAGGTTTCGTACCAGCCAAATAAATGGGCGATTTCCCCATTGGTTTGTTTGCCCAAAGCATATTGCCCCAATAGTTTGTTCTGCGCCGCTTTAATTTCCCCTTCCTCCAATCTTTCTTCACATAATCGGTCCGTTTCTGCCCTTAATCCCGCAATGGCGATCGCCGTATTTTCTGGAGCAGTGCCCATGTAGGTGACAAATTGGGAAGAACCTAAGCGGGTGGGATAAAAAGCCGACACGTCGTAGGCTAAACCCCGTTTTTCCCTTAATTCCACAAATAAACGACTAGAGAGGCCGTTACCAAGGTAGGTACTGAGCAATTTCAAAGGCGCATAATCTTCGTGTTTAACTCCGACTCCTAAATAACCCAAAAGCACCACCGACTGCTGGGTCGCCTGGGGAGTGAGCTGTTCTTGGGGGCAGGCATTTAACGGCGTTAGGATCGGACAAACAATCGATTGTTCCGGAATAACCCAATCCCCAAAACTAGTTTCGACCCAATCCTGGGCCTGGGCTAGGGTCAACCGTCCCGCCAAGCTGATTACCAAATTATCGGGGCGAAAATAGGCCTGGTGATATTCCCACAGATCCTGGGCAGTAAAGTGGGGCACCACCTCTTCGCTACCCAAAATGGAGTAACCGTAGGGATGGTTGGGATACATGGATTGGCGCAGTTGGTGGAAGGCCACGTTAAAGGGCTGTTCCCGCTGGGACTGAATTGCCTGGACAATTAAGCGTTTTTCCAGTTCAATTTCCCCCACGTCAAACCTGGGGTAACGCAGAATTTCTGCCGCTAAATCGAGGATGACAGGAAAATCGGCGGTGACGGTCTTTAAACTCAAAGCCCAGTAATCACTGGCCGCATCTGCCCCTAAATTAGCCCCTAAGGATTCGACAAATTCGGCAATGTCCAAGGCCGATCGCCGTTTAGTGCCCTTGGTGATCACTGTGGCCATGAGATTGGAAAGCCCCACTTTTTGGGGAGAGTCCCAACAAGCCCCTGCTTGCTTTAAAAAAATCCGCCCCGCCACCAGATCCGCCGCTGGATTTTCTGCACAGATGAGGGTAATGCCGTTATCGAGAACAAGACGATGGATGGACTGATGATTACGCATAGATAGGGCTAGGATTCGGCTGCTTCTAGAAGTACCAGGGCATAGGCACCGGTGGACAGGTATCGCTGGGCTAGGGTTTGTAGGGCCTCGGGCCAATATTGTCTGACAATCTGGGGATAAGCGATCGCCAACTCAGCGGTGGCCAAGGTTTGATAGTAACCGTACAGACCCGCCAGTTGGGCCGGGGTTTCGGTGGAAAAAATAAAGTCATTACAGAGTAGCCGTTGGGCCCGGGCCAGCTCTGCTGTGCTGATGGGAGTAGTTTGCAAAGTTTGAATGGCGGCGCAAATTTCCGCTTCTACCCTTTCCGCTTGGGCTGAAGTTAGGTAGGCATTGATTGTGAACAGACTGGCTTCTTTTTGCAGGGAAAAACAACTCTGGATGTCAAACACTAGCCCCAATTCTTCCCGCAGGCGTTGCACTAACCGGGCACAATGGCTCCCTGCCAGCACCACAGCCAGTAAATCTAAACCAATATTATCTTGGAGGCGGTCAATGCCGGGGCCATTCCAACCCATGGTTAAACGACTGGGACCCAGTTCCGGTATCCGCAGGGTTTCCCGTTTAATGGTTTGGATAGGATGATTGGGCAGTCTGGTGGTAGGAGGGCATTCGGACCGCACACCAAAATGGTCAAAAATTTCTTCCATATAGGCGATCGCTGCCTTTTCCCGGATATCCCCCACCATCACCACGGTCATATTTTCTGGCTGGTAATGGGTACGGTGGAAGCAACGTAACTGGTTGGCAGTGTAGTTTTGCACCGATGGTGCATCCCCCAATACGGAGCGGCCATAGGCGTGCTGGGGATGGAGTAACTGACAAAGAGCTTGAAATCCCAACCAATCGGGGTCATCTTCACTGCCCCGGATTTCCTCCAGCACCACCTCTCGCTCGTAGAAAAGACATTCTTCGGGGACTTCTGCTTGTAAAAGAATTTCCGCTAGGTAGGGTAATGTGCGGGGTAAATAGTCCGCCGCTGTGGTGAGGTAAAAATGGGCGTAATCATGGCTGGTGGCGGCGTTGGCCATGCCTCCGTTGTATTCAATTACCTGGTCAAACGCCCCCGGGGGCACCCGCTTTGTGCCCTTAAAAATCATGTGTTCCAGCAGATGGGCCACCCCCGGCCAAGCATCCGGTTCGGCGATCGCTCCGGCCCGCACCCACACATCTACCACCGCCACAGGAACCGTGGGCACATCCTGGTGGATCAGGGTTAACCCCTGGTCAAAGGTAAAAATTTTGGCCGGAAAATCCGGTTTGGTCGGGCACAGTTGCACAGACACAAGGCGTATATCCATTGGGGTCTATGCCTTCTATCCTAGGCGATCGCCGTCTTAACCGTCGGTTAACCCCCCATCATTTTGTCTGCCTTTCGTGACAAGGTTGCCGGGAGTAAAATTTTTTGTCCCCCTACAGCTAAGGCTACCTGCACAGGCCCCTGTGGAAAAAGGGAGGAAAATCCATGCTAGGGTTGGGGACTAAGTTTAGTTGGTTCCATTGGGTAACAGCCAGTGGAGGTAACGGGGAAAAGCTGGTGCAAAGCCAATACTGTCCCGCAACTGTGATGGGCCCAGGCCCTAAGTCAGGATGCCCGCCAACGATGGCCGATTCCGTTAATCAAATCTGCGAGGTACAGGTTGTGAATGTTACAGGTTTATCTAATTTACTGACTTTCCCCCGGCTCCTAGCCCACCATCCCTTTGGGGGCCATACCCCCAGTAATTTCCTGGAAGGTTTCCTCTCCGGCCTGGGGCACCCCGTCATTGGCCTAGACCACCTTGCTTTTGTCATTGCCATTGGCCTGATTGCCGCTGGGTTACGCTACGGTTGGCTAATGCCCCTCATTTTTGTCGCCACGGCGATCACCGGCACAGGGTTGCATTTAATTGGGGCTAATCTGCCCCAGCCAGAATTGGTCATCGCCGGTTCCGTACTTTTATTCGGCATCTTCCTTGCTTTGGGTCGTCCTCTGCCATCTCCCCTAGTAATGGGATTAGCCGCTGTGGCCGGTATGTTCCATGGCTACGCCTATGGAGAAGCCATTGTCGGGGCGCAAATGAATCCCGTTGCCGCCTATTTGCTCGGTTTTTCCTTCATTCAACTAGCGATCGCCATGGGAGTCTATGCCTTAGCCAAGGGCTGGTACGAAACCAAAGAAACCTTGCTCAATCTAAGATTTATTGGCTTTCTGCTAACAGGAGTAGGACTAGCCTTCACCTCCGGCGCCTTGTTGGGGTAATTGCTTATGGGATAATAGGTTGCCTACAGTTTTTGATTAAAAACTAAACCTTCCCATGGTAACCGCTTCCCTGCCGACCCCTGTCCAGCCCGAGTTCGACACTACTATCCATCGCCGCAAAACCCGCCCTGTACCAGTAGGCGCTGTCACCGTTGGCGGTGGCCATCCTGTGGTGGTGCAATCCATGATTAATGAAGACACCCTCGATGTGGATGGTTCCGTCGCTGGCATTCGTCGCCTCCACGAAATTGGTTGTGAAATTGTCCGGGTAACGGTGCCCAGCATGGCCCACGCCAAAGCCCTAGCGGATATCAAGCAGAAATTACAAGCTACTTACCAAGCCGTGCCCCTGGTGGCAGACGTACATCACAACGGCATGAAAATTGCTCTGGAAGTAGCCAAACACGTCGATAAAGTCAGGATTAACCCAGGGCTATACGTTTTTGAAAAGCCCGATGCCCAACGGGAAGGCTACAGCGACCAGGAATTTGCTGAAATTGGCGAAAAAATTCGTGAAACCCTGGAACCATTGGTAATTTCCCTACGAGATCAAGGGAAATCGATGCGGATCGGCGTTAACCATGGTTCTCTCTCCGAAAGAATGCTTTTTACCTACGGGGATACCCCCGAGGGCATGGTGCAATCGGCCCTGGAATTCATCAAAATTTGTGAGTCCTTAGATTTCCGCAACCTAGTCGTTTCCATGAAAGCGTCCCGGGTACCGGTAATGTTGGCCGCCTATCGCCTCATGGTGAAACGTATGGACGAGTTGGGCATGGATTATCCCCTCCATCTAGGGGTTACCGAAGCCGGGGATGGGGAATATGGCCGCATTAAATCCACCGCTGGCATTGCCACCCTTTTAGCTGATGGCATTGGCGATACTATCCGGGTATCCCTCACCGAAGCCCCCGAAAAAGAAATTCCCGTTTGCTACAGCATTCTCCAGGCGCTGGGTTTGCGGAAAACCATGGTGGAATATGTGGCCTGTCCTTCCTGTGGCCGCACGTTGTTCAACTTGGAAGACGTGTTACATGAAGTCCGAGAAGCCACTAAACATCTAACGGGTTTAGACATCGCCGTCATGGGCTGTATTGTCAATGGCCCCGGGGAAATGGCCGATGCCGACTATGGCTATGTGGGTAAACAAGCCGGTTACATTGCCCTCTACCGTGGTCGGGAAGAAATTAAACGAGTACCCGAAACCGACGGCGTACAGGAATTAATTAACCTGATCAAGGCCGATGGCCGTTGGGTTGACCCTTAATCTATTCCTCAAAACTTCCCACACAAAAAACTAAGCAAGGCTCGCCAGCGGGCCCATACTTGATTTTGTTTAGCACATATCAATTGGTGGTTTTCAGGAGCAAAGGAAATAGCCAATGAAAGGTTCCAGTCTGGACTGTCCACTTGTTTTGAGTCAGAGTTCCCCTATTTTTGCCAAGATTTGGCGGACAGTAAGGCTTTCTACCCGATTGATGCGGAGTAGGTTAGCTGTTACTCGCCCGATCGCCGTTTTGGGTTGAACGAGTCCGCTTATGGATTCAAGGGTGAAGTGGTTTGTCCAGATGTCTTTTCTTGGATTGTAGAGTCTAACAGTTTCCCCTGTATGGGGGTCGATAGAAGCGATATCACTGCCTTTGGCTTGGTTACAGAGGGAAAAGGAAAAAGCTAGGTTTTCAGGGGTACTGTGGCCTCCATGTTTTTCGGCAATGATATGATCAACATGGTGGGAAGACAGAGATAGCGCTTCAGGGATGAGGCAATATTCACAGGAATGGTTAGCCCGATCACTAACGAGACGTCGTAGGGATGGGGAAATATAGCTCTTACTCATGGGGCTGGAGTTTAAGCCGGGCTTGGGCCTTTGCCAGTCGCACGAGATGTTCTATAAATTCATATTGTTGCCAAAGGCGTTGCTCTTTCTGGTTTAGACCTTGGGTTCGATTTTTCTCCAGGAGAGTTTCGATCTCAGCCTGCAGGGTGGGAGAAAGATGGAGATCAAGGATTTGTTGCGGGCTGGGGAGTTGAGCCAAAAATTCGAGGATTTCAGTAAGTCCAGACAAACCAGTGCTGGGATTGGCGTTTAGTTGCTGTATACCGAGGGCTAATATTTGCGGCAAGTCTTCCTGGAGAGGTTGAAGCTGTTGGGCAATGTCGTCGGGGATGTCTAGAGTAATTTGCATGCTTAACCTTTACTAAATAATGGTAAATCGAGCATAGACACTTTTGGCGATCGCCAATGTGAACCTTGCTTTTTTGCCTCCATTAACCAAATACTCCGATCCCTAGGCACAGTGTCAACACCATGCCTACATTGCCGGAGAAAAAAGGCTAGATATCCAAGTCAGTTAGATCCAACTTGGTGCCATAGGTTTCGATGAATTCCCGGCGGGGAGCTACCCGATCGCCCATCAACACCGTAAAAATGCGATCGGCTTCAGCGGCATCTTCAATGTGGACACGTTTCATGGTGCGGCTTTCAGGATTCATCGTGGTATCCCAGAGTTGTTGGGGCATCATTTCCCCTAAACCTTTAAAACGCTGGATGGTGTAATTAGCATTGGGGGGAAACTGACTGATTTGCTCCTGCAATTCCCGGTCGGAATAACAATAGAAATGGTTTTTACCCCGCTCCAGTTTGTACAACGGCGGACAGGCAATGTAAATGTAGCCTTGGTCCACCAAATCCCGCTGATAACGGTAGAAGAAAGTCAACAAAAGAGTGCGTATGTGCGCTCCATCTACATCAGCATCGGTCATAATTACTACTCTGTGATAGCGGAGGGAAGATATGTCAAAATCATCACCTTTAATGCCCAGACCTAATGCTGTAATTAAGGCTTGAATTTCAGTATTTTTATAAATCTTGGCATCGTCAGTTTTTTCAATATTTAAAATCTTGCCCCGTAAAGGCAAAATTGCTTGGAAACGACGGTCTCGACCTTGTTTTGCGCTGTTATGGACAAACACTCCGCTTGCCAAAGCAAAATTGTGGGTGTGGGGAACCTCAATATCATAAACATCGATTGTTTCTGACACAGCTTCAATATTTACAATTCTGTGATTGTAATTTAATACTGCTTCCCTTGCGAGGTTCTCATCATTCTCGAAATACCGTTCACAGAATCGATCAAAACGTAACAAGGATTTATCTTTAGTCGAAATTCGATAGCTATCGTAAGCAGATATGTCTAAATAACCATTTTCGATCTCAACTTGTTTTAGTGCCGCTAGAGTTTTGCGGTAATAGGTTTGGGCCAGAGCTTCTCGACGTTTTTCTCGAAATTCAGGAGTCCATTGTTCCTTTGTTTTTTTCTGTCGCCATTTCAACAATTCGGGATTATTCCATTGTTTAACCGCATTCTCTGAATATTGTTGTCGTAATCCAGGATTTTGTGCGAAATGTTGACGTACCCTTTCTGCTTGAGCAGTACGATTCTCCGCCTGCGCCCAATATTCCTGTTGAGCACGATTTAGCTGTTCTGCATTTTGCTGACGATAATCCTCATTACTGTCGTAGAAACTACGCCAACTTTCCATCATTGTTAATTTATAGGTTTCATTTTGCCATTGGGCCTGGGCCTGTTTGGACAAAATTGCCCGTGTTTCCGGTGATTGCATCCTTGCGCTCATTTTCCGTCGAAACTCAGGACTTTGGTGAATTCGACGACATTTCTCTACCACATCAGGGCGATGTAATGTTTTACTAATGTGCTTACGGTGAAGCGCTAAATGTTTTTCAGGGGATAAGCGAATTAAATTATCGGGATTATTATTCCGCTTATTAAAGTCTTTGTGATGGCAATGTTGTTTTTCTTCTGCAATATAAATTCCCTGCCAACGATTATACCAGTCTGCAACTAAATGGGTAAATAGCCAGCTATCGGAACGGGGACTCCAAACCATTTCATAGCCATCAATTGTAATACCAGAATCTTCCGTAGTCGAAATTTTTCGGTGTAACGGCATTAACGAATCATCGAGAGTTAAATCCATCGCACATTTGTAGCTCCCATCCCGCAACATGAATTTATGATCCGGGGTGCAAATAATAGACTCACCATTGTCCAACGTAACCTTGATTACCTTCGCATTAGTTTTTGTTTTGCGGGCATTGATGATTTTTTCAACCCCTATAGAACCATCATGGCGGATGGTATAACAAAAGTTTTGTTTTCCTTGTTTTTCTTCTTCAACCAATTGCTCAAAGCTAACGCTACGACCATCAGTTAAAGCGACTAATGTATCTCCAGAAAAACAGCCGCCGGCAGAGTCTCCTTCCACGATGAAAATTTCCGATTCCGAGGGATCTTTGGAGCTACAGTCTGCCAATTTACCCGGTAAAGTTGAAGACTCTAAAACTGATTTACGGCGTACTAATTCCCTGGCTCGACGGGCTGCTTCCGCTGCTTTAAAAGCCTGCACTGCTTTTTCAATGATGGCATCGGCAACCCCAGGATTAAATTCTAAAAATTCCGTTAGAGCTTCCCCCACCAAGGTATCCACAATGCCCCGGACTTCCGTGTTGCCCAATTTAGTTTTGGTTTGTCCTTCAAATTCTGGGTCCGGTACTTTAACGGAAATAACGCCGGTTAGGCCCTCACGAATATTTTCTCCCCCTAAATTACTATCGCCATCCTTTAACTTATTGCGCTTACGGGCAACGGAGTTGAGAGTACGGGTTAAAACCGCTTTTAGACCTTCTAAATGGGTGCCACCATCAATAGTGCGGATATTGTTGGCAAATCCCAAGAGAGTATCACTATACGCATCCACACACCACTGGAGGGCCACCTCCACCTGGACGTCATTTTTTTCCCCGGAAGTGTAAATAATTTCCTCGTGGAGCGGGGTTTTGTCCGTGGTCATATAGGTGACATATTCCCTAATGCCCCCTTCATAATAAAACTGCTCTTCTTTGAGGGAATCCGCCCGGCGATCGCCAAAGGTAATGCGAACCCCAGCGTTGAGGTAGGCCAACTCCTTGAGACGACTGGCCAGGGTATGGTAATCAAACTCGATGCCATCCTTAAAAATCTGGGTGTCTGGCAAAAAAGAAACCTGGGTTCCTGTGGAGTGCCCTTCGTTTGGGGTAGCTTCTAGCGTGCCAATGGGATTGCCCCGCTCAAACCGCTGGAAGTGTTCCTTCCCCTGGCGCCAAACCTTCACTTCCACCCATTCGGACAGGGCGTTAACAACGGAAACCCCTACCCCGTGCAAACCACCGGATACCTTATAGCCACCGCCCCCAAACTTGCCCCCGGCATGGAGTACCGTCAACACTGTTTCCAAGGCCGATCGCCCGGTGGTGGGGTGAATATCGGTGGGAATCCCCCGGCCATTGTCCACTACGGTGACGGAACCGTCGGCATTAATGTCAATTTCAATATGGGTACAATAGCCGGCCAAAGCCTCATCAATGGCATTGTCAACCACTTCATACACTAGGTGATGCAGACCCTTGGGCCCCGTGGAGCCAATATACATCCCTGGGCGCTTACGGACTGGTTCCAACCCTTCCAAGACTTGAATTTGATCGGCACCGTAGTTCGTGGTCGTCATGGTCACTCCAAAATCAGGCTGAGCTTAGGCATCTTTGCTGTGGGATGGCAAAAGCCCTCAAAATCTTAGCACAAAAGGGTTAAAGGCTTTAATATCGGGGACTGAGAACTGATTTGGAGATGGGATCGATCAAGCTATTTTTCCAGACGTACCACATACCATTGCCAAGTACCGCCATCCCCCCGGTCGAGGTCGCAGTAATTGTCCCGTAAATGTTCCGCTTTTGCCGCCAAAGTGGGCAATTTATCCAGTCCCTGGGGCAGGGGAAGATCGTATTCGGCCAAAATCTCCGTCAACTTAGCAGTCATTTCCGCCGGAGTTAGGAATGTTTCTGGTTCCTGGTCCGCCAAGAACACAAACATTTCTTCTTGGTACATCAGTGGATCGACCATGGCAATTGCTAAAAACTGTTGTTGAGGTGGAGATTGGCACTGACTAGTCAAGTGGGGATTTAGTTTTCTGCGTTTCCTGATGGGGCACCAATCTAAAATTTCTCTAGAAATTTCTGCGGTGGAAAAACTTTGCAGTAACCAAGTAACCCCGAAAAGAGTAGCCCCCCCAGCCCAGAGCCAGGAAGGGCCATTGCACAATACTTTCTCGATTCATCGGCGATCGCCGAGACGTTGTGGCCTAGGCTTCGCGACCTAAAACGTCCTGTAACTGCCGGATCGCGGCGGCCCCAATATTGATAGCGGCCCAAGTTGCGGCGATCAGAAGGGGGCTAACAACTACAATTACACGCCAATCCATTGCTGTACCTCGTTTTGTTAAAAGAATATAAATTTTCCGAACACTCTTAATCTTATATCCTAATCCCGACCCCTTGGGAATGGAAACCGGGCCACAGGTCTGGGCAATGACCAAGCCGGCAAACAGGAAAAACTCTGTTAAGATCTCCTGTCAGAGAGGCAGTCACCGCTCCCAACTCAAACCACCGTTGTCCCCATTGGATGTAATGACCATTAGCCGGTTTCGTCAGGCAGCCGAAGCGAAGGAATTTTTGATCACCGCAGAAGTTACCCCCCCCAAAGGCGGTAATCCCGAGCGGATGTTGGCGGTGGCGGCAAAGTTACGGGGCCGGGTCCATGGGGTTAACGTCACCGATGGTAGTCGGGCGGTGTTGCGTATGTCTTCCATTGCGGCCTGTGTGTTGTTGCAGCAACGGGGTATTGAAGCCATTTGTCAGATGACCTGCCGGGACCGTAATTTGATTGGTTTGCAAGCTGATCTGATGGGGGCCTATGCCCTCGGTTTACGCAATGTTTTAGCTTTAACCGGCGATCCGCTCAAAGCAGGGGACCATGCCAAGGCCAGACCTGTCTACGATTTAGAGTCTGTCAGACTTTTAAGTTTAATCCGCTCCCTCAACCAGGGGTTAGATTTTAACCAAGCTCCTTTGGTGGATGGCAGGCTAGATTTATTTCCTGGGGCGGCGGTGGACCCCCAGCTCAAAAGTTGGTCTGGCCTACAAAGTCGTTTTGAAAGGAAACTAACAGCGGGAGCACAATTTTTCCAAAGTCAGTTAATTACGGATTTCGATCGCCTGGATAAATTTATGACCCAGGTGGCTGTGGGCTGTGGCAAACCAATTTTGGCGGGTATATTTCTGTTCAAATCGGCTAAAAATGCGACTTTTATCAAGCGGGTGGTACCGGGGGTAAATATTCCCGATGCGCTGATTGATCGCCTGGCCCGGGCCGAAGATCCTTTAAAAGAAGGGGTGGCGATCGCCGCCGAACAGGTAAAACTGGCCAAAGAGCTATGCCAGGGAGTGCACTTGATGGCGATTAAAAAAGAAGAATTAATTCCCGAAATCCTCGACCAGGCCGGCATTGCCCCTCTGGAAAATTAAGGTTTACCAACGGTAGGGCTAAAAAATAGGGTGAATTCTCTCGTCTGTCCCCGCTTTTGTAAATTGGCTAAAGCTAGTCTGCCTTGGGCATTTTGGTCGAGCAATAAATAATTTCCTTCCTTCGCCTTAGTTCGTAACTGGTCATCATCCACCGCAATCACCTGGCGATCACCATAGAAATCCAAACTGGGACGACTGTAGGCAAAGGAAGTGTAAATTAGGGTATTAACTGGGGTGCTTTGTTTAATTAACCGCCCCACGGGCTTAACGGCAAAGGCTTCATTCACTTCCCAATTCCAGAGGGGACTGGAAAAAAGAAATAGCAAGGTTACATACAGCCCCATCACCAGGGTTTTGGCAAATTTAGGGGAAGAGTGCAAATATTGTTTGGCACTCCAACCTACACCAACAAATAGCACTAGCCCCATGATGATAATCACCGGTTTTTGCTCGATGAAACCAGCGTACAATCCCCCCACCAGGCCCACCACAGCGGTGAGAGCAAGGAGGTAACCAATTAGCCGGGGATAACGTGGGCGACCTTCCAAATCTGCTAAATAATATCCCCCCATCAGAGCGAAAAAGGGATAACAGGGGAGTACATACCAGGGTAACTTAGTGCCCATGGCGGAAATAATCAGCAAGAAGCCGAAGCCAAAGGTAATGGCAACCTTAGCCCAGTCCTGTCGCCATTGTTGAACAGTCATTACCGCAGCGGGAATGAGGAAAAATAGCCAGGGGGCAGTGTATTTAACAATCTCCAACAGGTAATACCAAGGGGGCCCCGTATTGCCCTCTAATTCCTGGGTAACCCGCTCAAAACTATGAAACTCAAAATGAATTTGCCAAAAGGTTTCCCCGTACTCGGCAAATTGGAGTTGGTACCACCACAGCACTGGGGCAAAACCGATCAATAGCCCCAACCAGAATTGCCAGCGTTGAAAAATTCGCCCTTCCCCCAGCCAGAAAATTACAATGCCCAACAACAGTGCCAGGGCCAGCACCAGTAAACCCTTAGCCAAGGCAATTAACCCCAAACCTATACCTATGCCCCCCAACCAATGGGGATTTTTCCGCCCCCGCAGTAAGCAAAGTAATGACCAAAGCAAACAGGCGTTGATTACCCCGTCCAACATGGTTAAACGACCCAAACGGGCAGTGGGAAGCAGGGTTAACAATATCGAACTACTCCACAGGGCCGCTCTAGGGGAAGAAAAAATTTCCTTACCTAGCAGATATAACAACGGCACCGCCAGGGCTGACCCCAGGGCCAACGGTAAACGGGAGCTAAATTCACTGATGCCCAGCAGATGGTAACTGCCCATCACCAACCAGGCAATGAGGGGAGGTTTGGATAAAAAAGGTTGCCCTAAATAGGTGGGAAAACGCCAATCTCCTCTGAGGAAAGTATCCTGAGCTGTAGTAGCGTAATAACCTTCGTCAAAATCCCGCAGGGGTACATTGCCCAAACCGGCGATCGCCAGAATCAGGGCCGCTCCGGTAAGCAGCAGTAAATATTTGCGATCATCATTGAGGGCAGGAAAGTTCAAGGGCGGAATCTTGGGGCATGGTAACTGTTGGACTTGGGGGGCATTTTCCCATGTTCTTGGGGGAAGTTGAGGTTTTTGTTAAGGTATTTTGTTGATGTTTCCCCACTAATGGCTGACCCTGTGAACCTGATACCCGATCGCCAGCAATTTCCCGGCCTAGCGAATAAGACCTATTTTAATTTTGGCGGCCAGGGGATTTTACCCACCGTAGCCTTGGAAGCCATTACGGCCATGTATGGCTATTTGCAGGAAAATGGCCCTTTTTCCATTGCCGCCAACCAATACATTCAGCAATTAATTGCCCAACTGCGCCAAGCCCTGGGGGAAACCTTTAACGTTGACCCTAACACCATCACCATTACCGATAACGTCACCACGGGCTGTGACATTGTGCTTTGGGGCATAGATTGGCAGAAGGGCGATGAAATTTTGCTCACCGACTGCGAACATCCCGGCATTATTGCCATCGTCCAGGCGATCGCCGCTCGGTTTGGGGTCACGTACCGTTTTTTCCCGGTGGCGGACACATTAAACCAGGGGGATGCGGCCGCAGTATTAGTTAATCATTTGGGGCCGAAAACCCGTTTAGTTATCCTCAGCCATTTACTCTGGAATACTGGCCAGGTATTGCCCCTAGGAGAAATTATGGCCGTTTGTCGCCGCCATCAAGGGGATTATCCAGTGCGGGTGCTAGTGGATGGGGCGCAGTCTGCCGGTTCCTTACCCTTGGATTTTTCCCGGCTAGAAGTGGATTATTACGCTTTTACAGGGCATAAATGGTTTGCTGGCCCCGCTGGGGTGGGGGGATTGTATATCCATGGCGATGCCAAAGGCACGGCGAATGCCGCACGCCTGGGGGAAATTAACCCGACCTATGTGGGCTGGCGTAGTATCACCTATGGCAGTAAAGGGGAACCCACTGGCTGGGCAGAAGGGGGCAAAAGATTTGAAGTGGCCACCTCCGCCTATCCCCAATATGCTGGTCTGTTGGCCGCTCTCCAGTTGCACCAACGGCAGGGCACCGCCGAGGAACGTTACCAAGCCATTTGTCAACGCAGTGAACTGTTGTGGCAGGGTCTAAACCAATTACCCCATGTCCATTGTTTAGCCACATCGCCTCCCCAAGCAGGTTTGGTATCCTTCACCATAGATTCTCCCCTAGGCCACCGGGCGATCGTGCAGAAACTGGAGGAACAACGCATCTATCTCCGCACCATCGCTGACCCAGACTGTGTCCGGGCCTGTTGCCATTACATCACCAATGAAGAGGAAATTGAGCATTTATTAAGCAGACTAGCTGAATTTACCCCCTAAGACCTTGTTGATTCCGGGCTCGAATCAGCCCACTCAAGCAATAATGGGGAACTTTTACCGAAACTTGCAGATTAGGAACGCTTTTGGGAAAGGCCCTAAACTTGTCCAGTTTCCTGCAATAACCAAAAACCAGCAAAGGTTTCACTGTCAGGGCTGGTTTGGATGGCTAAAAAGTGAATGCCCTGGGCCAATTTTTTTGTCTGTTCAAAGCCCTGAGCTTCCTGTTCACTGGTTTTATCGGTGACGTTGGCCACAATCCAACTATCACTGGCTCCGGTTTCCAACCGCATAATAGGGCGGGGGTCAGTGTTGTATTGCAAATAGCCCAATTCCAACCCCGATAACCAAGCGGCAAAGGGTAAAGCCCTGGGGGAAAAGAGAATCAAACCAGGAATGCGACTGTCGGGGGAAAGATTGTACGAGGAGAGGGGAAAACTTTCCCCAAAGCTAATCTCCCAATCCGGTAAATCATTAAAATCAGCCGCGGCCAAACTCACCAAGGCCCACTGGTCCCCTCGATCGCCTCTCACTGCATCGGGCAAGGCAATGGCATTAAGTTCTGGATATTGTACGGATGTGGACGAAGCTAACTTCGGGTCATAGCCCGGTTGTTGGGGATAAAAATTCTCCAGGCGATCGCCTAACCATTGTTCCAGTACATAGGTGCGACGACTGGGGGCCGGGGGAATACCAGCTTCTTCACAGGCTTTGCTGATCATGTTATTCATCTGCCGCCGGAAAAAGCGGATCTTTTGAGGCATCTGACCCGCCTCGGCGATCGCCGCTTCGATGGCCTGCCGGAGCCAAACGGAATTAACGGTAGAACTGGGACAATATTGGCTGTAGCGGAACAAATCTCCTGGTAACTGCTGCACGGATTGGGGAGACTCACAAATTAGTACTTCCCACACCTTTTTTTCCTCGTCGTCCAACAACGGCCGTGAATAAAAATCCAATTCCCAGGTAACGCCCATATATTAATTAAATATTTGTCAAAGCCAGCCCAAAAGGGCTAATCGCTATCCTATCAAGCAATTGTCCTTGGGTTATCATCCTGCCCCGGCCAAGAGAAAGAACTGGCCATCGCCATTGTCAGCCAAAAGCCCCTGGGCTTAAGATATCCTGGAAACACGGTGCCATCTCCGCTAACCTCTCCATGGCTAATCCGGTCACACCGCCATCCATCTTCCACCGCCCTAAAATTTGACCAAAATATGATTTCCCAGCCCCAAGGATTTACCCGCCTTAGCCGTTCTTCTCATCGCTTCTTCCCAGCCCGTTGGTTAATGGCTTTTGGTTGGGGTGTCGGTCTAATGGCGTTGGGATCATTGCCCCTCAATGCCGCCACCATTGCCCAGGGGAATGTAACTGAACGTCAAGTGCGGGCTTTAATTGAACAATTTGATGCGGTGGCCAACCAACACAATACTGATCGCCTGGGGGAAATTTACAGCCCTGAATTTAGCAACAGTGACGGTCTGACCTTTGCCCAAATGGAAACGACTCTGCAACAGCTTTGGGAAACATATGGCAATTTGACCTACAGCACCGAACTGAAAAACTGGAAACAGGATGGGCAAGCAGTGGTGGTGGAAACTTTGACCACCATTCAGGGGGAACGGCCTTGGCTGGGTCGCACCGCCCAATTGAATGGACAAATTACCTCCCGCCAAACCTTTGTGCAAAATAAATTGGTACGCCAGGAAGTGTTAACGGAAAAAATGACCCTCACCGCCGGGGACAATCCACCGGAAGTGGACGTTAATTTGCCTCAGCAAGTGCAGGCGGGCCAAGAATTTGATTTCGATGTTGTCCTGCGTCAACCCATTGGTGATGACCTCCTGGCGGGCACAGCTTTTAGTCAAAAAATAGATCCTAATAACTACGTTGATCCTTCCCAGGTGAAATTGGAATTGTTACAGGCTGGTGGGCTATTCAAACGGGCGATCGCCGGTAATGATCCCCAGTGGTTGTCTGCCCTACTAGTTACTCCTGAAGGCATGGTATTGGTTACCCAGCGTTTGGCCGTTGTTCCCTAGGGAAACTGTAACAGCGATGAAAAAATCAGTCGGAGAATGTGAAAATTAAACAAGCTATTGCCAAACCCTTTCTGAAATGGGCTGGAGGTAAGGGAAAGTTAATTGAACAATTGGTTAATTGCTTCCCCTTAGAAATCACCACTGGTCAGTTAACTAAGTATGCTGAGCCTTTTATTGGTGGCGGGGCTTTGTACTTTCATGTTGCCCAAAATTATCCCCAGATAGAAAAATTCTTTATCTCCGACTGCAATCAGCAGTTAGTTTTGGCTTATCAGACTATTCAACAAAATGTTGATGATTTAATTGATTTTTTAAGACGGCTACAGCAGAAGTATTATTGTTTCAACCAAGATGAAAGAAAAGATTTTTTTTATCAGCAAAGACTAAAATTCAACCAGAATGTTACCGGAATAAATTTAGAAAAATTTAGTAAATTGTGGATAGAGCAAACTGGTCTGCTTATATTTTTAAATCGTACCTGTTTTAACGGCTTATTTCGAGTTAACTCTAAAGGAGAATTTAATGTACCCTTTGGGGATTATAAAAATCCTAAGATTTGCGATGCTGAGAATCTTAAGTTAGTAGCCAACTTACTTGCCAGAACAGAAATAAGATTTGGTGATTTTACTTCGAGTAATAACTTCATTGATGCATCCACCTTTGTTTATTTTGACCCGCCCTATCGTCCCTTAAATAAAACCTCCAGCTTTAACTCCTATGGTAAAGCGAACTTCAATGATAATGAGCAATTGAGGTTAGCTGAATATTACCAATCACTCAATAACAAAAACGCTAAGTTGATGTTGAGCAATTCCGATCCGAAAAATATTAATAGCGACGATAACTTTTTTGATGATTTATATCGGGGTTTTCAAATTGCTCGGATCGATGCCCTCCGTATGATTAACAGTCAGGCTGACAAAAGAGGTGCAATTAAAGAAATATTGGTTGTGAATTACCATCGCTGATTAGTACGCTGTTGGGATTTTTTTAGTAGGCTAATTGAGGGAACAAACTAAAATTATGCCAACAAAGTCTTAGAAAGTGTTTGAAAAGTTTTAAGCAAGCCTTTGAAGCATGAGATGGAGCATGGCAACATGAATCATTGTCTCACTGGTGGTAGGTAAATATTCATAATCCTTGCTTAAACGACGATAGCGTCCAAACCAAGCAAAGGTGCGCTCGACTACCCAACGGCGGGGTAAGACTTCAAAACCTTTTTGTCCCTGCTTTTTGCTGACGACATTCAAATTCCAACCAAAAGTATGCTCCACCCAATAGATAAAATCCTTTCCGCCAAAGGTGCTGTCAGTCCATATAACTTGCAGGCACTGCCAAAGGGGAGCAAACCAGGTAGCAAGTAGAATCAGACCCTGATGGTCGGAGCGATGGGCACCATGGACGACAACATCGAGAAGTAATCCCATGGTATCCACGAGGATTGTACGTTTACGACCATTGACCTTTTTTCCGCCGTCATAGCCAGTTTCTTGGCCAGTTCCAGCCTTTTTAAGTGACTGTGAATCTAAACAACCAGCACTAGGGTGAGTATTTCTTCCAGCTTTGAGTCGAACCTTCTCACGGAAGATACGGTTTAATTTTCTCCAGGTACCATCTTCGTGCCATTGCTGGAAATAACCATAGACCGTTCGCCATTTAGGGAAATCATGGGGTAGAAGTCGCCAGGCACACCCCGTTCTGAGCATGTAAAAAATGGCATTGAGTATCTCCCGCAGACTAGTTTTCCGTTTTCTTCCCCCAGTTTTTGCTTTGGGTAAATGGGGTTCTACCAATTGCCACTGGCTATCAGTGATGTCCGTGCTGTAAAATTCTCGAATTATCATTAATTATGGTGAAAATTTTATTCTTTTCACCATTTTCCATTCTTCACCCTACTTTTCAAACACGCTCTTAGGTAATAGCTAAAACTTCAAATATTCTGCTCCATCTAAACGAATGGTGGTGCCACTCAGAAAATCCTGTTGTAGCAAATATAGGGCCGCATCAGTGACTACTTTGGGATTGCCGGTCATTTTTAAAGGAATACGTCGCTCTGCATAATCCCGCATAAACTCTTCCGGGTCCGGCGCTTCCGGAGCTTCTAAAATCTGTCCTAGGGCGAGGCCATTAACGGTGATATTGGGGGCCAATTCCAGGGCTAAAATTTCCGTCATATCCCACAAACCCCGTTTGGTAAGACGGTAAACAAAATGGTCTGGCCTTGGTCGGGGAATGCGGGCATCGTTAATGTTAATAATTTTTCCTTGGCGATCGCCGGCTACTTGTTGAGCAAAGGCCTGGGACAACTGAAAGGGGGCCCGGAGATTAACGGCAAAAATCCATTCCCACAGGTCGAGATCCACTTGAAAGAATTTATCTTCTAGGGGAAAAACCGAGGCACTGTTGATCAGAATATCCACCTGGCCAAAGACTTCCTGGGCTTTGGGAATAATTCCTTGGGTGGCCTGGGCATCGCTCAAATCGGCGGAGTAGGTAAAAGCTTTCCTACCCAATGCTTCCACTTCTTGCTGAACCTCTAGGGCTCCGGTCTGGGAATTACCGTAGTGAATAAAGACGTTACAACCGGCTTCCGCCAGGGCCATAACTAGGGCCCGACCAACCCTTATGCCTCCCCCGGTGACCAGGGCTGTTTTTCCAGTTAATTCCATCGTAGTTAGTTAAATTCCTGAGCCTTGGGCGATTACAAACTTAGTCGGGTGGAGATACAATAAAACAAAATTACCATTTTTTATGGCGATGTAGTCGAAATCATTGCCCATAATTACAAAAAAATTCAGGCTTCAACCTTTACACCCCGCCAAAAAGCGATGTAGCCCTTAATATTTTCCGCCCTGGGTTTGGGATCGGGGTAATACCAAGCCGCATCCGGGTTCTCCTGGCCATCCACCACTACGGTGTAGTAACTGGCGGTGCCTTTCCAACCGCAAACGGTGTGGGTGTTACTGGGCTGGAAATACTGGGGATGGATGCTGTCGGGGGGAAAATAGTAGTTGCCCTCCACCATTTCACACTGGTCACTCTCGGCGAGGACGACCCCATTCCAGATTGCTTTGGCCATGGTTTAGGACGGGTAAAGTAAACGCCTTGGATTATAGCCCCTTCTGCAATCAAACCAAACCGGAACGGAGGGCAATGACGGCAGCTTGAACCCGGTCATCAACGGACAGCTTATTCATGATGCCCCGTACATGAGTTTTAATTGTGTTGGTGCTTAGATATAAAGTTTGGGCGATTTCTTGGTTACTTTTTCCTTCCACAATTAATTTCAGCACGTCAATTTCCCTTTCCGAAAGGCTAGACACGTCGGCTTGGCCTTCCGGCACGGGGGGCTTGAGGTTTTCCACCACCACCCGGGCAATTTGGGGGTCTAGGTAGGTGGCTCCATCCTGGGCGGCGGCGATCGCCAAAATTAAACGCTCTAGGGTGGCTCCTTTAACGCAGTAAGCATCGGCCCCACTGGATAGGGCAGCAATAATCTCGTTGGGCAGGGTGTGGGAAGTCAACACTACAATGTGGATCTGGGGGGAAGTTTGCTTGATTTGTTTGGTGGCTTCAATGCCATCAAGTCCAGGCAAGCCAATGTCCATCACGATCAAGTCCGGGTTGAGGACCGCTGCCTGTTGCACAGCACCATAGCCGTTATCCACTCGACCAATAATTTCAAAGCGCTCATGGGCCCCCAAGGCTTGCTCCAAACCTAATTGCATCAATGGATCATCTTCAACGATCAAAATTTTCATAGGCAGGCAAGGCTCGATTTTCACCCTATGGGGGGAAGTAAAATCCATTCCAGTTTAGGCAAAGTTGAGATAGTAATCTACAGTGCTTAGCAATTCTTTGTACTTCATCGGTGATTACTATCACGGTAAGGGTGCCGATGCAAAAAGGGGGTTCGCCCGCTGTTGCATTATCCCCATGGGGGGGAAAGAATATCGACCACTTTTAAGAATAAAACGGTGTGCCCCGTCGCCCATTGTCAGACTTTCCATTGATGCTGATCTACTTACCCAAGTCCTTACGCCGGAGGCTGGTCACCGCTTTGCCTTCTTTGGCATTGGCGATCGCCCTGGGCCTATGCACTGCCTTAGCCTACGGAATGTTGGGCCGTGGACAACAATGGCTTAGTTTGGGGTTGGGGCAGGGTATGGCGCTGGCGCTGTGGTGGCAGGGAACGAACATTATCGCCCTTGCTCTGGGTTTAACCATTGCCCCCATGGTAGTGCAGGGAGATCCACCTCTGGCATTGGCCCTAGGGATGATTAGCACGGCGGTGGTGCTGATGGCCGGTCGGGGACTAAAAATGCTGGAGTTTTCTCCCCAGGGTCAACGACTCCAAGATGGCATGGTCTTTTTGCTGGCGGGGGTGGGGCTGGGGGCCACTCTGACGGCGATCGCCGCGCTTTTGCTATCTCTCTGGCAGGGGGATGGTCGTATTTGGTGGACAGGATCTTTGGCCTGGTTGGGCAGTGCCACCGGAATTTTGCTGGCCGCTCCTCTGCTGTTCAAGCTTAGATATGGCCGCTGGAGTTGGCCCTGGTCAGCCCGGATGGAGCGACTCCAATTGGTGGAAGCCTTAGTTTGCGCTGGCCTTTTGTTGATGTTAGCCTGGCTAATTTTTGCTGGGGATGACCTCATTCCCTTGGCGGACCGGGGAGCTATCTATACCCAGTGGTTGGAATATTTACCCTTTCCCATTGTGGTTTGGGCCAGCATTCGTTTTCCAATCTGGGGGGGAATCCTCTCCACTTCAGGTTTGGCTCTCCTGGCGATCACCGCTACGGTGCAGGGCAATGGCTCTTTTAACGTGCAAAGTGCCGACCAAAGCGGAGCAATGATTCTCCTGCAGATGTTCTTTTTGGTTTTAGGCACCACCAGTCTATTGCTATCGGTGGCGGTGAGGGAAAGACGTCGCACCGAAGAACAATTGCGGGGCAGTTGGGAACGGGAACGGCTTTTGGCGGAGGTGGCCCTACGGGTGCGGCAATCGCTACATTTGGGCACCATTTTTCAAACTACGGTGACGGAGGTACGCCATTTGCTCCAGACCGACCGGGTTTATATCGCTCTTTTGCAGGGGAATAGTCCGTTGGCAGTGGTGGCCGAATCCTGTGGTCCCGCTTACAAAACTTCTCTCAACTCCCAGATTGCGGCTTCCCCAAACCCCGAGGAAATGATCGTTAAAACCATTCCCACCGAAGCAATGGTGGTCCATCATCCTGACCAATTGCCCAAGGGAGACCCACTGCGGCGGAGTTTTTTACGTTATCAGGTGAAAAGCTTGCTGGCCATTCCCCTCGCTACGTTGGACGGCAGGTTGGGTATGATTGTGGTCCATCATTGTCAACAGCCCCGCCATTGGCAAAAGGCCGAGGTGCGCTTACTGGAACAATTGGCCACCCAAGTGGCGATCGCCATTCAACAGGCCCAGCTTTACCAACGGGTGCAAACGCTGAATACCAATTTGGAAAAGCAAGTGGGGGAACGCACCGCCCAGCTAGAGGACAAAATGGTGGAACTCCAGGATCTCCAGCAGATGAAAGCTCTCTTTGTCCAAGCCATTTCCCACGATTTGCGTACTTCGGTGATGGGTTTATTGATGGTGCTAAAAAATTTATCAACCACAGAGGGGGAAGCCTTGACCCTGCCCCGCCATCTCCTAGACAGCCTGATCCGCAGTGGCGATCGCCAGTTAACCCTTCTCAATGCCCTCTGTGAAGAACAAACCGCCGAATGTCGTCCCCTCCAACTTGCGCCCCAAGCCTTGCCGCTCCAGCCTTTTTTGCAACAAATTTGTCACCAATGGCGATCGGCCTGTGAACAACATCAGGTAGTTTTGAACTTGAAATGTGATGAGACCCTGTCTCCTCTCCAGGGAGACCCCCACTACATCAAGCAGGTATTCGACAACCTTTTGGGCAACGCCCTCAACCACAATCCCCCTGGTATTACCCTCACTCTGGCGGCCCAACTCGAAGGTAATATGGTGCGTTTTACCCTCAGCGACAACGGTAAAGGCATGGCCAAGGACCAATGTGAGCACCTTTTCCGGCTCTATTTACGCAACCGCCACAATCAACGGCTAACCGGCATTGGTTTGGGTTGTTATCAGTCCCGGCAAATTGTTGAAGCCCACGGTGGCCACATCGGCGTTACCAGCAGTCCGGGGCAAGGATCCCATTTTTGGTTTACCCTCCCGTTAGCTGTTTAGTTATTTGGATCTTTTACTGACAAATTACCACGGCAAAATTGTGCCATCCCAACTATAGAAAGTGCCGCTGTTTTCCGGTTTTACTTGCAATAAAATCGCCATTAATTGCTTAACAGTAAGTTCCACTGTGAAAAGCTTTTCTGGGGGGACATTTTTCTGAAATGGTTGGGACAATGACGTATCAGTGGTGCCGGGGTGGAGCAAAATTACCGCACATTGGGGCGCAACTCTGCGATATTCGATCGCCGTATTTTTGAGCAACATATTCAGCGCCGCCTTAGAAGCTCGATAACCGTACCATCCTCCCAACTGGTTATCCCCAATACTGCCCACTTTAGCGGAAATGGTGGCAAAAACACTGGGGGAAGCATGGCGCAAATGGGGTAAAAAATGTTTGGCTAACAACACTGGGCCAATGCTGTTAACGGCAAAATATTGCTGTAATTGGGATGGTTGTAAATGGCGCAGACTTTTTTCCGGTGGGTTATCTTCTACATGGAGAATGCCCACACAATTAATTAGCCAATTGACTTCAGTTTTGCCTAATTGCTGGCTAAATTGTGCAATCTGGCTCTCTTCAGTGATATCCAACGGCACTAGGGTTAAACGATCAGGATTTTCCTTGGCTAAATGGTCTAACTCGGCGATCGCCTGACGGTAGGTGGCCCAAATTTTGACGGGGAAAGGTACTTGTTCTAAAAAGTAACGGACAAAGCCTAAACCAATGCCCCCGGATGCCCCCACTATGACCACCGTTTGGGGATGATTTTGGGCTGGAAAATTCTGATTTGCCATGGTTTTAGCCCACAAAAAAATGGTTAAGGATTAAGAAAATGCCAGGAAAAGGGCAAGCGGGCGTAAATGCCTTGGGGATCATTAAATTGGGCCAACTCTGCCCATTCCCGCTCCAACTGTTGCCAATTAGTTCGCAAAAATGGCGGTAGAACCACGGAGTTAGTTTCAGTGAGACCATGGATGAGATTGTTCCAGAGGAGGGAATTTAATCCCCTGGGAGTGGGGTATTCCTTTACCTGCCATTGCTCCCCTAATTCTGCTTGGGCCGCTGCTAGGTTCACAGCCGTTTGCAATCCCCCCAGTTGATCTACTAGCCCCACTTTTTGTGCTGCCAATCCTGTCCAAACCCTGCCCTGGGCCACGGAGTCCAAAGCGGTAGGAGATAAATTGCGGGCCCTACCCACCTTATCTAAAAAGATCTCGTAAACCTGATCCACCGACCGTTGAAAAATGGCCAACTCCAACTCAGTTTTAGGTTTAATGCTGGAGCCCACATTGGCTAGTTCCCCCGTGGCCACTTCGTCCCAGTTTAACCCCAGGCGATCGCCTAAATTTTCCACGTTGAAAAGAATGCTAAAAACCCCAATGGAACCGGTGACGGTGTTGGGTTGGGCAACAATTTTTTCCCCAGCGGTGGCAATCCAATAACCACCAGAAGCTGCCACATTGCCCATGGAAATAATCACTGGTTTTTGAGCCTGTAAAAGTTCCACTTCCCGCCAGATAATATCCGCCGCACTAGCACTGCCACCGGGACTATTAATTCTCAGCACCACCGCTTTAATGTCGTCATCCTGGCGAATAGTTCGCAATAGTTCCCCATAACGATCGCCACCAATGTTTTCCCAGGTGCCCCGACCATTAACAATGGAGCCTTCGAGGTAAACAATGGCGATTTTAGGGTCTTGGTCGTGGTTTTCGGTTTCCCAGTTTTGTAGGCGATGGTACTCGGCCAAACTAATTTTTCTAAACTCTTTATCTTCCTCCTGCTCTTCTATTTTCTCGGGGTCATTAATCCAAACTCCCGCCTGTTTCAACTCGGCCAAAACTTCATCCCAATAGGTCACCTTGTCTACTAATTTTTCCCTTAGGGCGATGTCAGCAAAGAGCAGCCCTTGGTCACTGGCGATCGCCTGGAGTTGGGGCACCGTTAAGGAACGATTATTAGCAACACTGGTTAAATAAATTTGCCAAATTTGATTTAGCAAAAGCTGTTGTTGTTGGCGATTTTCTGGGCTGAGATTTTCCCTGGTATAGGGTTCAACGGCTCCCTTGTAACTGCCTACCCGTAGGGTCTGCACCCCAATGCCAGCCTTGGCCAACGCCCCGGTAAAAAAGATTGGCTGGGCCCCTAGTCCATTTATTTCCACTCCCCCCATGGGGTTAATTAAAATGGTATCGGCAGTGGCAGCTAAATAGTAGCCTAGTTCGCTGTAGTTGAGACCATAGGCAACAATTTTTTTGCCCGATTGTTTGAATTTAATTAGGGCCTGTTGCACTTCACTTAAATTGGCGTAACCGTCCACTTGGTTACTGCGGCGACCATCAATTAATAGGGCCACAATGCGGTCATCTTCGGCGGCCTTTTCAATGGCATTAACCACCGTCCGCAGGGGTAATATTTCTTCCTGATTACCCAGTAAACTCTGTTGTAGACTGAGAGTAGGGCTGGTATCTTGGATGGGGATCGCTAGGTCGAGAATGAGGGCTGTTTTTTCCTCTAGCACTGGATCTGCCTCAGCCGAAACCAGTATGAACAGCAACACCAAGCCAGTGGCCCCAAGGCTAAGCAAAACCACAATGGCGGCCAATGTTCCGAAGAAACTAGCCACCATTTGTTGGAAAAAGTTCTTCATGCGGCCTGGTTGCGCTCTAATTCCCGGAGGGCTTTGCGGTCAAGTTTAATCTCAATCTGATCGTTTTCTTTGGTGCCCAGGGTGCGGTAAGCAGAGCCTAAATAGAGGGGTTTAGTTAGGCCAGGCTGGGGATGAATCAGGGTTCGGGCCCGGATCACCATTTGTTCTTTGCCGTCGGTGGAAATGCGGCCCAGGGAAAAGTAATTATTGGCGGCCTGTTTGAGGGTGGCTTCCACTTCCGTAGCGGACACTGTCACCGGCACACTGATGACAATTTGGTTAGCACCATTGTCGTACACCCGATTGAACTTCACTGAGCCTTCCACCGTGGGGCGGTCGAACATGCCCAAACCCAGGCCAAAAATGCCTATCGTTAAAACTGTCATAAAGCTCGTCACCCCCACCAGGCGAAAGCGGAACCCCCAACGAAAAACAAAGGCCAGTACCATAAAGATAAAACTGGCGATGGTAGCGTAGGCGGACCAACGGAGATAAATGGTAACGTCCATAGGTAGGGAGAGAATTACGTCAACAAATCTAACAGAAAATGCAGTTAGTTAATCTTCATCCCCCCGATCGCCGCAGGGCAAGTCTGCTTTATTTGCCGGGGTTGGATGGTACGGGCAAATTATTTTATCGGCAACGACTGGAGTTGGTTGAGCACTTTAACCTACTGGCTCTGCGCCTAACTCCGGGGCCCCTTCCGGATGATTGGTCGGCGATCGCCAAGGCCCTGCACCAATTAATTCACCAACAGCAGGGATTAACATTACCCCTGTACCTCTGTGGGGAATCCTTCGGGGGATGCCTAGCCCTGGCTTATAGTTGTCTGTACCCCCAGGAGGTAGCCAAATTAATTTTGGTTAATCCCGCCACTGCCTTTGACCGTCGCCCTTGGTTACAGTGGGGCATTCCCTTCCATCAGTGGTTACCCAATGCCCTACAAACGGTCACTACCCTCACCGGACTGCCCTTTTTAGCCGCTGTAGAACGGTTACAGCCCCAGGATCGACGTCAGTTGCTCAATGCCATGCGCTCCATTCCCCCGGCGATCGTGGCCCAACGGTTAGCCCTATTGCAAAATTTCAACCAACAGGAATTAGATTTGGGAAAAATCAGCTCCCCCAGTTTAATTCTGGCCAGTGGTCGGGATTTACTACTGCCTTCCGTGGAAGAAGCCCATAAGTTGCAGAGGCATCTTCCCAAAGCCATGGTGAAAATATTGCCCCACAGCGGCCACGCCTGTTTGCTAGAAAAAGAATTATCCCTACAAAAGATTTTGCAAGCCGCCCAATGGTTACCGGAGCTAGTTTTGCTTAACAAAAATTCATGAGCCCCGGCGGGATGGACCCTTGATTGTGGTCTGCCATTCGGACTACATTGCAAAGATTAGAGAAACTTGTTTAACAAAAAACGTCGTAATTTCTGCGACCACCACCTTATTAGAGAATCCTTTAGGAGAACCCATGAATATTGCCGTTGTGGGACTGAGCCATAAGACAGCCCCGGTGGAAATTCGCGAAAAACTCAGCATCCAAGAAGCTAAGTTGGAAGAAGCGCTAACCCATCTGCGGAGTTATCCCCACATCGAAGAAGTCACTGTCATTAGTACTTGTAACCGCCTGGAAATTTACGCGGTGGTGACGGACACAGAAAAGGGAGTGGTGGAAATTACCCAATTCCTTTCTGAAACTGGCAATATTCCCCTGGCAACCCTACGGCGTTATTTGTTTACCCTCCTCCACGAAGATGCGGTGCGCCATTTGATGCGGGTGGCCGCTGGGCTGGAAAGTTTGGTGCTCGGAGAAGGACAAATCCTGGCTCAGGTGCGTACTACCCATAAGTTGGGGCAAAAATATAAAGGGGTGGGTCGTCTGCTCGATCGCCTATTTAAACAGGCCATTACCGCCGGTCGTCGGGTCAGAACCGAAACGGATATTGGTACAGGAGCCGTGTCCATCAGTTCCGCCGCTGTGGAGTTAGTCCATCGTCAAGTGGATTTATCGAGCCAAAAAACTGTCATCATCGGGGCTGGTAAAATGGCCTGTCTGTTGGTGAAACATCTATTAGCTAAAGGAGCCACGGACATCACCATTGTTAACCGCTCCCAACGTCGTTCCCAGGATTTAGCCAACCAATTCCCCCAAGCCCAGTTAACCCTTTGTCCCCTGACGGATATGTTTACGGCGATCGCCGCTGGGGATATTGTCTTTACCAGCACTGGGGCCACGGAACCAATTTTAAACTGCGAGAATTTGACTGGCTGTGTGATCAACCGCAAAAGCTTGATGTTAGTGGATATTTCCGTCCCCCGGAACGTGGCCGCTGATGTCCACGCTATGGAACAGGTGCGGGCTTTTAATGTGGATGACCTGAAAGAAGTAGTCGCCCAAAACCAAGCCAGCCGCCGACAAATGGCACGCCAAGCTGAAGCATTACTCGAAGAAGAAATTGCCGCCTTTGACCTCTGGTGGCGATCGCTAGAAACGGTACCCACCATCAGTTCCCTCCGCAGTAAGGTGGAAGATATCCGGGAACAGGAATTGGAAAAAGCCCTTTCCCGCCTGGGCAGCGAGTTTGCCGAAAAACATCAAGAAGTAATCGAAGCCCTCACCAGGGGCATTGTCAACAAAATTCTCCACGAACCCATGGTGCAACTGCGGGCCCAGCAGGATATCGAAGCCCGTAAGCAATGCCTACGCTCCCTGAAGATGCTGTTTGACTTGGAAGTGGAAGAACAATTCGGTTAGAACTTGTTAATGAATTTCAGCTAACTGTCAATAAATGTCCCAAAACTGGCTCTGTGTTCCCCATGGAGTCGTTTTTCCCTTTGGTGCCCCTGGCAAAAGCCCCGCCAGATTCCTAAGCTAGAATTGTCGAGAAAGACATTAGCGCCGAGGACAACTAGGCCATGGCATTGGTCCACAGCGGAGTAATCGAAAACTACATCCAACGGGTGACTGAGTTAAGCCAATCCACCCAGCGCATTCCCACCACCGCTGAATTGGAGGCGATCGCCAGCGAGTTGGGCATTGAACCGGAGGAAATCCAAGCGGCCCAAAAACAAGCCGCTGACCATTTCACCCGGGCCCAGGGTTATATGCGTTTGGGCTACTGGGACGATGCCATTGCCGAATTAGATGACGCCATTGCCTTTAATCCTGGGGAATCAAAGTTTTTACTCTCTTCCGCTGAAGCCTACCTGGGGAAATGGAAACAGCACCACCGTGCCCCCGATGCTGACCAAATGCATTTGCGGGTGCGTCAGTGTTTATCGTTGGAACCCGGCTGTGAAGGGGCGTTGGATTTATTGGCGGAATTTCGGCGGCGGCAAAAGCGCTATTTCCGCACCATCGTGGGCAGTTTGATGTTTGCGGGGGCGATCCTCTGTGGTGGTGGCATTTATCTTTTATCCCAGGGCGGCTTACCGTTTGTGATTGAAGAAAAAGCCCGCTTGGAAAATTTGCAAAGCACCATTGAAGCCCAAAATGACACCATTGCCCAATTAATGGGCGAACAGGAAGCCCTGCGGCGGGAGTTCGATACATTGATTAGTCAACAACTCCAGGAAAACCGTCTCAATGGCGATCGCCTGGAAAATTTACAGGCCCGCTTAAAAGCACTGGAGGAGAAAATCAAGGAATATCAAACGCCATCAATGGGAACGCCAACTCCTACTCCCCCCCAGTCCCAGGAAAATGACGATTAGCTTGGGATGATGGCGGTGGTGGTGGATTATCGCAAAAACTGATGGAAGGCAAATTCCAGAACGCTCCCCCTAGGGCAGAATATTCAATGCCACAGAAGCGGTTCCGCACTGCTGAAAGGGAATAGGGACTTACCAAGTAGATAAAGGGCAAATATTCCTGCACTTCCAGTTGCATTTGGTCGTAAACTAGGCTCCGTTCCTGCTGGGGAATAATTTGGGAACCTTTAAGAGCTAAATCGGCAATGTTCTGCTCCCAGGGGGCCACTGTTTGTCCCTCTAAAGGTTGGGCTCCGGCCTGGGGATGCTGATTAAACATGTGTAAATTGCCCTTAACATACCAAACATTAGGTATATGGGGATCGTTGCCGCCGGTTAGGCCCAAAACCACCGCATCCCATTCCAAACTGTTGCTTAATTTGTCCACCAACACGCCAAAACTAATGGGGCTAAAGTCCACTTGAATGCCAAGTTTTCCCAAATCTTCTTGAATTTGGGTCCCCATGGCTTCCCGCACTTTATTGCCAGCATTGGTATTAAGCACAAAGCGGACACGGTTACCCCGATCATCCAATAATTGCCGTTGATTGTTGTAGGTAAAGCCCCCGGCTTTCAGTAATGCTTGCGCTTTTTCTGGGTCATAGTTATAGACTTTGACATCGGGATTAAAAAAGGGAGATTGCACAGGAATAAAGGAATTTTGTTTTTCCCCCAACCCTCGGTAAATGTTATTAACCATTCTTTCCCGGTCAATGCCATAGGCGATCGCCTGACGAAAATTGAGATTATTAAACCACCGGGATTTAATCGGATCCACTAGGGGTTTACCCTGGCGCTTACCTTGGTTGAGATTAAAGGTTAAATAGCTACTGGCGTAGGTGGGACCGCCGTTATAGATGACAAAATTACCCCTTTCTTCTTCCTGTTTGAGCAGAGAAAAGGATTCTGGTGGCACTCCGAGGGAATCCAAACTGCCAGAACGAAATTGCAACAAAGATGTGTCAGTGCTTTCCACAATGGCCCACACCACCCTGGGGATGTAGGGTAAAGACTCACCGTTGGGGCCCTTTTCCCAGTAATAGGGATTTTTACTAAAAATTACCCGTTGGCTGGTAACGTAGCGGGTTAATTTATAGGGACCATTGACCACAATTTGGTCCGGGGGGGTATTGGTGCCCCAGGTACTCAAAAATAACGGATTACCATTTTCATCGGTTTTTTCCACTGTTTCCCGCAGAATATGGGCTGGCAAAATGGGAAATTGGGCTGTTTCTAAAAAGGGAGCAAAGGGTTCGGGAATATTAAATGCCACCTGGCGATCGCCAACTTTGGTAATCTTCGGTTCTGCTTGACTTTCTCCTACCTTTAAACTGTCCCGATAATTGTTAGGAATTTTAGGGTTTAAATAAAGATCATTATAGGAAAATAGTACATCATCTACGGTAAGGGGTTTGCCGTCAGACCAACGCAGACCTTCCTTGAGGGTAAAGGTAATGGTCAAATTGTCCGGTGATATTTCCCAACTTTCCGCCAAGGCTGGCGTTCTTTCCCCGGTGAGAGGATTTTCCCTAATTAGCCCTTCGTAGATATAACCAAAAACATTGGGGGACTCTTGGGACAGAACCGCATTGAAAGTTTTGGGGTCACTGAGCACGGAAAAAACCACCTGGTCTTTCAGTTCCGGGGAAAAACAACCTCCCAATGAAAACGTCAGGGCAAGGCAACACAATAAAGCACTGATTAATTTTTGCCCCCAACTTCGACCGGATAGGTAATTTTGCTGGCCTGGATTTTTTTCCCTGGCGATCGCCGTTTTTCTTTGTCCCGCCACCCTACTCATTGCTACTTTGTTTCCCCAACGCATAAACTGCCCCTGTGAACACCGTCAATATGGCCAAGCTAATGGACCAACTTCCTCCCAATCCCCATTTCACCCCCCAATTACAGAGGGCCCCCAGGAGAAGAAACGGCAAAATACTCATTACTGAAGCATAGAAAGCATTCTGGGCTTCCCGAGCTTCCTTGGTGCGCTCATATTCCTCCACGGAAGTGTAGAGGGAACGTTCCGCAAAATTAAACCACCGTTGCAACTGTTCGATCAGCCAATTGCGCCCACTGCCCCAGGTTAGGTACAGCCCCAATGCCCAAAGGGTAGCACCAGCAATCATCGCCGTATTAATGGGAATTTCGAAAGGAATCCAGTCCATGAGCATGGGGAGCGCTATTTGAAGTTTTTAGAATCTTAACAAAACCCCTGCCCCCACCACGGCGATCGCCCCTGGTAACCAATTACAGAAAGTTCAAATTCGTCCCAAATCGAGCAGTGCATGGCAGCTTCTAAAGGACTAATAAACTCTAAAAAGAAAGCCGCCACTGAAGCAATGGGCGACCTCTAGCAATCGGAGGGTGATATTGACTTTATGTCTTATCTTCAGGTTAAGGCCGGATCGGTAGGCTTTATGTAGCCTATTTGACGAAAGTTCCCGTAACTAGGCTTTCCCCGTGTAGATATGTAAGGGTTCTTTGACAAAGCGAATGTAAAAGTGTTTGAACGTGGAACGCAACACCCTAGGCAGGCCAAAATCAATGGGCATCAACACTTCCGGTAGTTTCCAATTATCTACCACTAACTCCCGGGGATGGGATAAGGGAAAGGTCAATTCAGCCGCAGTGGGATTTAGTCCTAGGCGCTCCTGGGCCGCCATGGTGGGAATAGTAGCGGGGTCTAGTTGCAAAATATCGGTAATAACAAAATCCAAGGCAAACACGTCGGGGCTAGCGGCCAATAACCCCACTTCCCTGGGGTCGCCGTGCATGGGGCCATTGCCTTCATGGGCCATAATGCCATCCAAAATACTCAAATCCGGGGCGATCGCCTTGGCCGTTTCCACCAGCATTTCCCCAAAGCGATTCGCATCTTTGCCCGCCTCCATATGCCACCAAGCTTTCATTTTGCCGGGGACGCAACCGAATAAATTTTTAACCCCCATGGTCATGGTCAATTGGGCATGGGACTTGAGTTTGGGCAGGTTAATCACCACATCCGCATCCATGGCCTCCTTGGACAAGCGCAAATGGTTAAAACTATCACTATCGGTGGCGTAGCGTCCCCCTCGGAATTCCACAATGGGAATGTCTAACGCTTGCAACAGAGGTAAGTAACCGTTATTTTCTGCCACGCCCCGAGCCGAACCAAACGCAGGACTGTCCCCCATGAAAGGTTTACCGCCCGCTTCCTGCACCAGTTGGGCCACGGCGGCCACCACTTCGGGGCGGGTAATACATTCTCTGCCCGGCCGATTGCCAGTCAACAAATTGGGCTTCAGCAAAACCCGATCGCCTGGTTTGACGAAGTTGCCCATGCCCCCCAAGGGTTCGAGTAAAGTTCTTAGGGAAGCCAGCAAACTGCCCGCTTCGTAGGATTGGGACCGGAGCAAGCTAACGGATTTGACCATGGTGGCGGAGGTTGATTGTAAACAAATATGAATATAAACCTATTCCCGATTCTAGTCACATCCGGCTCAAGATGCCAATTTTGGGGACAATTTTTGCTAAGGCTACAATGAAGCTTAAGACAAATGATTGAGGAAGGTTGCATGGTTGCTGAACTCCGCAAAACCAATACAAATCTTTATGAGACAGACTACAATCTTTGGGTTTTAGAAACTGTCGCCAAGTTGAAAAGTCGAGACTTGGATGGTCTAGATTGGGACAATTTAATTGAGGAGGTGGAGGATTTGAGTCGGCGCGACAAAAAAAAGCTTAAAAGTCTTTTACGTCTACTGTGTGAACATCTTCTTAAACTCACATATTGGCAATCTGAGCTTCAAAGGAATGAAGGCCATTGGAGGAGAGAAATTCGTAATTTCCGGAAACAGATTAATGAAGAGTTAGAAAGTAGTCCAAGTTTACGAAACTATCTTAGTGACATCTTTGATAAATGTTATCGTGATGGGAGAGAATTGGCTGCTGACCAATCCGAACTTCCTCTCAGCATCTTTCCCGAACACCCCATTGCTACCCTTGAGCAGGTACTGGATGAAGATTGGTTGCCCTAGGCGCACCGCGTAGCGGATCTCTGCGAGATCGCCAGATAATTCATTTCGATTTATAGATGGTACTACCATTGATTGGGTAGAAGCTAGAATAAAATTTACAACTAATTAACGAGGTCAACACTATGGTTGCTGAACTCCGCAAAACAAATCAAAATCTTTATGAGACAGATTACAATCTTTGGGTTTTAGAAACTGTTGTCAAACTAAAAAATAAAGATTTAGATAATCTGGATTGGGAGAATTTAATTGAGGAGGTAGAGGATTTGAGTCGGCGGGATAAAAAAAAGCTCAAAAGTCTTTTGAGGTTATTATTTGAACATTTATTAAAATTGTCCTATTGGAAAAGTGAGGAGCAGAACAATCGTAATCATTGGGAGGCCGAGATTATTAATTTTCGTCAATTGATTGAGGATGAATTAGCAGATAGTCCTAGTCTCAAAGTTTATTTGCAAGAAATTTGGCAAGAATGTTACCAGTATGGGCGCAAGATCGCGGCTAAGCGTTCTCAACTTCCCCTCAGTACATTTCCAGAGGAACCCATTGCTACCCTTGAACAAATATTGAATGAAGATTGGTTGCCCTATGCGATCGCCAGATAATGAGGCAAATCGTGTGCCCACTCATTGAGTGGAAGCTAAAATAAGATTGACGATTAATCATTTGGGAAAACAGCATGGTTGCCGAACTCCGCAAAACTAATACAAGTCTTTATGAGACGGATTACAATCTTTGGATTCTAGAAACCGTACAAAAGTTGCAATGCCGAGATTTAGAGAATCTAGACTGGGAATATTTGATTGAGGAGGTATTAAGCTTGAGTCGGCGAGATAGGCACAAACTAGCTAGTTTGCTAACCAGACTATTCGAGCATTTATTAAAGTTGGGCTATTGGCATTCAGAAAAAGAAAGAAACCGAAACCATTGGAGGCGAGAAATTCGCAATTTTCGTCTTCAAATTGACCGATTGCTAAGTGACAGCCCAAGCCTAAAACCTTATTTGTCAGAGATTTTTGATAAATGTTACAAAAATGGCATAAGTTTAGCTTCTGATAGTTCGGGCTTATCGATTGAAAATTTTCCCGAACAACCCATTGCTACCTTTGAACAAGTACTGGATGAAGATTGGTTGCCCTAGGCGCACCGCGCAGCGGATCTCTGCGAGATCGCCAGATAATTCATTTCGATTTATAGATGGTATTACCATTGATTGGGTAGAAGCTAGAATAAAATTTACAACTAATCAACGAGGTCAACACTATGGTTGCTGAACTCCACAAAACCAATACAAATCTTTATGAGACAGATTACAATCTTTGGGTTTTAGAAACTGTTGCTAAACTTAAAAATCAAGACTTGGATGCTCTAGATTGGGAAAATTTAATTGAGGAGGTAGAAGATTTGAGTCGGCGCGATAAACATAAATTACAAAGTCTTCTCAATCATATTTTTGAACATCTCCTTTTGATTGTTTACTGGCAAGCAGAATTTATCCGGAATCAAGGGCATTGGGAAAGGAAAATCTTGAATTTCCGCCTACAGCTTCTCCAGGTGTTAGAGGATAATCCGAGTTTACGTAACTATGCAAGAGACTATTTAGTGGAGGGGTACAAAAAAGGTAGAAAATTAGCAGCTAAACATTCTCAACTTCCCCTCAGTAAATTTCCAGAGGAGCCCATTGCTACCCTTGAACAAGTACTGGATGAAGATTGGTTGCCACAGTAGTCTTTAAATGGGGTCGTCATTTGGTCAGTCTTGGAAAGAGACTCTGTTAAGGTTAAGTTTTTTTGAGGACACGTTTCGCCTAAGTAAATTTGAAGCATGATATTAGAATATATGATTTTACTCGTAATAACTAAAGATTTATGACTCAAACTGAGATTATTAAGTTACACATTGGCGGCAAAGAAGTCTCCCCTGAATGGAGGATTGTTGATGTTTTAGATCGTCCAGAGGTTGATTATGTTTGCAATGCCAGCAATTTATCAATGTTCGAGGACAATTCGGTTGATGTAATATATGCTAGCCATGTCCTTGAACATTTTTATTACAACATCGACGATGAGTTGACCAGTACATTAAAGGAATGGCACCGAGTGCTTAGGATAGGGGGTAAGTTAATGATTAGTGTCCCAGACTTGAAGACTTTGTGTTGGTTATATCTGCACCCAAATTCCCATCCACTGGAACGTCATCACATTATGAGAATGATGTTCGGTGGACAAATGGATGTTTATGATGTCCATAAAGTGGGATTAGATGAAGAAATTTTGGGGATGTATTTGGAAATGGCGGGATTTGAAAATTATGAAAGGGTTACTGAATTTGATTTATTTCAAGACTGTAGTCTGATTAGGCTTGCAGATACTTACATAAGCTTAAATGTTATTGCATTGAAGTAACTATGATGAGTGTAAAAAACATTAAATAAATTATCAAACAAATGAAAATTGAAAAGCAAGTTAATGATTTAAGAATAATTGAACTTGAAAAAGAACTGGAAAATAATCCTTTTATCCCTATTTTATATTGGGAGTTAGGATTGAATTATCTTATCTCTGTAGGGGAAGAAAAAGCGGAAGAAATTTGGTCGCTGGGTTTGTTGCAATGCTTTACATCTTTTGATGAAGGGTTGCTTTCACTAGTTGGCTTTATTGAACAACACATAGAGCTTAATAAAAATGATAAACAAACAGTGTTGATATTATGGCAACAGATAATCAAGATAGTCCCCAATTACCTGGCAGGACATCTAAATTTACTTGTTGTTGCCTGTGAGCTTAAGGTATTCTCGGCTGAGAAGCTGGCTTATTTAGGCACAGTTGCGTTAATTAATTCTATTGATTCTGGTTGTATTAGTCAACAAGAAGAAGAGCTTTTATTAAGGGCCACTCTATCAATTTTAGAGTTTCCCACTGCCCTTTCCCTTGATTTTTTAAGATCTAGTATTCCACTTTTAGTCAATTTGCCTTGGTGTGATGCTGTTATGGCTTTTGCTAATAGTATGGTTTATGATAAGCAACTTTTTAGTTATGGTGTTGAAATTGCTGAAATCTGCCTTCAATATTCTCCGAATAATCTTTTTATTCTTAATGATCTTATCCGATTTTACGGACTACGTAAAGATCAAGATGCTCTATTAAGAACAGCAAGAAATCTATTAAATATTTTCAGACAACAAGACTTTGAGCCTGATTTTGGTTTTTATTTATCATCAAGATTATTATCTGCTTTTATGACAGGCAATGATTGGGAACAAGTTCAAAGTATAGCTTCTATTTTCAAAGATTATTTTATTTTATTACAAAATGAAAAGTCTGTTGTCTTAAATAATTTTTTAAGAGACCGCTTTTGGGGACTGGGGTTTTCTCTACTTTACCTATTTGATGAACCTGAATCTAATCGTCGATGCTTAAATTTTAACGCTAGTATTTTTCAGCAAAATTTAACTGAGAATCAAAATAAGACTATTTGCCAAGAAGAAAATTTGCCTAAGAAAAAACAAGTTTCTCTAAAACGGATTGGTTATATTGCCCATACTCTCAGGCAACATTCAGTGGGATGGCTATGCCGTTGGTTATTTAAGTATCATGATAGGGAAAAATTTGAAATTTTTGTTTATTTGATCGGACAACCAGAAGATGAGTTAACCGAAAACTGGATTTATCCTAATGTCAGTAAATACTATCACTTTGGTCGGGATAAAAATGAAATTATTAAGCAAATTAAGCAAGATCAAATTCAAATTTTGGTAGATTTGGATGTGCTGACCCATAATATTACGGCCCAGGTGTTGGCCCACAAACCGGCCCCTGTTCAGGTTAGTTGGTTAGGGTCGGATGCATCAGGTTTACCGGCGATTGATTATTTCATTGTTGATCCCTATGTTGTTCCTGACGATGCCGAGGGCTATTACCGGGAAAAATTATGGCGTTTGCCCCAGACCTATCTGGCAGTGGATGGTTTTGAAATGGGAACACCAACGTTAAGTCGGGAGCAATTGGGAATTAAGCCCAATACGGTTATTTATCTTTCGGTACAGAATAAGATCAAATCGAACCCCAATATCTTAAAGTTACAACTACAAATTTTGCAGTCAGTGCCCGATAGTGTGTTTCTGATTAAGGGAGGTGGTGATAATGAGTTAATTCGGGCAATGGTGGAGCAGTTGGCCAAGGAAATGGGGCTTGATCTTCATCGGATTCGGTTTTTACCCAAGGATGGGGATGAGATGACCCATCGGGCTAACCTGAGCATTGCCGATGTGGTGTTGGATACCTACCCCTACAATGGTGCAACGACGACGTTGGAAACGTTATGGATGGAAGTACCGTTAGTAACACGGGTAGGAAAACAGTTTGCGTCCCGCAATAGTTATACTTTCTTGACTCAGTTAAATATTAGGGAGGGCCTCGCTTGGAATGATCAAGAATATGTTTATTGGGGCACTCGTTTTGGATTAGAGAAGAGTTTGAGAGAAAAAGTAAAAAATGAGTTGAACTTGGGCAAGTATAAATCTAAACTTTGGAGAGCGAAAGATTTCACTCAGGAGTTAGAACTAGCTTATGAAGGAATGTGGAATGGAGATCTAGATTAAAATTATCAATCTTTTTTTAGTCAAAATCATCGGGAACTTTAACTGATATTTGTCCACCTGGCTCAACAGTTACTTTCCCGCCAAGTCGCTCTATTTCTTTAACGACTCTTTTAAAGGTCTGAGCATCTTGACTACTGCCCAAAATGCTTAACCAGGCACCAATTTGAGCCTTTCTACTATCTGGATTTTTTTCTAAAAATTTGATGCTATCGGTGGTGACATTGATAAAGTTCTGGTTTTCGTCATTTTGGGAATGTCGTGCCCATTCAACAGCTTTTTTATAAGACTCCTTAGCCGCTTGTGGATCTGCTAAAAACAATAACTCATTAGTTCCTTTCGCTCTCCACACATAGTAAGGTGCTGTACCTGGAGAAAGGAACTGTTCGGGCATTTTTTCCAGACTCTTGCCAAGCAATTCAACACTAATTTTAGGATAACCAGCAAAAATAGAAGTGCTAGTTTCGAGTCTTAGGAGAGCGTTAACAAACAAAGGATCTTTCTCGGATACTAATTTGAAGTATTCTGGGCTTAACCCATAACCAACTAAATCTCTGGCATCACTGTCACCAAAATATTGTATGAATTGCAAATAAAGCCAATCAGCAACAAGATTATCAAATCCAAGGGCTGGTATTTTGCCTAGTATTTCTATATCTATTTTTTCATCTGCTTCAAGGGTTTTGTAATCTTCTTCAGTCAAAGACTGCCCTGGAGCTTGAAGAGCGGGTCGCTGTAGAGTAATCAACCCAATTAGACTGGCAAATGCTAAACAGGGAGAAAATAAATTTTGAAAAACAAATCGAGCGTGTAAATTCAGCTTAAATACCATATCAAAAAAGCTTAATACCGTTTACACAGTCCCCAGATGAGTTATTTGGTGCCTCTGTGCTGTTTGTCTCGGCTGGAACAGGACTTTGACACAATACTACTCTATAAGTTTGGTTCTCATAGTACACTCCCATTGCAAAATTACGGGCATTTTGCTGAACACCATTAGTTGCTGTAGCACTACTTTTGGCTACATCAGTTCCAATTAATTGAGGCTCTGAAATATCATAATAATTGCTCTGAAAACTAATTTCTAAAGCTTGGTTGCTCTCAGCGAAAGAGGCTTTTTCAAAAAAATAGGACTGCTGGGCTTGACCAATCGCACTCAGTATCTGCTTGGCCTCAGCTTCCCTCGCTTTACCTATCTGGGAGAAAAGATTCGGCAACGTCATTGCTCCCAACACTCCCAAAATAATAACCACAACAAGCAGTTCCAGCAAAGTAAATCCTCTTTGTCGGGTACCATTGAAATGCCGACAGTTAGATGAACTACCGATAGAAAATTGGGCTTTCATAACAATAGTGTGAAAATATTAACCCAAAAAAAAGAGGGTGCAGTAGGTAAGATAAGACCAGCTCATCATTCCCGCACCACTCAAAACATAATAGGGTCCTATTTAATTACTTCAGCACCACCACAATCATTAGCCCCTCCTGGGGTTGGGGGAGTATCTTCACTACCTGCTTCAGCCCGACAAACAACAGTACTGAAGGCGCGGGTGCCTGAATCGTAAAACGTTCCACCTGACATGGAGCGGGTGCCGTCAGCCTCCCAATTCAATGCCGTTGCGTCTTGGATAGCTTCTGTGTTGTCAGCAGTGTTAACTGCAAAACTAAAGAAATTACCATCAGGAGCTGGGACTTCAAGCGTTTCCGTATCGGTTGCAAACGTACCCTTCTCAGTAAAATAACCTTGTTGGGCACGGTTCAAAGCACCGATAGTGGATTTAGCTTCGGACTCCCGTGCTTTACCAACTTGACCCAAGAGGTTAGGCAGAGCAATAGCAGCCAATACACCGATAATAATTACAACAACCAGCAGTTCGATTAAGGTGAAACCACCTTCTGCCCGTTTTTTGGAGAGTTGAGAGAGGAGTTTGAATTTAAAATTACTAGCCATGATTGTCTTCTTCCTTCTGTAGGGGAAATTTAAATAACTGGTCGGAACCCTTCTAGCTGTAACTTACCCATCGCCCCTCATTTGCCTATCACCCTGCTCAAAAAATTTTGTTGTATGGACTGGCCAGCATTTTCAACCTATGCTCACCGTTCTTCTAGCATTAATAACCCCAGTTCCTCATACATCACCAATGCTCCCCCCAATGCGGATTCTTCCCGCTGGGAATCATTCGGCCCCAGAGTGACCGCATCCACCGGAGAAACCTGCAACCAGCGTTCCAAAAGGAAAGACAACGGCTTGGCCCCATCCCACAAAGATAGGAACATTGCAATGGCTGAACGGCGATCAGACCAGATACTTTCCTGCAAAAAAGGGAAAAAACGACGTAGATCCATCGGTGCCACAACTCCCGGTATGGTTAGTTGCTCGTGGAATGACTCTGATTTCAAACAAGGATGGAAATGCACCCAAAGCCTTTCACTAGCAACCTCTGACCAATCTAGAATAGGCAAAGCAGATTCTGGTTGGGGATGCCCACACCAAAAATCTAACAATCGCTTATTGGGCTGAATCAGTTCGTAAAAACAAAGCTCTTCTTCTAGGTCAGCATTTTCTAGTCCCATGGCCAAGTAAGCAGGAAGGTTATCTGGTTCCTTAAATAACTGCCGCCAATCCCAATCTTGCCAGTCCACCATGCTGATTAGCTCCAAACTAGATTGGGTGAGGCATTTTAACAACTGGGGCATAGTAAAGCCCTTGTCGTTTTGTAGTAAATGGTTGCTTAACAAGCGGTGATTATCGTTCTTATCAAAGTTATTGCCCCAAGCCCTTACCTTTAAGTCCACATTGTCCCGTAGGGCTGTAAAAAAATCTCTGACAATACCAAGCTCCATTTCCTCTGGATTATCATCCATCAACCCCATATTCCCGAACAACTCCTGACAACGATAGTAGGGTAAACGTTGATAATAGCTGTGGAGATTACCCCGAATAATGCCATCAGGCTTTAGGATTGCCCTTAACTGTTGCAGGGCCAAGGTTAAGTCCGGGAGTAAATATAAAATATCGCTAGCACTAATGTAGTCAAATTTTTGTCCCAACTGATCTAAATCTTCCAGAGCAAGCACATGGAACTCAGAATTGTCGATTTTGTGATATTGCAAACGCTCCTCAGCAATCTTAATGGACTCTGGGGAAATGTCGATGCCCACCACCTTCGCCCCCGGATTGGCCAACGCCATCGTTAACGTTGTTGCACCTGTGCCACAGGCCACATCTAGCATCACCCGGTTTTCCAGATCAGTGATCACCTTACCATCCCGTCGATAGCGAGCCGTGACCAAACTGCCCTCGTAAAGCAATTTCACATTGTCTTTTGGAGATTCCTCGATGGGAATATTGGGATAGGGATGACTCTCGAATTGCTTTAGGGACTTTTCCAAATAATCTCGCTTCATCTCAGCCATCGGGTCACTCCTTTTATTACCTAAGCCATCATCATTAATAAGCCTTTCCTCAGACTACCCAAATTTGGTATCTGGTTCTCCCTTTTGATCGCCTAATTCCACAGCTTCAACAAAACTACAATGGAAAAGCCCCCTCTTTTACTGCCAGAAGTCCATGACCACCACCCTCGACGAAGTGCTCGACCTTTTCAAACAGGTCGCCCAAGCCCAGAAAGAAACCGATCGCCTATTGCGGGAACAATCTCAAGAAACCGATCGCCAGTTACGGGAATCGGAACAACGATTTCAAAAATCCATTATTGAAAACGAAAAAGGCTTCAAACAGTTACGCAAGGAATTGGGTAACTTAGGGCAATCCTGGGGACGATTTGTTGAAAATATGGTCGCCCCTGCCTGTGAAACCCTATTTTTAGACCGGGGTATTCCCGTCCATCAAGTAAGTCAACGGGTTAAAAAACGCCTGAACAGTGACACCCTGGAAATAGATATTCTCGTGCTCAACCAAGACCACGCCCTAGTGGTAGAAGTCAAAAGTAAGCTTAGTGTGCAGGATGTCAAAGATTTTTTGACTAATCTGGCAGAATTTAGAAGATTTTTTCCCGAATATGAGCAAAAACAAGTTTACGGTGCCGTTGCCGCCATGGACATTGAAGAAGGAGCCGATAAATATGCCTACCGCCAGGGCTTATTCGTGCTGACCCAATCCGGAGAAAGCGTCAGCATTTTAAATAGCGACGAGTTCCAGCCCAAAAACTGGTGAGACCTAGGTATTGGGCCAAAAATCTGAATCTAGAATTTCTACAATGGTGAATGGACAACTATCCGGAAATTGATCATCCGGTAAATCGGTTTCCGCAATGGCCAAATCCCTCGCCTCCTGCCAACTTTCCGCCATCGCTTCGTCCAAACGGGATTTTAGTCCCGGATTCCGTCTTAACAACTTGGCTAGGGATGTTCGCTGAACTCGGATAGTTGCCCGCCAGCTATTAGTCCGTTTCCAATGTTGAACCTGCCATTTCAAAAGATGGGCGACTAAAACCATTAAGCGTGATTCAAGTTGGTCATAGTGACGATTCCCCAAATCTTGAATCTCCTCTATCAAATGCTCCAAATCTAACTGTTCAAAACGTTTTTGAGACAAAAGATCCGCTTGTTGCTGAGTCCAAGTAAAAAAATCCTCAGTATAAAGAAGACTATCCATGGCCGATTTCTCCCAACCAATCTTCCACCTCTGACAATTGTTCAAAATCCAGCAACGCCTCCCCCAAACTTTCCAACTGAATCGTCCCCAACTGTCGAACCCGCTCCACTAGACCATTAGGCAATACTCCAAACCGCCGGGTTAAAATCCGCAAGATCAAGGGTGATTCCCCCCGTTGTTCTCCCCGCTGAAGTCCTAACTTCAGACCTCGTTCCAGTCCCTGCTGTTCGCCTTTCCGCATCGACTCTGCCACAATACTTTGGTAAACCACCGATTCCCGCATAACTCCCTCCCTAAGGTATAGGTTAATCAAAGACTTTTCAAAATTGATCCCAGCTAATAACTGAAGACAGGCAGCTACATTATTTCGTTCAGCCCTGTCCTCGATTATATCCACTCGCCTTGCCACATTGGCTAGTAAACTGACTCCGACGGATTCTTCCATAACTTAAGATGATTAGAGAGTTGATTTGATTTTTCCCCTCTCAAAATTTATGGAAGCCAAGGAATTGGTCCAACGCTATCGCAACGGCGAAACTTTATTTACAGGGCTAAAATTACCGGGGATTAATCTAGAAGCCGCCGATTTGATCGGTATTGTGCTCAATGAAGCGGATTTACGGGGGGCTAACCTGCTTTTTTGTTACCTCAACCGGGCTAATCTAGGTCAGGCTAATTTGGTGGCGGCGAACCTAAGTGGGGCTAGTTTAAACCAGGCAGACCTGGCCGGAGCCGATCTACGCAGTGCCAATTTTCACGGGGCCATGCTCCAGGATACGAATTTAATTGGGGCGGATCTACGGGGAGCGGATTTAAGTGGTGCTACCCTCACCGGGGCCTGTTTGCGGGGAGCTAATATGCGTCAGGAAAAAAAGGGCTACTACACCAATCTCCAGGCCGCTATCCTCGGTCGGGCAGACCTCCAGGGGGCCAACATGAAGGGGGTAGATTTAAGCCGGGCAGATTTAAGCTACGCTAACTTGAAGGAGGCTAATCTGCGAGATGTGGATTTGCGTAAGGCAGACCTGAGCTACGCCAACTTAAAAGGGGCCCTGCTAACTGACGCTAACTTGTCGGGGGCAAAGTTAAATGGTGCCGATTTACAAAATGCCAATTTGATGCGAGCGAAGATTTCTGAGGCAGAAATGACGGCAGTGAATTGCCAGGGGGCCATTATGACCCATGTCAACCTGAATCGGACCAATCTCACGGGGTCCAATTTGAGCTTCACCCGCATGAACAGTGCCGACCTGAGTCGGGCCAACTTGACTAAAGCTAACCTACAGGAAGCAGAGCTGATTGAAGCATTTTTTGCCAGGGCCAATTTGACGGAGGCCAACTTCATCAATGCCAACTTGGTGCGGGCGGATCTAATGAGTGCCAATATGGTGGGGGCAGATTTTCAAGGGGCGACTATGCCGGATGGGCAAGTGCGTCACCACTAGAAATTTTACGGTATCTATAACCAACCTTTGAGGCGGCGGGCCACTTGGGGACGACGGAGTTTCCGCATGGCTTTGCTTTGGATTTGTCTAACCCTTTCCCGGGAAAGATTAAACATATTGCCCACTTCCTCAAGGGTGTAACTTTGGTGGCTGGCAATGCCGTAGCGCAGACAAATCACTTCCATTTCCCGTTCCGTTAGTACCTCGGCCAATACTTCGACAATTTCCCGCCGCAACATGGATTCATTCATCAAATCCTCCGGCAACTGCAGTTGTTGATCTTCTAGTAGATCTACCAACTCGGTGTCTTCCCCTTTGCCTACCCGATGGTTTAAGGACAGGGACTGACGACGCAATTGCAGTAATTGTCTTAGTTGGGCAGGGGTAATGTCCAAAGCAGCGGCCAATTCCCCTTCGTTGGGATTGCGCTTCAATTCCTGCTTGAGACTGCGTTGGGCTTTCTTGATTTTGTTGAGCTTTTCCACCACATGGATGGGCAAACGAATGGTGCGAGCGTCATTGGCAATGGTGCGGGTGATGGCCTGGCGGATCCACCAGTAGGCATAGGTGGAAAATTTATAACCTTTATCGGGATCAAACTTTTCTGCGGCTCGGTTGAGACCGATCGCCCCTTCTTGGATCAGGTCGAGGAAGGGAACACCACGGTTGAGGTAACGCTTGGCAATGGAAACCACTAGGCGGAGATTGGAGCGGATCATCCGTCGTTTGGCAGCCCGCAGTTGATAAAGCCAAATCTCAAATTGTCTGACCTGGGGAAATTCTAGGGCTTGCCCCCACTCCTGGAGGGAAGGCGTTCGTTCCAGTTGTTGGGTGAGTTGTTGTCTAACATCTTCTGCGCTGACCAACAATCGGATTTGTCTAGCCAATTCCACTTCTTCGGCGGCACTCAGGAGGGGATAGCGGGCCATTTCTTTAAAAAAAGCCCCCACAGTGTCTTCACTTACTGCTTTATTAAAACTTCCTTGTTGGCCATCTCCCAGGGTGACTTCGATCGCCGGAGGGTCATCATTGGCGATCGCCTGGCCATCAGCGAGGCCATCCAAAGCCTGCCATTGGTCAACGGCACTGGTGTTGGGGGTGGAGAGGGAAGACATATCGCTCATAGGTTGAAAAAACTAAACGGAAACAATCGAGAAAGGAAAAGATGTGGCAACAACAAGGCCACCCAAGGAAACAGAAAACAACCAGAAATTATCCAATCGGCCAGAGCATCATCCAGATAGACCACCCCAACGGTTAAGGCTCTCCACTTTCAGCTATGCGCACTGCGGTAGTGGTGTTCCAGAACCAGATACCAGTCCCCGTGGCTAGATTGTGTCATTGATTTTCCAAAAATGGCAAAACTTTAGTTTTTTTTAATATCTATCTGTCCAAAATATCGTTAAATTTTCACGGCAGTGTAATTCGTGATACAAACTTGATTTGATCGCCATTTTTGTCAGCTTTCCTTAATTTCAAGGCGATCAACGTTAAAATTGCCAAAAAAATCCGCCCTGGTGAAACCACAGCGGACAATTTCCTAAAAGGAATGATTAATGAAAATTAGTGGGAAAAATACGGCAGTTAACCAATTAAATCCAATCAAATCAGTCAATAACCCTAGTTTCCTGCTGAAATCTAGACCAAAACCTGTTGCCATTCCAAGCGTTCCAACGTGCGGGAGCGCTCCAGGGCCCGCTCAAAGCTATCCAGGTTGGCATCGATGGTGAGGGGTTCTCCCACATGGCTTTGTACCGCTTCCTGGGTTTTTAAACCATTACCAGTGATGTAGACCACCGTAGTTTCTTCGGGATCAATTTTGCCCGCTTCCACTAGTTTTTTCAGCACTGCAACGGTGGTGCCCCCAGCGGTTTCGGTAAAGATGCCTTCGGTTTCCGCCAACAGCTTGATCCCTTCGATAATTTCGGCATCGTTGACGCTTTCAATGTTGCCATTGGTTTTGCGGGCAATGTCCAGGGCATAAACTCCGTCAGCGGGGTTGCCGATGGCAATGGATTTAGCAATGGTGTTGGGTTTGACTGGCTTAACAAAGTCCCGGCCCTCTTGGAAAGCAGTGGCGATGGGGGAACAACCCTCTGCTTGGGCACCACTGAAACGCACTGGCTTATCATCCACCAAACCGACTTTGATAAATTCTTGGAAGCCCTTGTGGATTTTGGTGAACAGGGAACCGGAAGCGAGGGGAGCCACAATGTGGTCGGGCAATTTCCAACCCAATTGTTCCGCCACCTCAAAGCCCAGGGTTTTGGAGCCTTCGGAGTAGTAGGGGCGCAGGTTAATGTTCACGAAACCCCAGCCGTAGCTGTTGCCCACTTCACAGCAGAGACGATTGACCTGGTCATAGTTGCCTTTCACTGCCATTAGGGTGGGATTGTAAATCAAGGTCCCCAATACTTTGCCTGCTTCCAAATCCGCCGGGATAAACACACAGCAGTCCAAACCGGCATGGGCGGCGATCGCCGCAGTGGAGTTGGCCAAATTACCGGTGCTGGCGCAGGAAACGGTGGTGAAGCCCAATTCCCGGGCCCTGGTCAGAGCAACGGACACCACCCGGTCCTTGAAGCTCAAGGTGGGCATATTAACCGCATCGTTTTTAATGTAGAGATTTTTCAGCCCCAGGCGGCGGGCTAAACGATGGGATTTAACCAAGGGGGTCATGCCAGTGCCCACATCAATTACATCTTTACCAGTGACGGGCAGAAAGGCGCGGTAACGCCAAATGGAATTAGGACCCGCTTCAATGGTTTCCCTCGTAACGTGGCGGCGGATTAAATCGTAGTCGTAGGCCACTTCCAGAGGAGCAAAGGTTTCCTCACAGATGTGTAGTGCTTTGAGGGGATATTCGGTATTGCCTTCCTTGGAAACCAGTTTGGTACAAGCGGAAATAAATTCTGGAGCCGTGGTGGTGGCGGTGGTCATGGGGCAAAGTCCTAAATTTCATTAATCTTTCGGCATGCTAACACGGGGCAAAATGGGCGTCAATTAATCCCGACTAATTTTATCGGGTTTAGTTTTCTTGCACCAAAATGACCTTTTTTTACCCAGCATTGATGGGAAGACTCGGCAGGGAGCGAGCTAAAATAGGTCGGTTTTCCCCAAGGGAATTAAGCCCCGTAACTTTGGTTGGTTCCTAGACAACGGTTTGTTAAATGGGGTGTTTCTTCCCCACTGAACCCCCGAAAACCCTAGTGAGGCTGGGCAATTTTGAGCCTATGACCACTAAATAATGGGGCGACGAGCTTGGCAAACACACTCTAAAAACCCAGAGAAATTCGAGAAAATTCGAGAAATTAATGAAACTAACTTGGTTGAATTCCTCGCGTCGGTTGATCTCGGTCATCATTTACTTGACCATTTTCATTCGGGTTTTGACCCTTGGCCTCTACGCTGTGGCGGACAGAACTGAAGCCCGCTACGCAGAAATTGGCCGCAAAATGGCAGAAACCGGCGACTGGATTACTCCCCAAATCGACTACGGTGTACCTTTTTGGGGTAAACCCCCCCTGTCTACCTGGTTGACGGCGGCATCATTTAAGGTTTTTAGTGTTAACGAATTTGCGGCTAGATTATCTTCTTTTATTCCCATTTTATTAGCCAGTTACTTGGTTTATTTATTGGCAAAAAATAAGGGAATTAACTACGCCTTAGTTAGCACCATGATCTTGATTACTACCCTGGGCTTCTTTGTCAGCAGTGGGGCAGTAATGACAGATCCAGCTTTGGTGTTGGGGACTACCCTATCTATGGTCGGTTTTTGGCAAGCTTACCGGGGTGAATCTAATGCAGGGCGTCTCTGGGGATATCTATTTTTTGTTGGGCTGGCGATCGGTTTATTAGCCAAGGGGCCCATTGGAGTTGTATTAGTTTTTCTCCCCCTATTTATTTGGATAATTTGGCAGAGAAATTTGCCCAGGGTTTGGAGACAATTACCTTGGATTCAAGGTATTTTATTGACGGCATTAATAGCAGTGCCATGGTATCTTTTGGCGGAAGCTAAAACCCCCGGTTTTTTGGATTATTTCATTGTCGGAGAACATTGGAAGCGCTTTGTGGAAAAGGGTTGGGAGGGAGATTTATACGGCAGTGGCCACGCCCATCCCTACGGCATGATCTGGGTGTATTGGTTGCTAGCGGCATTTCCCTGGTCATTGCTAACGTTGGGATTAGTAGGCAAGATTTTTTGGCAAATTAAAGTCAAACAAACTAAGCTGACTTTACCAACATTAGACTCGGAATGGCTTAGTTATTTGCTGTTGTGGACTGTGGCCCCAATGGTTTTCTTTACCCCCTCGGCCAATATTTTATGGACTTATGTTTTACCAGGCTTACCGGCATTTGCTTTGCTGTTGACGGAATTATTATTCATGGTTTGGCACGATCAGCCAGTCAATAAATATCTCATTGCTCCTGGTCTATTAATTCCTTTAGTATTTCTCTTTGCTTTACCAATAGTCATAAATGTAGCTAATAATAATTCGCAGAAATATGTCGTCGAACAATATCAACAATCCTGTAGGGAATCGGTACAGGAACCTAACTGTCAGTTGTTTTATGTGTTTAATCGACCCTACTCGGCGGAATTTTATTCTTCTGGTAAAGCAAAAAAAGTGGAAATGCACGAAATAGCCGCTGTTCTCAACAATAATAACCGCAATTATTTTGTTATTCGCACTGATGCGATTAAAGAGTTTCCTCCAGAAATTGCATCAAAATTAAATCAAGTGACTCAATACAGTGCCTATACCCTTTTTTCCCAGACTAATTGACTGGAAAAACCTCATCCGCCATCACAACTCGATTACGGCCGGCGGCCTTGGCTTGATAGAGAGCCCTATCTGCGGCTTGGATAATGTTGACCATGGTTTCTCCATGGTTGGGATAACAGGCTACCCCTAGGGAAACGGTCAATGTGCCCAATTCCTTTCCTTTGTATTCCACTTCCATGGAGGCGATCGCCTGACGGAGGGATTCAGCCTTGACTAGGGTATCTTCCAGGGAGGTTTGGGGCAAAACAATGGTCATTTCTTCCCCACCATACCGACAAGCAATGTCAGAACCGCGAATATTGCTTTGCAGAATGCGCCCAATGGTTTTCAGTACGTGGTCGCCGGCATCGTGCCCCAGTTGGTCATTGAATTGCTTGAAATGGTCAATGTCTCCCATAATTACCCCAATGGAATGGTTATAGCGCTTGGCCCGGCCAATCTCTTGTAAGAAAAATTGTTCTAAATAACGACGGTTAAATAACCCCGTGAGGGGGTCCCGGATACTCTGATTTTCCAACCTTTCCCGCAATTTAATATTGGCGATCGCCAGACTGACCTGTTCCGCCACCGCCTTGGCTAACTGTTGTTGGTCAGAACTAATTACCCCAGCCCGATCACTGCAAAGATTAAGCAAACCAAGGGTTTCCCCCTGGGCGATGAGGGGAATGCAAAGACTTTCTTGGGGCAAACATTCCGGATTGAGGTGGCTACATAACAAATCGTGCTGTTGCACCCCGACCAAATGGGGCTGTCCCAGGCGCAGAGCCCAGCAATCTGTGCCATTGAATAATGGTTCGGAGCAGGCTAAATTTCCCCAAGTTTTGACCTGTTCAAAATAGTTGGCAGTGGAGTCAAAAATAGAAATCGTGCCAGCAATGTTGGGAAACAACGGGGGAGCCAAGGCCGCCAAGCTAGCACAGGCATCGGCCACCACCACACAGGATTGCAAATATTGATTCAGGGTGGAAAGCAATTCCATCTCTTGATTGCGCCGTTTTAACTCCTCCAACCGTTGCGCTAACTGTTCATTGACCCGATTGACCTGTTCTTGACTTTCCGCCAAAGCTTGGGTGCGTTCTAAAACCCTTTGTTCCAATTTGGCATTGAGTTTTTCTAACTCCGCTTCTATTCTGTCCCGTTGATACAGGGCTTTTTTCTGTTCCTCCATGGGCACCACCACGCAGATGGTTAAATCCGGTTCCCCTTCAAAGGGGGATGCTCCCATCAAAATGGGAACGCGGCGGCCATTTTTGTGGTAGTACTCTTTTTCCCAGGGTTTTGTGAAACCATATATCCGTAGATTTTCGATGGCTTCCAAGTCTTGGCTTTTATATTCTGGGGGCGTAATCTGATCCCAACGCATTAAACCGGCTTCCAGTTCTTTTCTGGTGTAGCCGAGCATTTTCAAGAGGCAATCATTAGCTTCAGTAATTTGGCCATTGATATTGGCAAACATCATGCCGACAACAGCGGACTCAAACACTTTACGAAAGCGAGATTCACTATCCTGAAGGGCGGTTTCGACACTTTTTTGCTCAGTAACATCCATGGCCACCCCATGGAGACCAATCATTTCTCCCGCCCCATTGACCAGAGCTTCAATTTTTGCCCAGAGCCAGCCCTGACTGCCGTCCTGGCGGAAAAAACGGTAAACCAAATCCTGGGAATTTTGGCTTTCCAGAACCGATTGCACCACTTCGTCATGGCGTTGGCGATCGCCGGGGTGAATGGATGCGGTTAATTCTTCATAGCTGGGGGGATGTTCCAGACCAAACATGCGTAAAATCTCTTCCGACCACTGAATTTCCCCGGAGCCCGACAAAAATTTCCAGGTGCCCAATTTGGCTAAGCTTTGGGCTTCCGATAGTTCTGCTTCCCGTTGCCGTAGTTGCTCCTCTGCTAATTTTCGGGAAGTAATATCTATACCCGATCCAAGTATTTCTAGAAGATTGCCTTGGCTGTCAAAAATAGGTTCATTAGTCCAAGCGACCCAAACCCGATCGCCGTTTTTGCGGACATTTTCATTTTCGTTATATTTATAATTCTCAGGATTACGGCAAATATCTGCCACCATTGCCTCCAGATTTTGACCGGAGCTGCTGGTCCTAGGCACGATGGTATCGAACACCGACTTGCCCACCATTTCCTCTTTGCTAAAACCAAAAAAGTTGTGGCAATATTCGTTCGCGAAGGTGATTTCCCCCGTCGGTAACCAGCGCACAATAATCGTGTTAATCGACTCCACTAAACTGCGATATTTTTCTTCACTTTCTTCAATAGCTTGGCGAGCTTCATAACGTTCAGTAATGTCAATACAAGAACCGATATAACCCAAAAACTCTCCGTCTGGAGCAAGCCGAGGTACGCCATTGTCTAATAACCAACGGTATTCTCCCCCTCGATTCCGCAGGCGATATTCCATCGTAAACGGTTGCCGGGCATCAAAAGCTTCAACGTAGGTTTGCCAACAACGATCAAAATCGTCGGGATGAACCCCTTCAGCCCAACCATTGCCCTGCTCTTGTTCCAGAGTGCGACCAGTAAAATTGAGCCAAGGTTGATTAAAATAAAAACAGCCTTTGTCTAAGCCAGCAATCCAGATCAAAACCGGGGCGTGGTTGGCAAGGTAATTAAACATTTCTTCCCCTTCTTGAAGGATAGCCTCTAGAAATTTGCCGACATCCTCACCACTGTTAATATGTGATGCCTCTGAGAGAAAAGCAGAACGAAGAAAGGTCTGGAGTTTTAGGTTAGCAACGACTTCCTTTGAAGTTTCCAGTTTTGCTATTACCTTGCCAATATCTTGGTGCTCATCGCCCATATAATTCTGAGAGCCGCCATTGACTAACGGATAGAGTTGATATTGATAACTGTGTAATCTGGAATTTTTGTCAGATACCCTCACCTTCTTCAGGTTAACAGAAACTTAGGGGTTTGCATGGGCCAGGGAACACGGTCTGGCGGCCGTTGGGTTAAAATCGGGGGAATTACACGTTCGGCGGGATTTCGTCCCCAGTTTTTTCCTATTTGAGAAATTTATGTCAGTTTTAGCGGCGTTGGCGGCGATCGGAGTACTTGCAGTACTAATTGCTGTGCATGAGTTGGGCCACTTTGCGGCCGCCCGTTTACAGGGCATCCATGTCACTCGCTTTGCCTTAGGATTTGGGCCACCGCTGTTGAAATACCAAGGTGCCGAAACGGAATATTCCATCCGGGCTATTCCCCTGGGGGGCTACGTGGCGTTCCCCGACGATGATCCAGACAGTGAGATCCCTGCCGACGATCCTAACTTACTAAAAAATCGCCCCATCCTCGACCGGGCCATTGTGATTAGTGCTGGGGTAATTGCCAATTTAGTTTTTGCTTACTTTCTCCTGATTGGTCAAGTTAGCACCATCGGTTTCCAGAATATTCAACCTGGTTTGGTTATTCCCCAAGTGGACAGTGCCTCCGCCGCCCAGGTGGCTGGGATGGAGCCAGGGGATATTGTACTCTCCCTCCAGGGCAACACTCTACCCGGTTTTCCCGATGCCACCACCCAGTTTATCGACATTGTGCGGCGATCGCCGTCGGTGCCTATCACAGTAGAAGTGCAACGGGGGGAAGAAACTAAAACCTTGACCATTACCCCCACCCCAGATGCGGAAGGTAAAGGAAAAATTGGCGTTGCTCTGCTACCCAACGTGGAAACCAAACGGGCTAGCAATCCCCTGGAAGCTTTAACCTACAGCGCCGAGGCTTTTGAACGCATTGTGAAACTAACGACCCAGGGCTTTTGGCAATTAATCAGTAACTTTGCCGACAATGCTTCCCAGGTGGCGGGGCCAGTGAAAATTGTTGAGTATGGTGCTAACATTGCCCGCTCCGATGCCAGTAACCTGTTCCAATTTGGAGCGCTGATTAGCATTAACCTCGCTGTGATTAATATTCTGCCCCTACCTGCTTTGGATGGTGGGCAATTGGTGTTCCTGCTCATCGAAGGACTCCTGGGCAAACCCCTACCGGAAAAATTTCAGATGGGCGTAATGCAAACGGGGTTGGTGCTTCTGCTGAGCTTAGGGGTATTTTTAATTGTGCGGGATACCCTCAATTTGACCTTTGTGCAGGAGTTTTTGCCTTCCTTTACGGGCTATGAGTAGTTTGTTACGGAAAATGGCCAGTAAAAAACAACGGGCAACGGAAATTCTGCTCATTCTCAAAAAACTTTACCCAGGGGCCACCTGTAGTCTGGATTATCAAACCCCAGTACAGCTTTTGGTGGCCACTATTCTTTCGGCCCAATGCACCGATGAACGGGTCAACAAGGTGACTCCAGCCCTGTTTCAGCGTTATCCCGATGCCAACGCCCTGGCCTACGGCGATCGCCAAGAGATTGAAGAATTAATCCACTCCACCGGCTTTTTCCGCAATAAAGCTAAAAATATTCAGGGAGCTTGCCGCAAAATTGTCGAGGAATTTGACGGGGAAGTGCCCCAAAGAATGGAAGAGTTATTGACCCTACCGGGGGTGGCCCGCAAAACGGCCAATGTGGTGCTAGCCCATGCCTTTGGCATCCTGGCCGGGGTAACGGTGGACACCCACGTCAAACGCCTGAGCCAACGGTTGGGGTTAACTAAAGCGACCGATCCCATTCGTATTGAGCGGGATTTAATGAAACTGATTCCCCAGCCGGATTGGGAAAATTTTTCTATCCATATTATTTATCACGGTCGAGCGGTGTGTGCGGCCCGCAAGCCCCTCTGTGGGGAATGTCAGTTGGCCCATCTTTGTCCCAGTGCCCAAGCGAGTTGAGATCCACTGAAGGTTTGAATTGGAATCAGTTTACCGAGCTCCCCCAACTTCTCCATAGGGAAATTAAAACCTGTAACTTGGTCAAAGATTAGAAAAAAGTGATTAGTACTGGTGGAACGGCAAAAAAAAGCGGCCAGTTTCGTCCCCATTGATTAGGTTCGGAAACTAACCCTGTGCTACATTGTGCACCCGCTTTTTTGAATCCTGCCCTCATTATCTGATTCTCACTGGGGGTCAACAAGCCAATGGGTCACTGGTGAATGGTGATTCTAATCACAGGCGATCGGTGCCAGCTTTAAAAGTCTCCCTGGCCCCCAAATTTGGGGGGAAACTGAGTGAAAGTCCCCCATTATGGCCGGAGCTTGAGTGAGGAGATTTAGGGGACGAAATAAGACTTTCCGAACACGTTCTTAGGCGATCGCCAAATTTTTACCCTGGCATGGGCCGAGAAATGAGACTTTTTGGCCCTACTCCAGATAAACCCAACTAGTATGGTTGCAGGCGGCCTAGTCTCCGGCAGGGTCAGACCCAATGAATATACTGGGGAAATACTAAGCCTCAGTCCGTTTTAAATTAATAAATTCTTCTTGTTTATGCCCATTTCTCCCACCTCCCTAGCTAGCGATGATTACTGCGTCCTTGGTTTAGCCACCTGCTTTTTGCGGGAAGATGGTGATTTCCATGCGGTGGACATCATTGAACCCATTCCCTCGGCGGCCCTAGAAGCCATTCTCAAACAGGTGCCCACTTCTTACCAATGGGCGATCGCCGTGCGGGCGGGGGAAGTTTTCCAGGGGGAGGAAATTAAAAAACCAGCTATTTTTGATCAAAGTGCCCAATTCTGTGACGATTTTGCGGAACGGTTTACAGCGGCGGCCCGTACTTACCAAGTTCGGCCTCAAGCTAAGGAACATTTAGCCATTGGGGAAAAATGGGACAAATTTAACTTTTCTTTGGAGAAAAAACGCATTCTCAACGACAGCAAAGTGGTTAAAGCTGAAGATAACGTTAAGCAACATTCCCATACCCATCAAAGGCTGTAGTTGCAAAGTCCCAACGGGGTAATACCAACCTTCAGGAAACAAGGGATTGTTGTTTTTTCCTAGCCCGATGTTGGGCAAACCAATCCTGTAACTGTTCACGGCACTGTTCTTGGCACACTCCTCCTAAGCTTTGTAAGTGATGGTTAGAGGCAGCGCTGGCGGCCAAATCGAACACGCTGTCGATGGTGCCGGTTTTCGGGTCGGGGGTGCCATAAACTAATAAACCTAAACGGGCTTGGATAATGGCGCCGGTACACATGGGACAAGGTTCCAACGTAACGTAAAGGGTGCATTCATTCAATCGCCAATGGCCTAGCCGACGGCAAGCAGTTTGGATGGCTAACATTTCCGCATGGGCGATGGGATTTTGATCCCGTTGCTTACGATTTTGGCCTGTAGCTAAAACTTCTCCCATTGCATTGACAACCACTGCTCCCACGGGAATTTCCCCCACATTGCCCGCTTCCTCCGCTAAGGCGATCGCCATTTGCATCCAATCTTCATGGGTGGGTAGGGGTTGATCCATCAACTCTATTTAAACTTGTTTGTAAAACCGTTAGTAAAATCAGGCAAAACTAATTAACTTTATTGCTTGGCTGATAATAGCATTACGGTCTACTTTTTCCGCCAAATAAGCAGCATTGTAAATTCCGCCAAAGGCTTCTAGAGAAGCGTTATCCAAAGCTCGATCATCGGCTTCAGCCAAAATTTCTTGTAAGTCCGATTGACTGACATAATAGCACCCTGCTTTCCTGCGTTTATTAATGCGTTCTATGGCGTTGATAGCATTGCGAATGGAAACTTCCCAGGAATTAGTGCTTCTTGCCTCCGCCTGTTGTTTAATCAAATGAATCAGTAAAACAACGCAATAACTGTAAATTTTATTAATTTTATCCTCTTTGCTCATGGTTTCTAATTCATCGATTAAAGCCAGAGCGGCCGTGGTTTGCCCAGATTGCACTAATTGTTTTAATTCCAATAATTCTTCCATGGCGCTAACCTAAGCAATAACACCCATCTGTTCAATTTTACGGCGGGCTTCCACTGATTGGTGAAAATTAACACAGGGGCGGGGATAATCCACTCCCAATTGCACTCCCCATTGTTTTTGTTCCGTGGCAGATAATAACCAAGGCTGATGAATTTTGTCGCCGGGTAAATTTTTTAATTCTGGTAACCAATGGCGTAAATAGGTTCCCTGGGGATCGTATTGTTGGCTTTGTTTAGGAATATTAAAATAACGAAAATCCCTAGCGTCATTACCTATGCCAGCAGTGTAATTCCAATTGCCCCAATTACTGCATACATCGTAATCAATTAGGCAAGATTCAAACCATTCTGCGCCCCAACGCCAATCAATGCCCAGATTTTTACAAAGAAAACTGGCAACATTTTGCCGTCCCCGATTGGACATAAAGCCAGTGAGATTTAATTCCCGCATATTAGCATCCACCAAAGGATAACCAGTTTGTCCCGATCGCCAGAGTTCAAACCGGACTTGATCTTCTTGCCAGGGGAAATTTTTGTTCAGCAATCCCCCTCGATTAAATAACTTGTTGCCATATTTTTGGGCCACAAAACGGAAAAAGTCCCGCCAGAGTAACTCGAAAATCAACCAATGGGTAGAATCATTACTAACCCGTTCTTGTTCGTAACGTTTCACTTCTTGGTAAATGAACCGGGGGGAAAGGCAACCCAATGCTAACCAAGGGGAAAACTTACTAGAATAATCCGCTCCCACCATACCATTGCGGGTTTCTTTATAATCTTTTAGGCGATCGCCATGCCAAAAGTAGTCTTGTAACCTCGCTAAACCAGCGGTTTCTCCTCCTTGAAAAGCCAAAACAGAACGATGATCAAAATTAATTTGAGGAAAGAATTCGGGCGGTGGTGCGGTTAACTCCAGTTTAATATTGGGGCTAGGAAGCAGTTGGGATGGGGCAAAAAAACACGGACGAATCGATATTTTTTTCTTTTCAATATCTTTGCGAAACTTAGTAAATAAATCTGGTAAATCTTGAATGGAAAAGGGTAAATCTTCGGGATGGCAAAGGGTACTTCCCCAATAACCTTTTGCTTCTATACCTAAGATTGTTAATTGTTTAACTAAATTTCTTTCTACGTCTAGCTCTTCCTGGGTAACTTCCCGATGGTAATAAATAGTCTTAGCGTTGATTTGCTTGGCTATTTGGGGAATTACTTGCTCCGGTAGACCCGTTGTCACCAGCAATTTATTGCCCACTTTCTGCAAGCTTTCAGCCAAATTTTGTACAGATTGTTGGAGAAAATTACTCCGCCATGGCCCAGTTTTCGCAAATCCTTGGTGAGTCTGGGCAAATTGTCTGGGGTCGTAACAGTACACAGCGGTAATTGCTAAACCAGATTTTAGGGCCCGATGCAGGGGTTCATGGTCATGCAAACGCAGATCATTCCGAAACCAAACCAAAACCGTGGGGGGGACGTGTTTCAAAAGCCCCCCTGCTCCCCCAAGTTTGAGGGGAAGTTAAGTAAAAGTCCTCTAGTTTTGGAGGATTTAGACGGCAAAATAAAACTTTTCAAACAAATTCCAAGAGCTATGGACATCGATAGTTAAAAACACATAAGCAAAAGGATTGAAAGCTTGGAAAGGTCTTAATCCTGGGACAGTAGGCCTTGCAACTCTTCTAATCTTTCCTGGGCTTCCGGTAGGGTAGGTTCTAAAGTTAAAGCCTTTTCATAGCTGGGAATAGCCTCTTCTTTGCGCTCCATAGCTTCGAGCAGTAAACCCCGGCTTAACCAAACCTCAGCATCGTCGGGATTTTGTGCTAAAGCTTCATCAAAATTAGCCAAGGCCTCTTCTAACTTACCCATAACTCCCAACGCACTACCCCGATTTTGCCAGGCGGAAGTCATCTGGGGATTTAAACTGATCGCCTCCCCCCAACTGGCGATCGCCGTTTCCAGTTCTCCTCTCTGGGCCTGCTGTATGCCAAGGTTTAACCAATCTTCGGCAGTATGGGGTTCTTGGTTATTTTCAAATTGGGAGTTGTCGATGGTAACCGGGTCAACAAGAGGCCACAACTCTTCTTGTGCCAGAGCGGACGCAGTCCCCTGATCTTCGACTAAACTATCCACCGGAGCCGAGCTCGATTCACCCCCATGGTTCAAGGCTTCAGTTAACATTTCCTCTGGAATGGCGAATTTTTCCATCAATGCCCGCAAAATCACCTGGGGATCGGTGCTTTCAATGCCCAAAAAGCCAGCAAAATGGGTTGCCAAAGCGGCATCCTGGGGTAACCGTTGCACCAATTCATCAAAGGTGAAGGTTTCCATTTGCCCTTGGGCCTGGTCTATGGAAACTAGATCGGGGCCATCATATTCCCACACCGTATCCATCTGGGGCGGTGACTGCCGGGCATACAGCTCCCTGCCAATGCGCTGGGATTTATCGCCAATGGGAGCAATCTGGGGAAAGGATTGGGCCAATTCCCCCAAACGCATCATCCGGGCGGCTAGAACTAAATTGGGAGAAGGGGAAGCTAGCACCGTAGTTTGAAAACGGTCTAACCAATCAAGCCATTGCTTAGGCCGACAGCGGTGGTCTAACTGTTGAAAAAATTTGAGAATACGCCCTTCGTGCCAACCGTGGGCAATGCCTTCCAGCAGTTGATTAAACAAAAACTCATAGTCAGTGTCGCTCAGGGGGGGCAGTTCCTGGAGAGATTTAGTCCCCGGCCCTGGGCCGCCCACCAGGGGGGCAAAAAGTTGTTGGATCCACTGCCAAATACGCTGGAAAAATTTCTGCATCCTAAAATGGGGTGACGGTCACTGTTGACGGATTACGGGGGCGACACTTACTGACAATTATTCTAGGCCATGGTTTACCCATCCCCGGGGATTATCAACACTGGCGGGGTTTGGCCCCGGATTTTTGGCGATCGCCGGTTGTAATTTAGAATCTGCCACTACCATGGGGGGAAAGTATCAGCGTCATTGCCCAGTCCGATTCCATTGGAGCCATTGCATGAGTACCACCCAAGCCCCTCCCCTCGTTTCCCTCCAAGCCCCCAAGGACGTTTCCCTCGAGGCGATCGAATCTGAATTAGCCCAAATTTGGCAAACCAGTGCCCAAAAGGAGGAGGGTTTAATCGCTACTAGGGCCACCACCTTCAGTTTTTTGGTCTATGAACCGGACAGAGTGCAGTCCCTCCTGGCCGCCCTAGGCTACTACACTGGCCCCATTGATGGCATTACCGGCCCCCGCATGACCGCCGCCATTAAATCAGCTCAAAAAGCTTTGGGCGTTACCGCTACCGGACTATCTAGCCCAGAGTTTAAACAAGCATTACAAACTGCCTTTGAAACGGCCCACCGGGAAGGAAATTTACTCAGCACCGCTGAACGAATCACTAAACCCTATTCCCCGGACTTAGAAGGGAGTGGCATTGCCGACACCATTGCCGCCTCTAACCCCTGCCGCATTATTACCCTTTGCCCCACAGCGGAGGATGACCAGGGGGTACAGGCCCAGCTTTCCGCCTACTGCCCGATCCAAAAGACCCACCAAAATACCCTCATTTGTTGTGAATACATCACCCTACGGGGAACTTCCGATGCGCTGGAGCGGATTGGTGGTGTGATTACGGAGTTGATGCTACCGACCCTGCCCAAATATGTGTGGTGGAAAGCAAGTCCCGAAGCGGAATATGGGCTGTTTCAACGGTTGTTGTCCCATGCGGACATGATCATTGTGGATTCCAGCATTTTTAACAATCCCGAACAGGATTTGCTCCAGTTGGCTCAATTGGTTAATAAGCCAGAGGCGATAGCCGATTTAAATTGGAGTCGCTTGGCCCCGTGGCAGGAATTGACCGCTGAAGCCTTTGACCCGCCGGAGCGTCGTTCTGCAGTGGGGGAAATTGACCAAATTTCCATTGATTATGAAAAGGGTAACCATGCCCAAGCATTGATGTATTTGGGCTGGGTAGCCAGTCGTTTGCAGTGGACCCCCGTTAGTTATAGCTATCAGCCAGGGGTGTACGAAATTCACAAAATCCAATTCTGTGCTCCCAATCAACGGCCCATTGAAGCGGAGCTGGCCGGTTTACCCTTGGCTGATACAGGGCAGGTGCTGGGGGATTTAATTAGCCTTAAACTGGGCTCCACCAATACCCAAGCCCAATGCGGCACCGTACTGTGCTCCGGCACTGTTGGTTGTATGCGCATGGAAGCTGGGGGGGGAGCGCAAAATTACCGGGTGCAACAGGTCACCGCCCTGGATGATCAAAATACGGAACAGTTACTGGGACGACAATTGCAACGCTGGGGCCGGGATGCCCTCTACGATGAGTCCATGGCGATCGTGTTGGCAATTTTACAGTTATCCCAGGCAGGATAATGGCAGAATGGAGCAACAAGCGCCCTTTGCTTAATCTGTTCTTAACCTTAGTCGGCCATGACTTCCCCCACTGCTCCGTTAATTTCCTTTGACCAGTTGCAAAAAAACTTTGGCGCCCTCCAGGTTTTGCGGGGAGTAACGGGGGAAATTTACCCCAAAGATGTGATTTCTATCATTGGCCCTTCCGGTTGCGGCAAGAGCACTTTTTTGCGTTGCCTGAATCGCCTTGAACCCATCAGCGGTGGCCGTCTCGAAGTGGCGGGGGTGGACTTATCCGGGGCTAAAATTGACCAGAAACATCTGCGGCAGTTGCGGGTGCGGGTGGGCATGGTTTTCCAGCATTTCAATCTGTTTCCCCATCTGACGGTTTTGCAAAATCTCTTGCTGGCCCCCCGTAAGGTGTTACGCATTCCCATGGCGGAAGCTAAGGACCGGGCTTTAACCTACCTGGATAAAGTGGGTTTGGGCACTAAAGCTGATAACTACCCAGACCAACTCTCCGGCGGCCAAAAGCAACGGGTGGCGATCGCCAGGGGGCTGTGCATGAAGCCGGAAATTCTTTTATTCGATGAACCCACCAGCGCCCTAGACCCGGAATTAGTGGGGGAAGTGCTGAATGTGATGAAACAGTTGGCCGAAGAAGGCATGACCATGGCGGTGGTGACCCATGAGATGCAGTTTGCCCGGGAAGTATCCAATCGGGTCTTTTTCTTTAACCAAGGAATCATTGAAGAAGAGGGCGACCCCAACGAAGTTTTTCGCAATCCCAAGAGCGATCGCCTACGGGCATTTCTCAGTCGCATTCAGTCCAGTTAATCCCTTGGGCTCACAAAAATTTCTAGAATTGTCCGTAATTTCACGGTTGTTTTTTCAATCGAATTTTCTGCTTTTCCTCCCTTTTTTCTTGGGGGATGGGGTTTTGAAACAAAACGCCTAGGACGAATGCCCCGGTGACCACCCTAGATAGCCATAAAAACAGGCCAGCGAAAGGCGATCGCCAGCCTAGGGATAGAAGTAAAAAGTTTTACCAGTGTGGTTTTTGAGCTGTTCCCGGTAATGCCGGGCTAAACTCCCTGGAAATTGCGCCAAACCCCCATTAAAATCCCCTGGATTTCAACATCGCTGGCTTTCAATTCTTGGCCAGGGCCTTTGTTGTTGGAGGCTTTGAGTACGACCTTAGTGCCATCTTGGTAATAGCGTTTGATAGCAATCTTGCCCCCCTTAATACTGGCGGCGACCAATTCCCCATCTTCGATTTCCTCTTCTCCAGTCACAGAACGGAGAATCAGCATATCACCTTCGACAATAAAATCGTCCACGAGGTCATTGCTCATGACCCTGAGGGCAAAAACCGATGATTTCTTCATCAGGGGGGCAAAGTCAATCTTTTCCACTTCCTCTGCGTCCGCTTCCACCAGTTCACCGCCTTTGAGTTCGCCAATGACGGAAACTCCTTTTGGTTTTTGGTGGAGAATTCTCAGGGTGCGGGCTTTGCCGTCAGTCCAATCAACGTAACCCTTATTGCGTAACCGTTCCAATCGACTTTGAATGGGGGCCGGAGAACGCAAATTCATGGCCCGCATCATTTGGCGGATGGAGGGGGCGTGCTGGGTTTCGTCAATGTAACTAACTAACCAGTCAAAAAGTTCTTTTTGGGCTCGGGTGAGAGGTTCCATGTAATATCTCCTATAGGAATGTATTTAGGACTCTAGGACTATTTTAAACCCAGTCATAACATTCAGGGCAATCATACTAAAAAAGATACAAAATTTTACATTTCTTCCGACGGTTCCTCATTTTCGGCCAGCAGAAGGCGATCGCCGCTGTGATTGAGGGCGAAAAAGCAAAATTGAGACTACCCCGAAAAATGTTACTGTTATCGCCGAAGATCTCAGAAATTGGCAAGTTTTTCCGCTTCTTGCACCTGTTCGATTAAGCTCCGCACTTCCTCAGTACCGGCGGAAGGTTCAAAGCCCAGGGGAAATTTGCCACTGCTAATCATCCGCAGGCCCAGGGGCAAAATACTAGCAATACCTTTGAGATCCCGGAAGAAATTACCCACTACGTAAATACCGAACTTACGCTCATCCACCCAACCACCGGCTTTAACCAAATCCACCATAACTTTGCGGTGGCGCACCGGGCGACTGTCCTGGGCTGTTTTCTGGGCCAGAAGGGCAGACTTAATTTTCCCAATCTGGTCCATGGGGGCCACTTCCATGGGGCAGACTTCGTTACAGAGGTAACAACGGGTACAGCCCCAGGCCCCGGCTGTAGCATTGTTGTAGCTTTCGAGGCGATCGGCTGTGGCTCCATCCCGGGAGTCGGTTAATAATCTTTGGGCTTTGGCCAGGGCATGGGGGCCGACAAAATCGGGATTAACAGATTTAGCGTTGCACTCGGAATAGCAAGCTCCACAGAGAATGCAATTGCCCATTTGGTTGAGTTTTTCCCTTTCCGCTGGGGTTTGGAGAAATTCCCGTTCCGGCACCTTGCGCCCCTGGGTACTAACGTAGGGCTCCACCCGTTCCAAGTCGTCCCAGAAGGGTTGCATATCCACAATTAGATCTTTGATGACGGGCAAATTACCGAGGGGAGCCACCGTCACCACAGGAATGCCTGCTTCGTTAACCTGGGTAAATAATCTGGTTTCACTGCCCACATTTTCCTTACAAGCCAAGGCCGATCGCCCATTAACCCGCATACTGCAACTGCCACAGATGGTATTGCGACAATTTTTGCGGAAGTTTAAACTGCCGTCCTGTTCCCATTTAATCTGATTTAAACACTCCAAAATGGTGGCACCGGGCTCCACTTCTAGATCAAATTTTTCTAGGTAGGGAGACTGTTGCGGTTTTTGGCGCAAAATTTGAAATTGGACTTGCATAGGAAATACCCTGGGAAAAGCAATATGGGCGGAGGCTACCTCACAGTTTAGATTAAGACCCCGTTGCTGGCTTTTTTTGTCGAGAACCCCCTAGAATTGTGCCTATTTTCCCAAGTCTTTGACACCATTGAGCAACATCACTAAGCCTGCCACTAAAATTCCCAAGGCGATCGCCCCTAAAATCCAATCTAAATTAGCCGTATTTTCCATACTTTCCATGGGTTAATGCCCAGGGGGCAGCGAATGATTTGGATGGGTAACCATGACTACTTTTCACCCAGTCCTAGAGCATACTAATTCAACTTTTGGGCCAAACTCTCTTCTATGGAATTTTTGTTAATAAAATTGACAAACTTTTCCACCATTTCTGGATTACGCCAACCCCGTCGGGCTTCTCCTTGTAAAATTTCCAAAGCCTGGGCCGTATTCACCGCTTCCTTATAGCGACGGTTACTGGTTAGGGCAGTGAAAATATCAATGATTTGAAAAACCTGAGCTAGCAGGGGAATTTCCTTACCCCGGAGAGCATCAGGGTAGCCACTGCCATCCCAGCGTTCATGGTGATAGCGCATAATTTCCCCCACAGCCCTACGCCCAGCCAGGGGTTCAAAAATGGTAGCCGCCACATGGACATGGTCCCTCACGCAGTCCAATTCTGTGGAGTTGAGGGGCCCTTGCTTGAGCATAATTTCATCGGGCACTTGGATCAGTCCCAAATCGTGTAGCCGAGCCGCAAAAACAAGGTCATCAATTTGCCCCTGTTCTAGACCGATAAATTCGCCAAAACCCTCTATTAGTTGACTACAGGTGATGCTAGCCTCCCCAACAGCGTAGCGTTCTTCAATCACCGCCGCTAAGCGAAATAAAACCTGTTCAATTTGGGCTACGGATTCGGCTAATTTCTTTTTCTGGATCAGTAAATCCACCTGATTGAGCAGTTCCACCCGCTCCAAGGGTTTGAGCAAATAGGCATCGGCCCCACTGGCCCGACTACGGAGACGGCATTGGGGGTCGTCCATGGCATTGGTGAGAATGATGGGAATATATTGCCCGACGGGGCTATGTTTGATTGCCTGACACAATTCAATGCCATTTTGGTGGGCCAAATTGACGTCCATCAACACTAAGTCCGGATCAACTTTTTCCACCTGTTCCACCACTTGGCCACAACTGAATCCTTTGGTGGTCTCCCCTTCAATAATTTGGTAATTGTTCAAACGCAAAAGGTCGGCGCTGGCGATGCGACTGTAGGGGTGGTCGTCCAACAAAAAAATACGGAGGGGAGAAATTTGGTTCACGGATAGGTGGGGTTAAACTGCGGTCTTGTTCATCATTCTTTGCTTGAGGGGTTTGGGATCTCCCTGCGCCACAATTTTGCCTTCCTCCAACAGAAAGGCTCCATCACAATAGTCTAGCTCGTCTAAGCGATGGGTTACCCACAGGGCGGTGATGCCCCTTTGTTTGACTAATTTTTGTACTTGCAATACCAATTCCTGTTGACTATCTCGGTCCAGCAAGGCAGTGGGCTCATCCAATAAAAGCACGGAACAGTGTCTGGCGATCGCCCCGGCAATGGCAATGCGTTGTTTTTGGCCGCCACTGAGGGCATAGATGGGACGGCGGGCCATCTCAGCTAGGTTAACCGCTTGCAGGGCTTCTCCTACCCGGACTTGTACTTCCTGGGGAGAAAGTTTTTCCTTGACTAAACCAAAGGCAATATCGGCCCCGACGGTGGGCATAACTAATTGATGGTCAGGATTTTGGAAAACAAAGCCCATGGGTTCGGCCAGTTTCACCAGACCGGATTGGGGGGTGAGGAGTCCCGCCAATAACCTTAATAGGGTAGATTTTCCACTACCATTGGTGCCCAACAGCATCCAAAACTGACCTTGGGGCACCGCCAGACTACAGTTTTGCAAACCGGGGCGATCGGCAGACCATTGAAAATTTAGGTCCTGGGCAATGATGGCGGGGGTGGACATGGAAATGTGATGGAATAAGGCTCTCCAATTCTAGGTTACCGAGCCAAATGTGGGTCGATGGGCAATGGACTTTGCCTTTGCTCTGGATTAGGGCAGGAAAATGGTCCGGCCTTGGTGGGTTTAGGTACACTGCAAAGAGATTTCATTTCTCAAAATTATTGCCATGGCAACTATCCAAGCTTTTTGGCGCTTCTCCCGCCCCCATACCATCATTGGTACAACTCTGAGCGTCTGGGCTGTGTATCTGTTAACTATTCTCGGGGATGGAAACTCAGTTAACTCCCCTGCTTCCCTGGATTTAGTGTTCGGCGCTTGGCTGGCCTGCCTGTTGGGTAATGTGTACATTGTCGGCCTCAACCAATTGTGGGATGTGGACATTGACCGCATCAATAAGCCGAATTTGCCCCTAGCTAACGGAGATTTTTCTATCGCCCAGGGCCGTTGGATTGTGGGACTTTGTGGCGTTGCTTCCTTGGCGATCGCCTGGGGATTAGGGCTATGGCTGGGGCTAACGGTGGGCATTAGTTTGATTATTGGCACGGCCTATTCGGTGCCGCCAGTGAGGTTAAAGCGCTTTTCCCTGCTGGCGGCCCTGTGTATTCTGACGGTGCGGGGAATTGTGGTTAACTTGGGCTTATTTTTATTTTTTAGAATTGGTTTAGGTTATCCCCCCACTTTAATAACCCCCATCTGGGTTTTGACTTTATTTATCTTAGTTTTCACCGTGGCGATCGCCATTTTTAAAGATGTGCCAGATATGGAAGGCGATCGGCAATTTAAGATTCAAACTTTAACTTTGCAAATCGGCAAACAAAACGTTTTTCGGGGAACCTTAATTTTACTCACTGGTTGTTATTTAGCCATGGCAATCTGGGGCTTATGGGCGGCTATGCCTTTAAATACTGCTTTCTTGATTGTTTCCCATTTGTGCTTATTAGCCTTACTCTGGTGGCGGAGTCGAGATGTACACTTAGAAAGCAAAACCGAAATTGCTAGTTTTTATCAGTTTATTTGGAAGCTATTTTTCTTAGAGTACTTGCTGTATCCCTTGGCTCTGTGGTTACCTAATTTTTCTAATACTATTTTTTAGGGTTTTTAGAACTATTTAGTATCTTCTTCAATTAGCATCATAAATTCTCTCAATCTCCATGAAATTTCCGCCCCACAGTGGTTACCATTGGCAAGGTCAATCACCTTTCTTTGAAGGTTGGTACGTGCGCCTGCTTTTGCCCCAATCCGGGGAAAGTTTTGCTTTTATGTACTCCATCGAAAATCCTGCTAGCGATCATCATTACGGCGGCGGTGCTGTGCAAATTTTAGGGCCGGCTACGAAAAAACAAGAAAATCAGGAAGACCAACTTGTTTGGCGGACATTTCCCTCGGTAAAAAAATTTTGGGCCAGTCCTCGCCAGTTTGCCCTAGGGCATTGGGGAAAATGTAGGGATAACAGGCAGGCGAAACCCCTACTCTCCGAAGAATTTTTTGCCACGGTCAAGGAAGGTTATCAAATCCATCAAAATCAGCACCAAGGACAAATCATTCATGGCGATCGCCATTGTCGTTGGCAGTTCACCGTAGAACCGGAAGTAACTTGGGGGAGTCCTAACCGATTTCCTCGGGCTACAGCGGGTTGGCTTTCCTTTTTACCCTTGTTTGATCCCGGTTGGCAAATTCTTTTAGCCCAAGGTAGAGCGCACGGCTGGCTGAAATGGCAGAGGGAACAGTATGAATTTGACCACGCCCTAGTTTATGCCGAAAAAAATTGGGGTCACTCCTTTCCCTCCCGCTGGTTTTGGCTCCAAGCAAATTATTTTCCTGACCATCCAGGACTGAGCGTCACTGCCGCTGGCGGGGAACGGATTGTTCTTGGTCGCCCCGAAGAGGTAGCTTTAATTGGCTTACATCACCAAGGTAATTTTTACGAATTTGGCCCGGGCCATGGCACAGTCACTTGGCAAGTAGCTCCCTGGGGCCGTTGGCAATTAAAAGCCAGCAATGATAGGTATTGGGTCAAGTTGTCCGGAAAAACAGATAAAAAAGGCAGTTTAGTCCACACTCCCACCGCCCAGGGCTTACAACTCAACTGCCGAGATACCACTAGGGGCTATTTGTATTTGCAATTGGGATCTGTGGGTCACGGCCTGATAGTGCAAGGGGAAACGGACACCGCGGGGCTAGAAGTTGGAGGTGATTGGGGTTTAACAGAGGAAAATTTGAGCAAAAAAACAGTGCCATTCTGAGGGAATAACACTGCCTTGTTTTGATTCGTTAGGTTTCAGTCAAGTAATCACATTGAAATGCTCTGACAGACTTAGCCGACAAAAGCTTTAACGGGCTCAGAAACCCCGGGCGCTTCAGCACCTTTGAGGTAGGCCAACATGGTGTCAGCGTCGGAACACTCGAAGGGATCTACGGGACAGTTGTCACCGAACTCAGGCTCAATAAACATTTTTTCGATTTTGCCATCGTTGACAAACATGGAATAGCGCCAGGAACGCATCCCGAAACCGAGGTTGGATTTTTCCACCAACATACCCATTTTGCGGGTGAATTCGCCGTTACCATCGGGTAGTAATTTCACTTTGTCGGCACCAATTTGTTTGCCCCATTGGAACATAACAAAGGCATCGTTCACAGATAGACAGATGATGTCATCTACTCCCAAGGCTTGGAATTCTTCAAACAACTGCTCGTAGCGGGGCAAGTGGTTAGAAGAACAGGTGGGGGTGAAGGCACCGGGTAGGGAGAAAAGCACAACCTTTTTGCCACCAAAGATTTGTTCAGTGGTTTTGTCTTCCCAACGGTAGGGATTGGGACCAGGTACAGATTCGTCACGGACACGGGTTTTGAACACTACACTGGGAACTCGTTCGGGGGTCATGGTTACCTCTGGCTATCTAAACGACTAAATTTTTCTGAGGGGATGGAGCATTTTTCATCAATGCTTGCCCTCTTTTCTCAGAATAGTTCTGAGATAGAAATAAGTCAAGCTTAAAAATTAATATTTTTTTTATAATTATTCTATCTAATAGTCCTTCTAGAAAATGTTAAGCTAGATAGACTATAGCCAAACAGTGCGGATCATTATCATTGGTGTGCTGGCCAGGACCCATGGTTCCTGAGGTTTGCCCAGAGGGACTTACCCATCAAAAATCAGCGAATGTTGCCGCACCGATGTTAGGAGGAACAGTATGCCCTTAAACAGAGAAGAAATTATTCAAACGCTGAAGGAGCGGGGGCTGCGGGTTACTCCCCAGCGCTATGGGGTCTATGCCAATCTACTCCAACGTCGGGATCATCCCAGCGCAGAACAGTTATTGTTTGACCTTAATCAAGCTGCCCCCACGTCTTCCCAGGCCACGGTGTACAGTTCCCTCAAGGCTTTGCAATCTGTGGGATTAATCCGGGAAGTTCTATTGGAAGAAGGGGTCTGTCGCTACGATGCCAATGTGGAGCCCCACCATCATTTTTGTTGTCGTCATTGCGGGGCGATAGAGGATGTGGATTGGGAGGAGTTACCAGCGGTGGACCTAGGCAAACTCAGGGTGGGACTCAAGGCGGAACGTTATGAAATTACCGTCCATGGGGTCTGTGAAAACTGCGGCGATTAGTTTTTGAACAATGTTCTAATTGCCTTGTTCTAGATCTGCTAGGGCCAAACGGATTTGTTCTAAACGGCGGCGGTTAACCCCCAAATCCGATTCCCCCAACCGGGATGCGGAACGGACTTCAATCACAGGGCGATCGCCAGGGAAATAAAATTCGAGGTCATCGACAAAACCCATCAAACGACTGCGGACTTCTGCCCGAATGTAATTATCTTGGGATTGCACAATGGTAGTCCCGGGCACTACCCCCAAAATTTCCGTTAACAAATTACGGGCATTGGCCAAATCTCCTTGGTAATGGAGGGGCTCAATGGCGTGGATAGAATCAGCACTAATTTGACTGTTCACACAATTGGGCATGTCGGGACAGGGGGCTAATTGTCCACTTGTGATCCCTAAGTTTTCCGGTGGGGAGCCGGCAAAGATTTGTTCAAAGCCTGGTAGGGCAGCAAACCAAACCATCCCCGATAGCAACACAGCCAATAGCGCACCCATGAGAAAATTCCGGTAATTGGTCAAGATTAAGACCCCTTCAATTTATGGCTTCCTTGGCGATCGGGCAAGGTTGGCAATGAACTATTTGTCCAAGCCCAACGGAGACATGGGCCACAGCGCAAACCCCTCCGCTCCTTGGGTAAACTCCGACCGGGGATCACAGACCTTCCACCCCTCCGGTAGTAGTTAAACTGTCCTGACCGGCTCTAGTAAAAGTTGTTAGGATCAAAGAAATCCCATTCCGGTGTGAATCATGATGACCCTCACTCCCACCATCGAATTTTTTGCTGATCTCCCCGAAGAACTCAGCAATGTCAGCCTCCGCCGCAATTCTACTACCGGCGCTCGCACTGTGGTGATGACCTTTGAACGTCTCCAGGCGATCGAAAAGTTTCAGAGTTTTACCCAAAGGTTTAACGGCCATTTACGTCTTGCTGACGAAGAGGGGGCGATGGAAATTGAACCATCGTCAGTAAAATTTATTTTTGGTGGAGACGAAGGGGATGAACTGCGGGGTGCCCAGTGCAGTTTTGACCTAGTTAAAAATGATCATTGGGAACGCTTTATCCGTTTCATGGAGCGCTATGCGGAGGCCAATGGCATGGGCTACCAAGATCGTTAGGGGAGAAAAGTTACCGGAGCTGAACCGGAATGACGGAGATCAAAGGCCAAAACTTTGCAAACAGACTCTAATCAGGGGACAATCTAGCGAAATTAAGCCTTGATTATCCCTGTTGCCTGTGTTGCTAAATCTTCCCGCCACCGTTAAGTCTCGTTCTTGCCAAAAACTAATTGGGGGGCTGTTGCCCTTATTATTGTTTGCCTGTGGTAGCCCCAATGTCGGCAATGGTAACTCTCAGCAGAATGGTCAAGAAACCCTGAAAATTCTCTCTTGGCAGGCTCCCACGATTTTAAATCCCCATTTGGCTACGGGCTTTAAGGATGCGGAAGCTAGTCGTATTGCCCTGGAACCCCTGGCAAGTTTTGACCAAGAAGGCAACCTAGTCCCGTTTTTGGCGGCGGAAATTCCCAGCGTAGAAAATGGCGGCGTGGCGGCGGATGGTTTGTCCGTCACCTGGAAGTTAAAGCCTGATGTGCTCTGGTCTGATGGGCAACCCTTCTCGGCGGAGGATGTGGCGTTCACTTACAAATTCCTCAGTGATCCCAAAACTGGGGCCACCAGCACTGGTACCTATGAGGCGATCGCCAAGGTGGAAGCGTTGGACAAAAATACAGTCAAAATAACCTTTAAGGAACCCAACCCAGCTTGGTTTTTACCCTTTGTGGGCAGTGAAGGGATGATTTTGCCCCAGCACATTTATAAAGATTTTGTCGGGGAAAAGGCGCGGCAGGCACCGGCAAATCTGTTGCCCATCGGTACTGGGCCCTATCGGGTCACCAGTTTTAAACCAGGGGATGTGGTGTTGTATGAAGTTAATCCCCATTATCGAGACCGGAAAAATATCGGTTTCCAACAGGTGGAAATTAAGGGTGGGGGAGATGCTACCTCCGCGGCCCGGGCCGTACTGCAAACTGGGGATGCGGATTTTGCCCTCAATTTACAGGTGGAGGACAATATCCTCCAGTCCTTGGCCCAAGGCGGCAAAGGGGAAATTGTGGCAGATTTAGGCAGTTTGAGTGAACGGGTAATATTTAATCTCAGCGATCCCGATCCTGCGCGCACCAATGGCGATCGCTCCTCGGTGAAGTTTCCCCATCCCTTTTTGCAGGATCCCTTGGTGAGGAAAGCTATAACTCTAGGCATTGACCGGGATTTAATTGCCAAGCAACTCTATGGTGTCACCGGACAGCCCACGGCCAACGTTCTGGTTTTACCCCAGCAGTATGCTTCCCAAAATACGAGTTTCCAATTTAATCCCACCGAAGCCCAGCAATTACTCGACCAAGCGGGTTGGAAGGACAGCAACGGCAACGGTATTCGGGACAAGGATGGCATTGAGTTGCAAATGGTATTCCAAACCAGCGTTAATCCCCTGCGGCAAAAGACCCAACAGGTAATTAAACAAACTCTCCAGGCGATCGGCGTGGGGGTAGAACTGAAAAGCATTGACCCCAGTGTGTTCTTTTCCGGTGATCCGGCCAACCCCGATACTTTGGAACGATTTCAGGGGGATTTGTCTATGTTCACCACGGGCAACACTAACCCGGATCCGAGCAAATATATGCAAACCTTCACCTGTGGGGCCATTCCCACCGCCGAGAATCAATGGAGTGGGGACAATTATGGGCGTTACTGTAGTGCCGAATACGACCAACTCTGGCAAAAAGCAGTGGCTGAACTGGACCCGGAAAAGCGCCAACAACTATTCATTCAAATGAACGATTTGTTAGTGGATGATTATATTTTGGTACCCGTGGTGCATCGAGCCAGTGTGGTGGGAGTAGGCGATCGCCTGGATGGGGTGGCGTTAACTCCCTGGGATCGTCCCACTTGGAATATCAAAGATTGGCAGCCGAAAGCAAAATAGTGGAAAGACTCAGGGGGGCTCGTTGAAGGATTATTGCTCTCTTTTAACGGGTCTGACGGGGCTCGAACCCGCAACTTCCGCCGTGACAGGGCGGTGCTCTAACCAATTGAACTACAGACCCAGGTTTTTCAGACTTTTACCATTACATCAGTTGTGCCGGGGATTGTCAACCCCTGACGAAAAATTTTCCCTTTTTTTCCAATCAGACAAATGGGCCGGAGCGGATAACTTGCCGTAGTCCTAACCCTCGGCCTCAATCCATTTTGGGGTAACTATTTAACCTGGGCGATCGCCTGGCGAATGGCTTCCCGCTGCTCTTGGTCATAGTTCCACCGTTGCAAAAAGGCTTCGTAGGGCCCGGGGCCGTCTAAACTCTGTTCCAACTCGGTCAATTTTTCTGGTAAGCCGGGTAGGGATAGCTCGTTGATTAAGGTCTGAGTCCGTTGGGCCACCTGCTGGGAACCCTGGGCCGCCTCCCCGTCCCCCGCTCTTTGGTGGAGAATTGCTGTGGCGGTGGCCATGGCCAGATTTTTTACCAAAAGTTCTCCTACGATCGCCGGAGAGGAACCTAGAGCGGTCATTAAGGCCGGGTTTGGTTGATCCGCCAGGGAAAAATTCTGGGCAGTGAGAAAAGTAACAAAAAATCCCCGGGCCCCGTTTTCAGTGGCGACCAAATTGGCGATCGCCGTGGTCATTTCCTGGTCAGTAAGATTATTTGCCGCAATTTCTAGCAATAATGCCTGGCTATGGGCAATGGCCTGTTCAAAGCTGAGGTCAGTGTAATTTATGGAAGCAACCATGGCATTGGGGTGAGGATTCAAGGGATGGGCGGCGGGGGAGAGGGAAAGGAGAGCGGGTAAAATCAACGGCAACATGGAAAATGCCTAGGGAAAATGGGAAGATTTTCTCGACTATTGTAGTCAGTGGTGCCAAGATTTACATCCGAACCGTGTCTTGCTCCCAGGGATTAATCTCTCCCCAATGAAAATAAAGTATGGAATTAACAATCGGCTGGCTTTATCCCAAACTCATGAGCACCTACGGCGATCGGGGCAATGTCATTTGCATCCAACGTCGTTGTCAATGGCGGGATATCCCTGTGAAAATTCTGCCCCTGGAACAGACCAGCGAGGCGGCACTGTTTCTCCAAGCCGACTTAATTGTGGGGGGCGGGGCCCAGGATCGCCAACAGGAAATTGTCATGCGGGATTTGCAAGGATCCAAAGCAGAGGCGCTGAAAAATCAGTTAGACGATGGCATTCCCGGAGTATTCACCTGTGGTTCTCCCCAACTGCTGGGGCATTATTACGAGCCTGCCTTAGGGCAACGCATTCAGGGTTTGGGACTGCTGGATATGGTCAGTAAACATCCAGGACCAGAAGCAAAACGCTGCATTGGTAACGTAGTGTTTGAAATTACCGCTGAACCCCTCCGGCAAGAATTACAGGCTATGACCGGGGAAACTCCCATTGTCATTGGCTTTGAAAACCATGGCGGCCGCACCTATCTCCAAACCGTTTCTCCCCTGGGTAAGGTTAAAACCGGCTATGGCAACAACGGCGAAGATGGCTTTGAGGGGGCTTTCCACCAAAAGGCGATCGCCACTTACTCCCATGGCCCTCTGTTGCCCAAAAATCCCTTTTTAGCTGATTGGTTAATCCGCACGGCGTTGGAGAAGAAGTATCAGGATTCGGTGCAGTTAACTCCCTTGGATGACTGCCTCGCCCAACAAGCCCGCGCCGCCATGCTCAAACGGCTAGAATAGGAGCAATTTGATTACAAAATGTAACAAGCCCTCACCACTGGCAGAGATTATGACGGACGCTCGACCACGGATTTGTATTTTAGGGGGAGGATTTGGCGGACTTTACACCGCTCTACGCCTCGGTCAACTATCCTGGGAGGGCCATACCCCACCGGAAATTGTCCTCGTCGACCAACGGGATCGGTTTTTATTTGCCCCTTTCCTCTACGAACTGGTAACAGAGGAAATGCAAACTTGGGAAATTGCCCCTCCTTTTGTAGAACTTTTAGCGGAATCGGGGGTAATTTTTCGTCAGGCGGAAGTGACCGCCATTGATTTTGACCACCAAAAAGTGTTGTTAAATGACCAGGACAAGGGCACCGAAAGTTTAGCGTTTGATCAGTTAGTCATTGCCCTGGGGGGCCAAACTCCCCTGCCAAATCTGCCGGGGCTAAAGGATTATGGTTTGGGATTCCGCACCCTGGAAGATGCCTATAAACTCAAGCAAAAATTAAAATCACTGGAACAAGCCGACGCAGAGAAAATTCGTATTGCTATTGTTGGTGGGGGCTACAGCGGGGTGGAATTAGCGGCCAAACTCGGCGATCGCCTAGGGGAACGGGGCCGCATCCGCATTATTGAGCGGGGCAAAGAAATTTTAGCCATGTCCCCGGAGTTCAATCGTCAACAGGCCCAGGCCAGTCTTTCCGCCAAGGGAATTTGGGTGGATACGGAAACCACCGTTACCGCCATCACCGCCACCGATGTCACCCTCCAGTTCCGAGAGCAGGAAGATGTAATTCCAGTGGACTTGGTGCTTTGGACTGTGGGCACCACCGTTTCTCCTTTGATTCGTAATTTAGCCCTGCCCCATAACGACCAAGGCCAGCTTAGAACCAATGCCCAACTACAGGTGGAAGGAAAAACTAACATTTTTGCCTTGGGGGACGGAGCCGAAGGTCGGGATGCTAGTGGACAATTAATTCCCACCACGGCCCAAGGAGCCTTCCAACAGACGGACTATTGTGCCTGGAACATTTGGGCTAACTTAACCGGCCGTCCCCTGCTGCCCTGTCGTTATCAACCCCTAGGGGAAATGTTGGCCCTGGGCACCGATGGCGCTGTGCTGAGTGGTTTGGGCATTAAATTAAGTGGCCCCGCCGCCTTGTTGGCTCGTCGTTTGGTCTATCTCTACCGTTTTCCCACTTGGCAACATCAACTGACTGTGGGCTTGAATTGGCTGACCCGCCCCCTGGGGGATTGGCTCAAAAATGAACCTTCCTGAGGGAAACGTCGTCTAAAAAACCTGCCTTCCCTGGCGATCGCCGAAATGGTGGCTGGGGGGAAAGGGCTGCTCGGGGCCCGAAAGGCTCTGCTTGCTTGCTTTGGGAACTGTATTGCGGTTACTATCTCCCAAGACTATACGCCACACCGTTTTGATTAATGTTCCCGTTGGCGGCGGCCCCTAACAATCCGCTGAATGGCCTATTACCACCCCCATGCCCTAGACGGGTCATCCGGGGGAAGGCAACAGGTTGGTTTAGCGGTTTATTGAGTTGAGAAGTCCCTATGTCAAGATTGCCTGGTTTTGCTCTTACCTTTCTGTCGGTCTTGTTAACCAGTCTGCCAGCCATGGCGGGGCAGTTAGTTAACTGGAATTTCAATGCGTCCCAGAATCGGCTGACTTTCTACACCGATTCCCGGGTTCAGCCCACAGCCCAACTGATCCCCAATCCCACCCGCATTGTGGTGGATTTGCCCGGTACAACCTTGAGGGGCCCCACCGTCAGGCAAGCTGGAGGGGGAAGGGTAAGGGAAATTCGCATCGGTGAACCGGATAGTTTTACCACCAGGGTGGTGATTGAACTGGATGCGGGCTACACCGTTGATCCCCAACAGGTTAAAGTCCGGGGCATTACCCCGACTCAATGGGTGGTGGAATTACCTACCCCAGAATTGGCTCCCGCCAGCAACAATAATGCCCCTGGTCCCAATCCCGACGGATCTTCTCTGCCTACTCAGAATTTGAGTGCCGCTAACCCCCCCAGCACCGGTCAGCAGTACTTACAGGTCACTGGCAACGGACTTTTTGTGCGTCTGGATAAAAATGGCGATAACAGTGGTATCCGCATCCAACCCAATGCTCGCCAATCCACGGTTAACTTTGAGCTCAATGGGGCGGTGCTGCCAGAAAGTTTGGTGGGGCAGTCTTTGCCCGTGGGACAATACGGTGTTGAAGAAATTAAGTTTTCCGATAATCCCAATAATCCCCGCCTTTCCCTGGCCCTGGCGGACAGTGGGGGCGGCTGGAATGCTTACTATAGTCGGGTTGGGGGAGGCGTAGTGCTGCTCCCAAAGCAGATTAGCCGGTCTGGGGGGGCTAACCCAGCGCCTGGATCGGCGGCCGTTCCGGTCAGTAACAACACTTCCAATTCTTCCCCTAGTTCTTCTGGTAATAGAAGCCCTAATGATCGCCTAGTAAGTCAGGCTTCCAACCGCAATCTCGCCAATATCACTGCCATTGAAGTGACCAGGGATGATAGCCAATTGATCATCCGGGGCGATCGCCAAATTAATGCTAGGGGGAATTTCAATCGTTTAACCGGTAACTACGAAATTCGTTTAGACCGGGCCCAACTGTCTCCCCAGTTCCAAAGTCCAGAGTTGGCCACTGGGGGCCCCCTTTATCAGCTTAATATTAGTCAGGAAACGAACGATTCAGTTTTAATTCTGGTCCGGCCCAACACTGGCCGTCGCTTTGGCCGTCTGTTCCGTTCTGGGGGCAGTCTTTATGCCCTGGAATTGATCTCCGATACCACTGCCAGTCGTCCTACGGGAAATTTACCTGCTAACAATCCACCCAGAGGGAATAGCGGGGATCAAATCTCCATTGCTGTCCAGCCCCCGCCGGCCAATGCCACCCCCAGTTTTCCCCCGGAGTGGAGCAATCCCCCTGCCGGTAATTTACCATCCGTTCCTCGGGGAGGCCGTTTGGTGGTGGTGGATCCCGGCCATGGAGGTAAGGATCCCGGGGCGATAGGTATCCGAGGCGTGCAAGAAAAAGATGTAGTCCTGGCTGTTTCCCAATACTTGCAACGATATTTGGAGCAACAGGGGGTCCGGGTGTTGATGACCCGCACGGGGGATTATTTCATTAGCCTCCAGGGCCGTACCGACATGGCCAACCGAGCCGGAGCGGATTTATTTGTCAGTATTCACGCCAACTCCATGGGCATGGGCCGTCCCGATGTGAATGGTTTTGAGATTTATTACCATGGTAATGCAGGTCTATCCCAAGCAATCCATCGCAATGTGGTTAATTCCCTGAATGTGCGGGACCGCCGGGTACGCCAGGCTCGATTCTACGTTCTACGGAATTCCCGCATGCCCTCCACCCTAGTGGAAATGGGCTTTGTCACCGGCAATGAAGACAATTACAAACTTACGGATCCCAATTTTCAGCAACAGATGGCCCAGGCGATCGCCAGGGGAGTTTTGGAGTATCTGCAACAAAGGTAGGACTTATTCGTCCATAGAATTCAAATTCAGAGAAACTTGACTTATATGAAGGATATGGTGACCAAAACCTATTTACTTCATCTATTATTCGTGTTTCAATGACAAGCATCTTTCCTTAATTAACAGGTATAGTTCCATACAAAATGCGTGAGCCCCAGCGTAGCCGAATTGGCGTTTTTGATAGTGGTGTGGGTGGGTTAACCGTTCTACGTGAGCTGTATCGACAATTACCTAAAGAGTCAATTCTTTATTTTGGCGATACGGCACGGCTACCTTACGGCAAAAGATCCCCGCAAGTAATCCTCCAATATGTCCGGGAAATCCTTACTTGGATGGCAGCAGAGGAAGTGAAAATGGTAATCATGGCCTGCAACACCAGTTCTGCTCTGGCCCTGGAAACCGTGCAACAGGAATTCAATATGCCAATTTTGGGAGTGATTCTCCCCGGGGCCCGGGCGGCAGTGCGTCAAGGTCGGCGCATCGGTGTTATTTCTACCCCCGCCACTGCGGCCAGCAACGCCTATCGCCATGCCATCCACGAGATCACCCCTGATGCATTGGTCTGGCAAATGGCCTGCCCAGAATTTGTGCCCCTAATTGAGCAAAACCGCCTCCATGACCCCTACACCCTAGAGGTGGCCAAGGGCTATTTACAACCCCTTCTGGATGCAGACATTGACACCCTGGTATTTGGTTGTACCCACTATCGTCATTTAACCCCCGTCTTTCAGCAGATTTTGCCTTCCCATATCCGCCTAGTAGACCCGGCCAGCCATGTGGTCAAAGCGGCCCGTCAGGAATTGGAAGTGATGGGACTGCGGAATTCGGAAATGTCCATTGCCACCCGTTTCACTGTCAGTGGCTGCCCCCAACAGTTTGCGGAGCTTTCCCACCAATGGCTCGGTTTTACCCCCATGGTGGAAAAAATTTCCTTGCCCTGCTTGAGTTCAATTTGCCCCCAACCCTTGGAAATACGAGAGTAGAATACTAGTCAGATTCCGGTATTCCTGCTTGCCCGATGGCTCGGGATTCCTGAACTAATAACTCCAATAACGGCGATCGCCATGCTCAACTTTTTGCGAGAGGCGGTCGTTTTTTAATGGAGCCAAAGACTGGAAATAATCGTTACAATTCTTAATAATTCACCAATGGTTATGGCTGTGCCCTGACTGAGAATCCACTAATTCTTCCTATGACCAGTTTGTTAACCTCCTCTGCCCAAGCTCCAGTTGCCAACGCTCCCTTTCCAGCAGGGGGACTAGACCAAAGCAAATTTGATTGTCGGGCCGTGTGGTATCCCCTGGCTTACGAGGAGGATTTGGACAAACGCAAACCAACTCGTTTTACCCTGCTGGGAGAAGATTTGGTGATCTGGTGGGAAGCGAATAGTCAACAATGGCGGGTTTACGCCGATCAATGTCCCCACCGTTTGGCCCCCCTTTCGGAAGGTAGGATTAACAAGGCTGGCCAGTTGGAATGTCCTTACCACGGTTGGACTTTTGCGGGATCAGGGCAATGTCAAGCGATTCCTCAACAACATACCGGAGGCCAAGCCCACACCAGTAAACGGGCCTGTGTGCGTTCCCTGCCAACCCAAGTGGCTCAAGGTTTGCTCTTTGCTTTTCCTGGGGAAACTGATCAAGCAGAAAAAGTTGCCCTCCCCTTGGTGGATGTGTTGGATGGGGATCAGTCTGAATGGGTTTGTCTCAATACTTTTCGGGATTTGCCCTACGACGCCTTTACCCTGATGGAAAATGTGTTGGATTCGAGCCATATTCCCTACACCCACCATAAAACCGTTGGTAAACGCAGTAACGTTAGTCCGGTGGATTTGGAGATTATCCATGGCGATCGTCAGGGATTTACCGGCATTTGGGAAGAGGGACCAAGAAAAGGTACGTTGGGCAAGCAAACCACCACTTTCATTGCGCCGGGGTTGATGTGGCATGATTTAACTTCAAAGCAATTTGGTCGAACTTTAACGGTGGTTTACGCTACTCCGATTCGCCCAGGGGAGTGTCGTTTATTCGCCCGTTTTCCTTTTAAATTTCCTAGTAAGTTTCCCCGGTTAGTAATTGGTTTCACGCCCCGTTGGTATTCCCATTTAGGACAAAACCGGGTGTTGGAAGATGACCAAATTTTTCTCCATTTCCAAGAAAGATTTGTGCAGGGCAAAGGCGGATCGCCCAATTATGAAAAAGATTGTTACTTACCCACTAAAGCAGATTTGTTTGTGGCGGAATTTCACCGTTGGATTGAGCAATATCAAGTCAAACCCTTTGGGGATAGTCCGTTACCTGATCGCCAATCGGTAGAGCAATTAATGGATCGTTACCATTCCCACACTGAACATTGCCACAGTTGCCGCAATGCCCTTGCTAACATTGAAAAAATTCAAACCGGGAGCCTCGCGATCGCCATTATCTGCTTGGTTTGCTTGCCAGTGGCTAGTTTAGGCTTAGCTCCTAATTTCGCTCTGGGATTGGGCTTGACAGTGTTGACTGGCTTAGGTTTTGCACTCTGGGCTGGTTTGGGCAAATTTAAACAATCTTTTTACCAAGGCAACCCCATTCCCCCAAGAAATATTCTTGATAAAGGCTAACTGCTTTTTTCTGTGATTAAAAACCTTTGCAATGGAGTATTGAGCATAATTTTATTGCCGAAAGTAAGACCATTAAACTGAATCTAAGAGCCTGTTTAAAAGCCCCCTTGACCCCCAAATTTGGGGGGACACTGACTGAAAGTCCCCCAGTATTGCCGGAGCCTTAGTGAGTTAATTTAGAGGATGGAATAAAACTTTCCAAACACGTTCCAACGTCAGGGTTTGGCCAAGAATAATCGATATCTTTGTAACAACCATTACCGGTAATCCCCAAGGAAATGATTACCATTAACAAATCGTAATATTTTCGCCGTTGCTATGAATTCCCCCACCTCTCCCCGTCGTCCCCATGTGGTTATTGTCGGGGGCGGCTTTGCCGGTCTTTACACTGCAAAAAATTTACGGCGATCGCCGGTGGATATTACCCTGATTGACAAACGGAATTTCCATCTTTTCCAACCTTTGTTGTACCAGGTGGCCACGGGTAGTCTTTCCCCAGCGGATATTGCTTCACCGTTGCGGGGAGTACTAAAGGGACAAAAAAATATTCGAGTGTTGATGGATAAGGTCATTGACATCGACCCCGATAAGCAAAAAGTGGTGTTGGAGGACCATGCCCCTATTGCCTACGACTGGCTGGTGGTGGCCACTGGGGTTAGTCATCATTACTTTGGCAATGACCATTGGGCTGCCCTGGCTCCGGGTTTAAAAACCATTGAAGATGCTTTGACCATACGCCAACGAATTTTTGCGGCTTTTGAAGCGGCGGAAAAGGAAAGTAATCCAGAAAGACAACAGGCTTGGTTAACCTTTGTCATTGTCGGGGCGGGGCCCACCGGGGTGGAATTGGCAGGGGCGATCGCCGAAATTGCCCATAGTTCCCTCAAGGATAATTTTCATCGCATAGACACTAGGCAGGCAAAAATTTTGCTCATTGAAGGGGTTGATCGAGTACTGCCTCCCTACAAACCCCAATTATCGGCCAGGGCCCAACGGGATTTGGAAGACCTAGGGGTAACGGTGTTGACTGAAAGAATGGTGACTGACATTAACCCGGAACAGGTGACGGTGCATAACAACGGCCAAACTGAAACCATTGTGACAAAAACGGTGCTCTGGGGCGCTGGGGTCAGGGCTTCTAGCCTCGGTAAAATCATTGGCGATCGCACTGGGGCCGAGTTAGACCGGGCCGGTCGGGTAGTGGTCAACCCGGATTTGAGTGTGGCCAGTTTTGATAATATATTTGTCCTGGGGGATTTGGCTAATTATTCCCACCAAGGTGATCAACCCCTACCCGGTGTGGCCCCCGTGGCTATGCAGGAAGCAGCTTATTTATCCAAACTCATTCCTGCCCGGTTAGCGGAAAAAGAACAAATCATGGTTCCTTTTCGCTACATTGACTACGGTAGTCTAGCGGTGATTGGTCAGAATAAAGCGGTGGTTGACCTTGGTTTTGCCCAATTTACCGGCTTGGTGGCTTGGATGATCTGGGTTTGGGCCCACGTTTATTACCTGATTGAATTCGACAATAAACTAATTGTCATGTTGCAATGGGGTTGGAATTATTTCACCAGAGGCCGGGGGGCCCGACTCATCACCGATACCCCCAATCCCCAGAGCACTTCCACCGTGCAGAAGGAACTAGTGCGCCCCTAGAGTTTAATTTCGGTAAACCCCACCATAGCTTGAGCAAACAATGGCTTAAACTGTGGAAAATAAGGCTATGGGCCCGAGCCTGGGAAAATAATGTTACACTTCGCCCAAATTACCATTGACCAGCAGGGAAATTGTCATCAACTAACGGTTTTGGCCAGTTGCCAGAATCATCAGTGTTGGCAAAGGAGCAACTTTACCCTGCCCCTGGGCAACCCAGACCATTGGACTGAGGGGTCTTTGGTGTTGGTTCAAACCGATGCCGACCAGCAAGTAGAACAAATTCGGGATGGGCTGGACTGGCTACTGGAAATTTTGGAAATTGTCCCCAATGCCAATGGTTTTTCCTCGGATCAAGCTCTTTCCTCTTTGGTAAAACAGGAAAAGAGGAGGGTAGAAGCTTGGCGTCAGGAAATGGCCGCTAAAAATCTAGATTTGACTAAGCGACAAATTGAGCTGGAAACCCAACGGCAACAACTGAAAGAATTGGAATTAAAACTGCAAGAGCAGGTAAAAACTTGATGGTTTCGCTTCTTGGCCCCAAATATGATCTTTTTTGGCCCCACAGGGAAGAACTGCCCCAGTTTGCCCAGTTAGACCAGCAATGTTTGGGGGGCATGTGGACGTTAGCGGGTTACGAGCGGGAATGGGACAGTGACCACAGTGTTCTGTTGGGAATTCGTTTAATAGCCAGGGGGAACTTGGTGGCCATGGGGGCATTTTGGCAAATTTTAGAAGAAGCCCACATCACTTTGTTAGCTGTGGCCCAGGCCCATCGCCGGCAGGGATTGGGAAAAATCCTTCTTCAGAACCTCTTAGCAACGGCGGAACACCGACAATTGGAAAGGGCTACTTTGGAAGTGAGGGCATCCAATCAGGCTGCCATGGACCTTTACCATCAATTTGGGTTTCAGTTGGCGGGGTGCAGAAAACGTTATTACCCCGATGGGGAGGATGCCCTAATTCTCTGGAAAAACCATTTGAGCTCCCCTGCCTAGTAACAAGCTAGGGAAAACGGCACAATGGGGAGGCAGTTGATTTTGTTTCCCATGTCTGACCAGTCTGACCATCCCCTAATTTTGCTGTGGCACCGCCGGGATTTACGCCTTAATGATCATTTAGCTTTGGCCAAGGCCCGTCAAAAAACTGCCAAAATTGTCGGTGTCTTTTGTCTGGATAACAAAATTCTGCAAGCGGAAGATATGGCTCCGGCCCGGGTGGCTTACCTGCTCGGTTGCCTACAATCTTTACAGGATCATTACCAGCGCCTCGGTAGTGAGTTGTTGGTTTTCCAAGCAGATCCGGTGCAGTTGTTGCCCAAATTGGCCAATACCTTAGGTGCCCACGGTGTTACTTGGACTTTAGACACGGAACCCTACGCCCAAAAGCGAGATTTAGCAGTGGCCCAGGCTCTACGGGAAAGGGGTTTGGCGATCGCCACGGAATGGGATCAACTCATGCACCATCCAGGGGAAGTGCTGACCCAAGCGGGCAGCCCCTACACGGTTTACACTCCCTTTTGGAAAAATTGGTCCCAACTGCCCAAAACAAGTCCGGTACCCACGCCCAAGGATTTACAGGGTTTAACTCCAGCAGAAAAGGAAAAATTAGCTCCTTTAGAGCCCCTGGCCATACCCCAGTTAGCGGATTTAGGTTTTATCTGGGATCAACCTCTCCCATTAACACCGGGGGAAGAAGCAGCTGAGCAAAGATTGGACTGGTTTGTGGCCCATGGGTTGGAGGAATATCAGCAAAATCGTAATTTCCCAGCCCTAGATGGCACTTCTCAACTGAGTGCCGCTCTCAAATTTGGTGTGATTTCCCCACGAACCCTGTGGCAGACTACCCTAGAAGCGTGGGAGCAAAGCCGCAGTGAGGAAGCCCGGGCTAGCATTGAAACTTGGCAACAGGAATTGGCCTGGAGGGAATTTTACCAACATTGCCTTTACAGCTTTCCTGCATTGGCCCAGGGACCTTACCGATCGCCGTTTCAGGAATTTCCCTGGGAGGAAAACCAAGACCATTTCCAAGCCTGGTGCGAAGGCAGAACTGGTTACCCGATCATTGATGCAGCGATGGCTCAGTTGAATCAAACGGGCTGGATGCACAATCGTTGCCGCATGATTGTGGCTAGTTTTTTGATTAAGGATCTGATTCTTAATTGGCAATGGGGAGAGCTGTATTTTATGCAGACCCTCTACGACGGAGACCTAGCGGCCAACAATGGAGGCTGGCAGTGGAGTGCTTCCAGCGGCATGGACCCCAAACCCCTACGGATTTTTAACCCCCATACCCAAGCCCAAAAGTTTGACCCAGAGGGGGAATATATCCGCACGTGGTTGCCCCAGTTGGCCCGGTTCGACACGGGGGACTTGTTAACCGGCAAACTTACCCCCGGGTCACGGCGATCGGTCAATTATCCAGAACCCATAGTGGACCACAATCAGCAACAACGGGAATTTAAACGGCGTTATCAATTGGTCAAATAATCGCTGATTTATTGTTGGTTGCCCATGCCCCGGCGACCTTGACGACTATTGCGACGCTCCTGCATTAATTGGGAAAATTTTTGCCGTTGTTCCGGGGTCAATACTTGACGGCTTTCCAGCATACTGTTGAAGCGCAGTTCCCCCAGTTGTTGCCTCAAATTAGCCACCTGGTTGTGTTTGGCGCGGATTTCGCTGTCACTGCCATTGCCAGACATCAGAGTGCGTAATTCATTTTGGCTAGTACGCATTTGCTCCGACAGAGATTGCATTTGGCCTTGATATTTTTGGCGAATGGCTTCCAGTTGTTGTTTTTGACTATCAGTTAAATCAAGGGATTCCATCCACTGGCCCTGGCCACCTTTTTTGTTGCCCCAGCCCCATTGGGCTAGCATTTGCTCGCTGGTATCGCCACTTTGCCAATGTAAATCCAGATTTTGATTTTGGGCCATGGCGGGCATGGTGCTGACAGTACAAGCTAAACCGCTAAGCAAACCGGCGATAATAATGTTTTTCATGATGAGCAAGTTCCTCAGAAAATTAACTGAAAAGTGATTGAAAAGTACAAATTGTCTTATTCCCGTGGGGGATCGCTTAGTAACCACCAATCCTGGTTAGCTCCGTTGACGCTGTCGGGGTAGATGGAGCCAGACCAAGTTTCCTGGAGGAAAGCTTCCAGTTCCGCCATGTTCGGTTCTTCGGCCGTTTGCATCGGCGATCGCCAACCGAAAAGCCCTGCCCCCACTAGGCCGAAGAGTAGAACTCCTCCCCCCAGCCATTGCCAAGACAAACTAGGGGTCAAGGAACGGCGGGGACATTGCTTGATCCGTTGCAAAATCTGCTCCTCTAGTGCCGGCGAGGGAGCGGGAACCCCTGGGCGATGGGCCTGCAAAAAGTGCTTCAGTTTTGTCTCTTGATCGGTATTAAAAGGGTTAAAAGACATCTTGAACTCCCTGTTGCTGCAAGAATTCCCGCATGGCCCGCCGAGCATAGAATAAACGGGATTTGATAGTACCCCCAGGCAAATTTAGTACCTCCGCAATGGTCTTTTGGGGCAAATCCTCCAGATCGTGGAGCACCAACACCGTGCGATGCTCAAAGCTGAGGGTAGCCAAGCCTTGCTGCACCAAATCCTGGTAATGGAGTTGCAACAGATCGGGACTGTCCTCGGGCCGAGACAATTGCAGGGATATTTCCCCTTCGTTGTCGGCTAAGGCAGTACTGGGTTGATGAATCCGTTGGCGCGATCGCCCCAATTGTTTACGGGCATCCTGGGCCACATTCCAAGTAATGCGATAAAGCCAGGTGGCAAAAAAATTGTGATTGCGGAGTTTGGGCAATCCTTTCCACACTTTGAAAAAGACCTCCTGAACTAGATCATCGAGTTGATGCTGTCCACAAAGTTGATAAAGGGTAGAACGTACTTTAGCCTGGTACCGACGATAAAGTTGACGAAAGGCCTCAGCATCACCCTGCTGACTTCGCTGGATCATGCTAGCTTCGTTTTCTTCTACCGCTGGATTGACTAAGGGCTTAACCAACAAAACCTACCTCTTTGGCGGTTACGGGGGTTTAGACCCCACGGGTTTACCCAAGGTTCAAAGGGGAGGCCAGATTTTCCTTCGCTAAAAGAATCGGGGTCAAGACAATAAATCTTAGCCACGGTTTTGTTTAGCTAAAGTTCTTTCTAGCAAGACTGTATAAATGGGTTTACCCCCCAATGCTTCCGCCACCACACTGGCCACTAGGCAGGTAACTAACAAAGGCAAAATCACAAAATAGTTGTCCGTCATTTCTATGGTTAACAGAATTGCAGTTAATGGGGCTCGCACCGTTGCCGCTACTAAAGCTCCCATGCCGGCGATCGCCATTACAGCGGGTTCAGGAATTTGACTGGGAAAGAGTAAATGGAAATGTCTCGCCATGGCTACACTGACAATGGAAGCAATGCCCAACATGGGGGCAAAAATACCGCCAATTGCCCCGGAGCCGTAGCAGATCAGGGTTAACAAAAATCTGCCACAAAACACCAGTATGAGTGTAGAAAAATGGGATTGACTGTTAAAAGCCCAGAGCACTGCATTGTCTCCCCCGTCGGTGAGGGGTAGGGGAAATAGGGACAAAATGCCAATGATGGAACCGAGCAAAAACCCTTTCCATTTAGTTGCTAGGGGCGGCAGGCGATCGAACCAGTCTAGTACTTTGAATAGACCCCGGTTGAAGGTGTAACCCATCACCCCAAATAAAATCCCCAAAATAATGAACATCCAGAGGGAATCCAGGGGAACCCGTTTAAACTCAGTCAAGCTGATGATGGCGGACTGCCCTCGAATCATTCTGAGAATAATAGTGGCCATCACACAGCCAAATAGTAGGCTATGGTACGCCAAGGTTTGACTACGAAAACGAGGATGCATTTCTTCCCCAATCAGAGCTACCCCTGCCAGGGGCGCATTAAAAGCGGTGGCCAAACCGGCCCCGGCTCCCACTGCAATTAAAATTCGTTGATTCTCTTGAGTTGCCTTGAACCACCCCCCAGTCATCTGGCCAATGCTTCCCCCCATTTGAATCGTTGGCCCTTCAAATCCCGCCAACATACCAGCTCCCAAGGATAAAAATCCCCCCACTAATTTGATAGGCAAGACCCTCTGCCAGACCAGGGGAAGTTTCCCTTCCAAATGCCCTTCAATTTGGGGAATACCACTGCCGCTGGTGTCCGGGGCAAAACGTTTCATTAACCAAAAGCTGAGGGCTACCATGCCACCACTGATCAGAGCGGTGACCAGCCAAGCCAAGGGCGGTATGGGGGCAAGTATTTGTGCTAATTGCGATCGCCACTGGAGCATATTGTTCACAGCGGATTTAAAACCGGCCCCCAATACACCGGTAATCAGCCCCACCACAATGGCCGCCACAAGGGTACGGGGATGGAGAGAACGGGCGCTATCGGTTAAATTCCTGGGAAGTTTATCTAACCAGCGTCGATTAGAGGTTTCAAAATCGGCAGCCATGGCTCTGATTTAGTGGGCATTGGCAAAGGCTTGGGAAATAAACGGCAATAGGCGGCGATTGCCAGCGAGGGCAGAATTTTCCGTGAACACCACCAAAAGATAGGGACTCTGGTGGGGAATTTCAATGTAGGCACAATCATGGCGCACCTGGCTGGTCCAACCGGCCTTAGACCACATTTGGGCATCTTTAGGCAATGGTTCACCGAGAAAACCGGTAATTTGGTTATCTTCCCCCAAAGGAGCCGGAGCGGCCGTTAAATCTCGTTTAAGTAATTGCATCATTTGTTGGGAACGGGTTGAGGACACCGCCACCCCGCCAATGATACTGTGTAATAACCTGGCCACAGCATTGGTGGTTAACATGTTGCGCTGTTCGTAAAGTTCCCCCACAAAGGCCCTTTCCCGGCCATAGTAACCATCACCCCAGGTCTTTTGGTTGACATTAATATTCTGCAACTCCTCCCAGCCCAAGGATTGAAAATAACGGTTCACAATATTGCGTTGTTGCTGCCAAGTTTCAAAGGGTCCGGGGGGTAACATGGGCCCACTGCTGGTGCCAGTGAGTATATCTACCACTAAGCTAGTGGCATCGTTGCTGGAGTCCACAATCATATCCCGCACGGCCCGGTCCAACTCCGGGGAATCATTCACCATGCCTCCTTCCAACCATTCCGCCATGGCCACCAGGTAAAACAATTTCACCACACTGGCGGGATAAATACGTTCAATGCCCCGATAACTAAAACCCCGCACCGGATATTGCCAAAACTCATTGGCGGCGATCGCCCCCCCGGTATTAACCACCACTGGAGCGTCATAAACCAACCAAGTCAAGGCAATTTGATCCCGCTGAAGTTGGGGGAAAGTTTGCCAAGTAGTTTCGAGAATAGCCTGGGCCATATCCCCCAAAGCCGGGTCTTCTTTAAAAAATGCCATGGAATAATCGGTTCGGGTTGAGGATAATTATTACTTGTACTTGATAACTGTTACTCTGCCGGAGGCAAACGACGAATATCAGAATAGAAGGCACTATGACTATAACCTTCTCCCTGCTGGATCAAACTGGTGCGGAGTCGGAGATTAGGACTAGCATACCAATGCCTTTCCGTTAAACTAGTCTCCCCATCCCCTAGATTTAGGGTCAAACATTCATCAGAACCTAAATGATAATCACCCCTTAGGAAAGCCAAGTTGGAATTCGTTGTGCCCCGCCATAGTTGACCCCGATCTCCATGGTCAGCATCGGGTAAAAAGCCATAATAGATGGTGCCCTTTTGTTTGGACTTGCCCCAGTCTACGGAATTATCCCAACTCAGTTGTAGCAGGATTAACTCCCCTTGATTTTTTAACCCGGCCCGCTCCAGGAGCGATCGCCCAAGCTCAGTTTGACTATCCCACCTTTGCACCGTCACATCGGATTTGGCATTGCCCGCTTCATTTTGCTCAAAACTATAATTAGTACGTTGGGAAAGCCATTTTCCTTCCCAGGCGGTGATAAATTCCAAAAAATCCATAGCGAAAAAGCTTCTTGGGGCAACAGGCTTCATTTTAGGCTATTGGGGGTGAATCGATGGCAGGGGATCTGCGGAAATTGGCGTTAACAACCTAGCAATTAGTCTAAATGAACTACTTGATCGCACTCGCCTAGAGACCAGTACCATTCAGCATTCGCATTACCACGTCAATAAATTTTTCACCCCAAACAATTGACAGTAAGCCACATAATGTAACTAGCAATGATGCAACACCTACCTGAACAAGTCCAAAATTGTCAAATGTCGAATATGTCACAGGAATTAGCAGTACAAGAGCACCAACTGTAGCCCCTCCCAAAAAACGATAGATAACTTTTAAAGATGAATGTTGTTTGGGATCGGTGTTGTCATAGGTCATCAGAAATTCCTTCAATACTTTAAAACAATGGGTAACGCTGCTACGCTTTTGCTACCTAAACAGAGTATCTAACGATCGGGTAAAGGAGCAAGTTTTAGTTATAGTCATTTCAATTAGCGATGAGAGAATTTAATGTAAAATCATGGGGTGTACAAGATGAACAGGTTTAAACAATGGCTTACAGTTTAGATTTGAGGCAAAGAGTAGTAGCTTATATAGAAGCTGGAGGAAAAATAACTGAGGCTTCCAAGATATATAAAATAGGAAAAGTCTCGATATACAGATGGTTAAATAGAGTAGATTTAAGCCCAACAAA